>DASRHM010000123.1:0-71597 GCA_035650575.1 Dehalococcoidia bacterium | reverse complement strand
CACGCCCATCTCGCGCATGACGTCCGCCGCGGCCGCGAGCTGGCCCTTGCCGCCGTCGATGACGACGAGGTCCGGCAGCGCGGCGAACGACACGTCGTCGCGCTCCGGCCGGGCGCCGTCCGGCGGCACCGCGCCGTCGTCCGGGGCGCTCGCGCCGGTCTCCTCGAGCAGACGGCGGCGGGCGCGGGCGAAACGGCGGCGCAGCACCTCTGCCATCGACGCGAAGTCGTTCGCGCCGACCACCGACTTGATGCGGAAGCGCCGGTACTCCTGCGGGCGCGGGTGCCCGTCGACGAACACGACCATCGACCCGACCGACGACGTGCCCTGGATGTTCGAGATGTCGTAGCACTCGATGCGCTTCGGCGCCGTTGGCAGGTCGAGCTCCTCCTGCAGCTGCCCGAGCGCCGCCTGCGTCTTCCCCCGGTCGGCGAGCCACTTCACGTGCGCCATCTCGCGCGCCTCGCGGGCGTTCTTCGCCGCCATGTCGACCAGCCGGCGCTTCTCGCCGCGCGCCGGGACGACGATTTCGACCTTCGTCCCCCGGCGCTCGCTGAGGAACGCCTCGATCAGCTCCTGCTCGGGGAGCGCGACCGGCACGAAGACCTTCTTCGGGACGTAGGTCGCGGACTCGTAGAACTGCTTCACGAAGCTCGCCATCACATCCGCATCGGACTCGTCCTTCGTGCCGTCGAGCGTGAAGTTGTCCGTGCCGACCATGCGCGTCCCGCGGATGAACAGCACCTGCACCACGGCCTCGCCCTCGCCGCGCGAGAGGCCGAACACGTCCTCGTCCGCGCGCTTCGTGCTCGCGACGGTCTGGCGCTCCGTGACCCGCTCGATCGCGGTGAGCTGGTCGCGGACGCGGGCTGCCCGCTCGTAGTCCATCGCCTCGGACGCCTGCTTCATCTCGCCGCGGAGGCGCCGGACAACCTCGTCCGTGCGGCCCTCGAGGAAGAGGATGACCTGCCGGATCACCTCGTCGTACTCGTCCTTCGTGCAGTAGGCCGTGCACGGGGCGATGCAGCGATTGATGAAGTAGTCGAGGCAAGGGCGCGGGTCCGTCCCCGTGATCGTCTTCGTGCACGAGCGCCAGGGAAACAGCTTGTTGACGATATCGAGCGTCCGCCGCACGGAGCCGGCGTTCGCGAACGGCCCGAAGTAGCGGCCCCCATCCTTTTCGACCCGCCGCGTGATGTAGATGCGAGGCCAGGGGTCGGCGAGGTCCACCTTCAGGTACGGGTAGTGCTTGTCGTCCTTCAGCCGGATGTTGAACAGCGGCTGGTGCCGCTTCACCAGCTCCGCCTCCAGGTGGAGCGCCTCCTGCTCGGTATGGGTCACGACGTACTCGAAGTCCGCGATTGACTCCGAGAGCGCGCGAGTCTTCGGCTCCATGCTCGAAGGCGAGCCGAAGTACGAGCGCACGCGGTTGCGCAGGTTCGCCGCCTTCCCGACGTAGATGACGTTCGCCGCGGCGTCGCGCATGAGGTAGACGCCCGGGCCCGTCGGCACGCGGGAAAGCTGTTCGGCGAAGCGGGTCGAGGTCACGATCCCATTCTAGCGAGGCGTCATGACCGGGAAGCCGCGGCGCCCGGACAACTGCCGCCACGGTGGCAGGAGCGCGCGCGTATGCTGCCCGCATCCACAGGAGGTGCGCGATGGCGACGTGGCAGGACTTCGAGACGGCGGAGCCGGAGATGGCCGCGATCGGCAAGGCGCGCCTGAAGCCGGCGCCCATCATGTTCCTCGCGACGGTGCGTCGCGACGGCGCACCGCGCGTCCACCCGGTGTGCCCCATCTTCGCCTCCGGCCGGATGTACGTGGCAGTGGCGGGCGGCGGGCGCGTAGCGCCGTCACCGAAGCGCTGGGACCTCGTGCGCGACGGGCGCTATGCCCTCCACGCCCTCCCCGGCAAGAACGACGAGGAGTTCTACGTCACCGGCCGTGCGCGCAGGGTCGAGGACGCGGCCGAACGCGCGGCCGTCGTCGCGGCGGCGGGCCACACCGTGCACGACGCCGACTGGGTCTTCGAGCTGGCGATCGACCGCGCGATGACCGCGTACTGGGAGAACTGGACGAAGCCGGACACCTATGCCGTCCGCCGCTTCTGGCGGCCCTGAGGCGAGCCTCGGCGGAACGGTCTGCGCGGGCGCGTATCAACACCTCCCATCGCCGTCCGACACTTACGGCAACAGGAGGGGAGGCGCCATGATCGCCTGGGGTTGGAAGAAGAAGGGCGAAGCCGAGTGGTCGGGCATCATCCAATGCCAGGCCTGCCAGAAGTGGCGGCTCCACTATGGCATTCGCGTGAAGCGCTGGTTCACGTTGTTCTTCGTGCCGCTCATTCCGCTCTGGAGCGACTCGAAGGTCATCTGCGCCGTCTGCCGCCACGAGCAGAAGCTGCCGCGCCCGGAGTACGAGGAGATCGGACGCGAGGCGGCGGCCAGGCTCGCGGAGGTCGATGCCGCTAACGAGCAGCGGGCGGCGGCGGCCCGGGCCGAGCTCGCAGGCTGACCGGCGGCCCCTAGGACGGCATCAGCCCGCGGGGGTCCAGGTCCGCCAGGGCGGCCCGGATGCGCTCGAGCCACGCGCGGAAGAGCGCGAGCCCGCGCTCGTTCGCAAAGTCGAGCGTGCCGAGCGAGATCACCACGTACACCAGCACGTACAGCGCCGACATGCGGTACTCGCGCAGGCACTGCTCCCACTGGTAGCCGCGCACACCGCGTGCCAGCAGGATCTCGTGGTACATCCGCAGGAGATCCATCTCGTGCGCTTTCCGCGTCGCCGGCTCCAGCCCGCCGATGACGAGGTACGCGAGGTCGAAGATCCCGCGACCGCGCGAGGTGATCTGCCAGTCGGCGACGGCGAACTCCGGCCCGCCATGCTCCGAGCCGAAGAACAGGTTGTCGAGCCGATAGTCGCCGTGGACGATCGTCCACGGCTTCTCCGCGAGCGCGTGCTGGAGGTTGATGACGTTCCGCCCGACCTCCTCGGCGAGCTCGAGGAAGTCCGCCGGCAGGTCTTGTCCGAAGTTGTCGATGAACGGCTGCCACGCATCGGCGTAGGATTGCTGCGCCGACTGGTGCACCACGTCGTTGATCATCAGCATCCAGTCCATGCCGGACAGCGTGGGGTGCTCCCACCAGCTGGCGTGGAACTTCGCCAGCTCCCGCACCGCCAGCTCCGCTTCGCCGACGGTACAGCCGGCAGTCTGGTCGCCGACCCGCGCCGGGTGCAGGTCCTCGAGGAGCAGGACGTACTCGCCGCGCTCCACGTCCATCGCGCTGTAGTAGCGGCGCGGCGTGCGTAGCTCGATCTTTTCGGCGATCTCCTCGTAGAACCGGATCTCGCGCTCGTAGAAGCGGAAGAGGTTCCCGATCTGGCGCCCGCCCTCGCTGGCGCCCGGGAACTTGGCGATGAGCGACGCCGGCGCGCCGGGTTGCGGTCGGTCGTACGCCAGGGCGACGCGCGCAAGCTGGCCGATGAACCCCGAGCCCTCTCCGACGACGTTCACGTCTGCCCGCGTCACCCTCGCCCCGGAGACGACTCCTGTCTCGCGCAGCGCATCGGTTAGCCACTCGGGAGTGATTTCCTGCGGCCCGCCGGGGATCTTCATCGTCTTCATCGCTGTCCTCCTGAGGGCTTCAGAACTGGTCCGGGCAGAACGGCGCGTAATCCGTGCGCCACATCGCGTCCCACAGCTCGAGCGGCGCGTCCGGCGCCGCCTCGGCGCGTCCCGCGCGCACCGCGCGGGTCGGGGAAAGGTGGCCGAACAGGAGCTGCGCCAGGGCCGAGATGTGCATTGAGAGCTGCGGCAAGTCCGAGGCGCGGCTCACGGCGGCGCCCTCCGGCCCCGCGTCCAGCGCCCAGCGCCCGGCGTTCCACGGGCACAGCTCGTCCTGCACCTCGAACACGACACGCCCCGTCGCGCCGTAGGGACGGAGCGGCAGCGCTCGCTCGACGTCGATCACGCGGCCGAGCAGCCAGTCGCCCTTCCAGGCGTTCAGCTCGCGCGGATTCAGCAGCACGTCGAACGCCGGGTCATCCACCGGCGCCTGCTCGATGACGATACGGCGCGCGAGGTCGAAGTTCGCGAAGAACTCCCAGCACGCACGATACGCGGAGGGCGTCAGCCACGCGCGGTCGCGGACCAGTACGCGCTGACCGGGGCCGGCGCCATCCGGCGCCTGCTGGAACTCCCGCGCCGACCACGCGACATAGGCCTGCGGCTCGCCCCGCTCCTCGTAGACGCAGAGCACGGCCGGTCCAAACTCCGGCGCCGGGCTCAAGCTGCCTCCGGCCGCCATGACCATGCGCTCCCACATCACCGGCGCGCGGTGCAGCAAGCCGTTCCGCGGGGAGGAGAACTGCCGATAGATGCGCTCGAGCAGCGGCAAGTCATCGGACGAGACTTCGCGCCACGTGCCCGTCGCGCGCGGCAGCGACGGCGCGAACGCGATCCAGCGCGGGTCGATGCTGTACCGGTAGCGTTCCGACACCACGGCATAGCCGTAGCGCTGGTAGATGCCGGCGATGGAGGCGAGGAGGATCGCGATCGGCTCCCGGCGCTCCTCGTAGCGGCGCCGCAGGTCGGTCTCCATGATCTGGCGCAGGTGGCCGCGCCGCCGGTACCACGGCAGCGTGCCCACGAAAGTCACGCCGGCCGCAGGCGCCTTGGCGCCGTTGAGGCGCATCTGGAACGGGAACGCGGCATAGCTCGTCGCCAGCTCCCCGTCCTCGAACGCGCACAGCGTCCACTCGGGCGCCATGCCGCCGGGGTTCGGGGTGTCCCGCCCCTGGTAGTTCCCGAAGACGATCGCGGCGATGCGGTGCATCGCCGGCAGTTCGTCCTCGCGGCAGGGCCGGATCTCGAGCGCCAATGCATCCCTCGCTGGAACGCGCGGATTGTAACAGAACGCGCTCGCGAGCCCGTGCGGCGCGCAACGCCCGCCGCGCCGGAGCCGCGCTAGACTTTCGCGACCGCGCGCTCCGCCCGGCGGCGTGCTCCGGCTGCTGTATGGAAGAACAACACTGGCGCCTCGAGATGGGCGCGAACGTCACACCCGAAGGCGTGCGCTTTCGCGTCTGGGCGCCGCACGCCGAGGCGGTGGACGTCGAGATCGGCAATGTCTACGAGCCGCTGGCGCGCGAGCCCGACGGCGTGTGGTGCGCCAGCGTCGCGTCCGCCTCCGCCGGCACGCGCTACCGCTTCCGGCTCGACGGCGCGGCGTCGTTCCCTGACCCGTACTCGCGCAGCCAGCCCGACGGCCCGCACGGCCCGTCGGAGGTGGTCGACCCGCGCGCGTTCGCGTGGACCGACGCCGGATGGCCGGGTTTGCGCGCGGACGGGCTCGTGGTCTACGAGTTGCACGTCGGCACGTACACGCCCGCGGGCACGTTCGAGGCGCTGGTCGGCGAATTGGACCGCCTGCGGGAGCTCGGCGTGAACGCGATCGAGCTGATGCCCATCGCCGAGTTCCCTGGCGCGCGGAACTGGGGCTACGACGGCGTCGACCTCTTCGCGCCGACGCGCAACTACGGCGGCCCTGACGGCCTGCGCCGGCTCGTCGATGCGGCGCACGCGCGCGGCATCGGCGTCATCCTGGACGTCGTCTACAACCACTTCGGGCCGGACGGGAACTACCTGCTGCAGTACGCGCGCGAGTACCTGACGGACCGTCACCAGACGCCCTGGGGCGACGCGGTGAACTACGACGGCCCGCGGAGCGCGCATGTGCGGCGCCTCGTGATCGACAACGCGTGCTACTGGATCAACGAGTTCCACATCGACGGCCTGCGCCTCGACGCCACATTCGCGATGTTCGATTCATCGCCGCGCCATATCCTCGAAGAGATCGCGACGAGCGCGCGCGGCAGCACGAGCCGCGATATCGTGCTGATCGCCGAGACGCACGAGAACGACGCGCGCTACGTGCGCCCCGCGAGCGACGGCGGGTACGGCTTCGACGCGGTCTGGTCCGACGACTTTCACCACTGCGTCCACACGGCGGCAAGCCACGAGCACGCCGGCTACTACGCGGACTATGCCGGCACGCTCGATGAACTCGCCCGGACGATCGCCCGTGGCTGGCTGTTCGAAGGACAGGCATCGTCGCACCTGGGGCACGCGCGCGGCACGCCGGCCGCGGGACTGCCGGCGAGCGGCTTCGTGTACTTCATCCAGAACCACGACCAGGTCGGCAATCGGGCGTTCGGACGGCGCTTCTCGCACCTCGTCGGCGCGGAACAGCACAAGTTCTGGTCGGCGCTGCTCCTGCTGCTCCCGTACACGCCGCTGCTCTTCATGGGCCAGGAGTTCGCCGCCTCGAGCAGGTTCTACTATTTCACGGACCACAACGAGGAGCTCGGGAGGCAGGTCACCGAGGGCCGGCGCAAGGAGTTCGCGTCGTTCGCGGCGTTCGCCGACCCGAAGGGCCAGCGCGAGATCCCCGACCCGCAGGCGGAGCAGACCTTCCTCGATTCGAAGCTCGACCTGCGCGAGCGCGACGAGGGCATCGGCGCCCAGACCTGGGCGCTCTACCGCGAGCTGCTGCGCGCGCGGCGCGAGGACCCGGTGCTGCGCCGCCAGGATCGCGCCCGCATGGAGGTGACGGCCGCCGGCGAGCGACTCCTCCTCGTGCGGCTCTGGCATGGCGGCGACGAGCGCCTGATCGCGGCAAACTGCGGCGTCGGGATCGACGCGACGCCCGAGGCGGCCGGCGTGCCGCGCGCCCTGCGTCGTGGCGGCTGGCGCAAGCTCATTTCGAGCGAGGAGCGCCGCTTCGGGGGCAGCGAGGACCATGTGCGCTTCGACGCCGGCCTGATATCGCTGCCGCCGTACGCGGTCGTGCTGCTCGCCAGGCGGCGGCCGCCGCTGCCGTTCCGTACAGCCGCCGGCGTGCGCTCCCTCGCGAGCGGCCTCATCGGCAGTCTGCGAAGGCGCCGCGCTTGACTCTCCGCCCGGGATGCGCACGATCGGCTCGATGGAGGCGCGCGATGGTGAAGCTGATTTATTGCATCTCGAAGAAGCCGGAGCTGAGCGTCGAGGAGTTCCAGACCTACTGGCGGGAGACCCACGGGCCGATCGCCGGCCGCATCCCCGGCCTGCGCCGCTACGTGCAATGCCACACCGTCCCCGCGCTGTACGGCGGGCAGACGGCGCCGGCGTTCGATGGGGCCGCGGAGCTCTGGTTCGACGACCTCGAGACGATGCGCTCGGCGATGGGCTCCGCCGAAGTGAAGGCGGCGCTCGAAGACGAAAAGAACTTCATCGACCACACCAGGGTGGCCTCGTTCGTGACCGAAGAGAAGCCGGTGGTGGAGGCCTAGGCGCAGACGCGGCGCAGCGCGTCCCTGACGGCGAGCGTGCGCTCGAGCACCGCTTCGGGCGCATCCGCGATCACCAGGTTCACGTGCGCGCAACCCGCTTCGATGTAGGGCGCCATGAACTGCGCGACTTCCTCCGCCGTGCCATACGGCGTGTACTTCTCGAAGCGCTCGAACGGCAAGCGATAGAACGCCTCCATGCTCGCCGCGACCTTGGCGCGCGCCGCGTCCCGGTCGTCGTCGACGCCCATCCAGAACTGCATCCCGCGGGGGAAGACGTCGTTGCCGCGCCCCGCCTCGCCGGCGAATTCGGCGATCTTCTCTCCTGCCTCGATGAAGCGGCGCACGCTCACCCAGATCCCCGTCCAGCCGTCGGCGTAGCGCGCGGTGCGGCGCAGGGCCGCGTCGCTGCGCCCGCCGACCTGGAGCGTGACGCCGCCGGCGCGGTACGGCTTCGGCCGCATGCGGACGCGTTCGAGGGCGAAGTACCTGCCGTGGAACGTCGTCTCTTCCTGCGTCCACAGGCTGCGCAGCACCTGCAAGCCTTCGTCGGTGCGGCGCGCACGCGTCCGCGGGTCGACGCCGCACGCCCACCACTCGTTCGCGTCCTCGCCTCCGATCCCGACGCCGAGGACCAGCCGCCCGTGCGCCAGTTGGTCCACCATCGCCGCCTGCAACGCGACCGGCGTCGGGTGGCGCAGCGCAAGCAGGTACACGCAGGTCTGCAACTCGAGCCGCGTGGTCGCCGCGGCGATCGGCGCGAGCTTAATCAGCGCGTCGCTGCCGGAGCCGTAGAACGTCACGTGGTCGCCGACGAAGACGCCGTCGATGCCGGCGGCCTCGACCTCCCGCGACCAGTCGATGATCCCCTCGTCGCTGCCGCGGACAGGGGCGAAGACCTTCGGCATCGTCAGCGGCATGGCGCCTCCGCCCTCACTCGCCCGCCCGGCGGGGGCCGACGACGCCGTCCTCGCGCAGGCGCACGATCTCATCCCAGGTGAAGCCCGCTTCGAGCAGCACCGCCTCCGTGTGCTCCCCGTGCTGCGGCGCCAGCCGCTCGATGCGCAGCGGCTCGCCATCGAGCGCGAGGCCGCTCCCCACCAGGCGCACCGGCGCGCCCCCGGGGTGCGGCACGTCCTGGATGTAGCCGTTGGCGATGACCTGCGGGTCGGACGCGACGTCCGCGTAGTCCTGCACGGGCGCGGCGAACATGCCGGCCTCGTTCAGGCGCGCGATCCACTCGGCCGCGGGCGCCGTCGCGAAGACGGCGTCCAGCTCCGCGATCAGCTCGGCCCCGTGCTCGACCGTCCGCTTGCGGTACGTGGCGAACCGCTCGTCCGCCGCGAGGTCCGGACGGCCGATCGCATGCGCCACCTGCGGCCAGGCGCGGTCGAGCAGCATGCCGATGACGAACCAGCGGCTATCGCCCGCGCGGTACACGCGCCAGAACGGCGTGGTGCCGCCCCGTGGCCGGCGGGACGCGAGCTCCCCGGAGAACAGGTGCTTCGTGATGTTGAACGCCTGCAGCGAGAGCTGGCTCCCGAGTAGCGACGTATCGATGCGCACGCCGCGGCCATCCGCATTCCGCCCGGCGAGCCCCGCGAGGACGGCGATCGTTGCGTGCAGCGCGCCGACCTGGTCCGCGATCGGTATCCCGGCTGGCAGCGGCGGGTCGTCCGGCTCGCCGGTCATGCTCATGAGGCCGCCTCGTGCCTGCGCCAGGATGTCGAACGACCCGAGGTCCGCCTCGTCGCCGTAGTTGCCGTGCCCCGACGCCTGCACGTAGACGATGCCGGGGTTCGCGGCGGACAGCGCCTCGTAGGTCAGGCCCATGCGGGCGACGGCGCCGGCGCGGAAGTTCGTCAGGAACACATCGGCATGCTTCGCGACCGCGAGCAGTACGTCACGGCCGCGCTGGTCCTTCAGGTCGACGGCGAGCGAGCGTTTGCCGCGGTTGTGCGCCTCGAAATACGCGCTCAGCCCGAGGCCGCGGACGACGTCGAAATAGCGGCCGGGGTCGCCGGAGACCGGCTCCTCGACCTTGATGACGTCGGCGCCGAGGTCCGCGAGCAGCGCCGTCGCGTACGTGCCCTGCTGCCAGATGCTCAGGTCGAGGACGCGGATGCCGGCGAGCGGACGGCGCATGTGCGAATTCTCTGCGCTCGGCGTGCGGGTGTCCAGAAACGCGCGGTTGGCCTTCGGCGCGCGCATCGCCTATACCGACGCCATGTCCGGTTCCCCCCTCGACGACCCCGCGACCTACGCGCGCCTCGACCCGGAAGACCTGGTCTCCCGAATCGAGGCGCTCCCCGGGCAGGTCGAGGACGCATGGGAGGCCGGCCAGCGGCTCGAGTTGCCCGCCTCATATCGCCGCGTCGAGAACATCGCCGTGCTCGGCATGGGCGGCTCCGGGATCGGCGGGTCGCTGTTGCAGGCGCTCGGTGTCGACCTCGGCGCGACGGCCCCGGTCTTCACCGTCCGCTCGTACACCCTCCCTGCTTATGTCGACGAACGCACCCTCGTCCTGGCATCGTCCAACAGCGGCAATACGGAGGAGACCGTCGCCGCCTTCGAGCGCGCCCTCAAGCGCGGCGCCCGGTGCATCGCCATCGCGACCGGCGGACGGCTGGCGCAGATCGCGCGCGAGCGCGGCGTGCCGTCGCTTCTCTTCGAATGGGGCGGCGAACCCCGCGCCGCGCTCGGCTGGAGCTTCATCGCGCCGCTCGCGATCTGTTCGAAGACAGGGCTGTTGCCGGACCTCGCGGGGCCGTTGAGCGACGCGGCAGGCGAGTTGCGCACCCTCGGCGGCGAGATCGCGCGCCACGTTGATGAGCAGGCGAACCCCGCGAAGCGCCTCGCGCGGCGGCTCGCCGGGCACCTGCCGGTCTTCGTCGGCGCGGGCGCACTGGCGCCGGTCGCCTATCGCTGGCGCACGCAGGTCAACGAGAACGCGAACTCGTGGGCGATCTGGGACGAACTGCCCGAAATGAACCACAACGCGCAGGCGGGCTACGGCCTGCCGCGACGAGTCGTGCCGCTGCTGCACGCCGTGTTCCTCCGCCATCAGGCGATCCACCGTCGCGTCCGCGCGCGCATCGAAGCGACGACCGCCGAGCTCGCCTCCGAGGGAGTCTCGGCGGAGGTCCTCGACGTCCCGGGGCGGCACCTGCTCGGACAGGTGCTCTGGGCGGTGCACTTCGGCGACTACGTGAGCTACTACCTGGGGCTGCTGAACGACGTGCACCCATCGGCGACGCCGGCGCTGACGCGCATCAAGGAGCGGATGGCGAAGCAGCGCTGATCAGCCGCCGGGCGTCGTCGTCGTCGGCGACTGGATCAGGCTGACGAAGTCCACGTCCTGCCCGAGGATGACGACGAGGGCCGGGTCGCCCGTTAGCGCCGCCGTTTCCGCCGCGGTCGCGTTGCGCACGCGCGTGACCGGGATGCCGAGCCAGTTCGCGAGCAGGTACGCCGCCTGCCGGTGCGAGCCGCCGACGTCGAGGATCTCGGACGTCTCGTGCATCTGGCCATCGAACACGTTCGTCGCGTTCAGGTCGTCCACCGGGTATCCGCGCGATGCGACGTACGCGGCGACGCGGCTCGCCAGGCTGTCGGTGCCCGTCCCGTTCTGGATCTGCACCGAGACCGGCTGCGGCGTCGGCGCGAGCGGCGCGGCGCTGGGGTCGGGCTTGTCCTCGAACACCGCCTTCACGATCTCGGAGATGCGCTCATCGCTGCCGCAGAGCACGGCGGCGCCGCCGGCGGTCGTGCAGGGCACGGTGGCGCTGGCGAGCGAGACGGCCTGCAGGTTGTCTTTCACCTGGTTCGCGAGCAACGCGTAGCCGGCGATCTGCGCATCGCTGATGTCCGTGTGGATCGCGTCCTTGTATTTGTCCCAGAGACTCGTGGCGTTGCTCAGCACGTTGAGCGACTTCGCCTTGTCGATCGCCGCGAAGATCACGAGCTGCTGGCGCTGAATGCGGTCGAGGTCATCGCTGCTGAAGCGGATGCGCGAGTAGGCGAGCGCGGTCTGGCCGTCCATGTGCTGGCGTCCCGGGTAGAAGTGCTGCGGGTCGTAGTCACCCGGCAGCTCGGTCTCCGAGTAGTAGGGGTCGTACACCTCGTCCGGGACGTCCACGTCGATGCCGCCGAGCGCGTCGATCAAGCTTTCGAAGCCGCTGAAGTCGATGATCACGTAGTGGTCGATCTTGATGTCGAACGGCGGCGCGCCGAGCACGTCCTTGAGCAGCCCGACGCCGCCCTGCGGATAGTCCGCCAGCTCGCCCTCGACGTAGACCGTGTTCACGCGGTCCGTGTAGGTGCCGGAGTCCTTCCGCGGAATGTCCACGAGGAGGTCGCGCGGGATGCCGAGGATGCTCGAGGAGTGCGTCTTCGGGTCGACGGTGACGACGAACAGCGTGTCCGTCCGCGTCGGCGCCTGGCCCTCGCGCGGGCGCCGGTCGAGCCCCATCACCAGGATGTTGATCCGGTCCTTCGAGCCGCTCTCACCGGAGGCATCCACGCCCGGCAGGATCTTCGTCACCGTGGTGCCCCCGGGAAGGGTGATGTCGTTCCCGGGGAAGAAGATGCTGTCGATGTGGGTGACGATAACGAGCGCGAGGTAGGCGGATACCGCGGCGAAGACGAGGATCGCCAGGCCGATGAGGACACGCGAACTGTGGGAGGGACGTGCGTTCGAGGGAGGGGCGCCGGTTGACACTGCGCCGAGCGTATCGGCGGCTGATCGCGCATGTCAAGCGAAGCGGCAACCCGGGCGCGGGCCGAAGTTCGTTGACATAGCCTCGGACCTGCTCCTATGATCGCGCCGGCTGAGCGCGCGCTCCCTTCGCGCCGCACCGCCCGCAACAACGGTTACGGCCGAACAGCAAGGAGCATCCATGCCGGACATCGATGTCGAAGAAGCGGTAAAGCAGAACTGCCAGGCGCTGCTCATTGGCGACCTGATGCGCGTGATGAACGACCTGACGCCAGAAGCGATGGCGCAGGTGATGTCGGGCGGTGGCAACATGGGCGCGATGCCCCAGCTCAAGTCGTTCGACATCCAGAGCCACGAGGTCCAGGGCGACGACCACGTGTTCAAGATCAAATTCTCCGGCGACCAGGACTTCACCGCCGTCGCGACGTGGCGGGACGTCGGCGGCCAGTGGAAGATCGCCGGCCTCGCGATGGAGCAGTAGCCACCCGCACTCAGAAGAAGCGGCGAGGGAGCGGCAACTGGGCCGCTCCCTCCTCTCGTCTGGCATCCTTCGGCCCTGCCGGACGGCACTCGCGCGGCGCGGCCCGGCGCGCGAGCATCCGCGCATGGGCCCCTGCGCCGTATCGCCTTCACTGCGGCCGCGCTCGCCGCGCTCGCCTACGGCTCGACGCGCATCCCGAACCGCGTCTTCTACCGCGACCGGCGGCCGACGCGCCTCGGCCGTCTCGTGAACCACGGCATGGCCGCGGTCTCCCGTCTGCCGTTCGTGCCGCTGCAGACGACGCTCGAGGTGCCCGGCCGCAGGACCGGCAAGTTCACGGCGACCGCCGTCGTCCCCGTCACGCTCGATGGCGAACGCTATCTCGTGTCGATGCTCGGCGACCGCTCGGAGTGGGTGCGCAACGTGCGCGCGGCGGGGGGCGCGGCAGTCCTGCACCACGGCGCGCGCGTACGCGTCCGGCTCGAGTTGCTGCCCGTGGACGAGCGGGCGCCGGTGATCAAGCGGTTCGTTCGCCGGGCGATCGGCGGGCGGCCGCACATTCCCGTGCGGCCCGATGCGCCGGTGGGCGAGTTCGCGATGGTCGCCGCGCGCTACCCGGTGTTCCGGATCGTGCCCGCCTGACTATTCATGGTTCTTTTGCGCCTCGGCGATCACCTTCTGCGCGAGGTGCTGTGGCACCTCTTCGTAGTGGTCGAACTCCATCTCGAAGCTGCCGCGGCCCTGGGTGATTGAGCGCAGGTCGGTGGCATAGCGCAACACCTCGGCGAGCGGCGCCTCGGCATCGATCACGGTCATGCCGCCGTCCTCGGGCGTCATGCCGTGCACTTTCGCACGCTTGCCGTTGAGGTCGCTCATGACGTCGCCGGTGTTCGACTCCGGCACGCGGATCTTCATCGATACGATCGGCTCGAGGAGCACCGGGTTCGCCTTGAGCGCGCCCTGCTTGAGGGCCTGCGAGCCGGCGATCTTGAACGCCATCTCCGACGAGTCCACCGGATGGTCCTTGCCGTCGAACAGCGTCACGCGGATGTCGACCATCGGGAAGTGCGCCAGCGCGCCCTCGTGCAGCGCCTCCTGCACACCCTTCTCGACGGCGGGGATGTAGTTGCGCGGCACGGCGCCGCCGACCACCTTGTCGACGAATTCGAACCCGCCACCCTTGTTCGGCTCGACCTTGATGTTGACGCGCGCGTACTGGCCGTGGCCGCCGGTCTGCTTCTTGTGGATGTACTCGGAGTCCACGCTCGATGTCACGGTCTCGCGGTACGGCACCTTCGGCGCGTGCAAGTCGACGTCCACGCCGAACTTGCGCTTCATCCGCTCCGCCGCCACTTCGACGTGCGCATCGCCCATGCCCGAGATGATCGTCTCGCCCGTCGTCTCATCGCGGCGCACGACGAGCGACGGGTCCTCCTCGGCGATGCGCTGGAGCGCCGGGCCGAGCTTGTCGATATCGGCCTTCCCCTTCGGCGTGACGGCGACGTTGTACGGCGGGCGCGGGAACTCGATCCCCGGGAGCGTCACCGCACGGTCCTTCTGGCACAGCGTGTCCCCCGTGACCGTGTGCGCGAGCTTCGCGACGGCGCCGATGTCCCCGGCCGCGAGGGCGGTCACGTGGTCCTGCGTCTTCCCGCGCAGGATGATGATCTGTCCGATGCGCTCATCGACGTTGTGGTTGGCGTTCCAGACGTGGGAGTCGGCCTTGAGCGTGCCGGACACAACCCGCAAATACGTCAGCTTGCCCACGAAAGGATCCGCCGACGTCTTGAAGACGAGCGCGGCCAGCGGGCCGGCAGGGTCGGCCTTCAGCGGTTCTTCGCCGCCGTCGGCGCGGGCGATGCGCGGCGCCACATCGGCCGGCGAGGGCCCGTCGGCGACGATGGCGTCGAGGAACGCCGTGACGCCGATGTTCTTCGCCGCCGAGCCGACGAACACCGGGTAGGTGACGCCGGCGGCGATGCCCTTCCGCAGGGCGCCGGTCAGCTCGTCGGCGGAGAGCTCCTCGCCCTCGAGGTAGCGCGCCATGACGTCGTCGTCCGCCTCGCAGACCGCCTCGATGAGCTGCTCGCGGGCCGCCGCGACGGCAGCCTGCATGTCGCCCGGCACCTCGGCCGCCGCGCCCTTCTCGCCGGCGTACGCCTTGTTCTGGAGCAGGTCCACCACCCCGGAGAAGCTGTCCTGGGCGCCGATCGGCAGTTGCAGCGGGGCGACCTTCTTCCCGTAGCGCGCCTGGAGCTGGTCGAGCGCCTGCTGGAAGTTCGCGTTCTCGCGGTCCATCCGGTTGATGAAGATGACGCGGGGCAGCCGGGCCCGGTCCGCGTTCTGCCATGCCTGCTCCGTGCCCACCTGCAGCCCGGATACCGCGTCCACGACGATCACGCCGAGATCGGCGGCGGCAATGCCGCTGCGCACCTCCGCGACGAAGTCCGCGTAGCCGGGGCAGTCGATGAGGTTGATCTTGTGGTTTGCCCACTCGCACGGCACGAGCGCGAGGGAGAGGCTGATCTTGCGCTTCTGCTCGTCCGGCTCGAAGTCCGAGACCGTCGTCCCGTCATCGACGCGGCCGAGCCGGCTGATGGCGCCACTCGCGAACGCCGCCGCTTCCGCCAGCGAGGTCTTGCCGGTGCCGCCGTGGCCGAGGAGGACGAGATTGCGAAGCTGCTCGGTCTTGTACTCTTTCATGCCCGATTTCTACTCCTCGAGAGCGAGCGCGGCGTTCCGGAAACGACCTCGCGGGTGGGATCGGATCATACATTGCAGGCCGAGGACGCGGGAGGGAGCGCCGCGTCGCGGGCAGCACTCAGGCGGGGACGGGGAGCGCCACGTCGAGCAGGGAGACCGCGCGCTCCATGCGGCCGCGGCCGTCGAAGCGGCTCGCGCCATACAGACCCTCGATCGCACGCATCGTTTCGACGGTGTCGCCGGGCGCGAGCAGGACCGCGACTTCCTCGCGACGGCCGCTCACCCGGTCGAGCAGGTACGGGCTCGGCGGCTTCCCGCCGGTGAGCACCAGGCAGACCATATCCGTGAAGAGCGCGGCGAGCTGCACATCCGTCTTGTCGTGACGGGTGACCACGCACGTGCGCTCGCGGTTCCCGAAGTACGGCGACGCGGCGTCCGAGGCGATCGTGCCGAGCATCACCCGCTCGATGGAGATCGGCTCGTCGGCGCGGTGCAGGTACTCGGCCTTGGTCGCGCGCGCGATGTCGTCGACCGAGGGCGCCGCAAGGATGCGGTCCTCGCCGACGACCGCCACGCCGGGCACCCGCAGGCTCGCCACCTGGGCCTCCGGGACGCGGGTGAGGATGCGCGTCTCGAGCCGGTCGGGCGGGACGTCGAGCGGGCGCGACGATGGCGTGGCGACGAGCGCCACACGGGCATCGAGCTGCTTCGCAAGCGCGTCCACGGGGCCCGCCGGCGCTTCCGCCACGACGTCTCCGGCGACGTCCTTCAGGTCGCCGGCCTGCACCGGCTGCGCCGGCGCCATCAGCTCCTCGATCGATGCGAAGGCGGCGGCGTCCGCCGCAGCGCCCTCGTCGCCCGCCAGGCGCGCGAGCGTGACGCGCTTGCCATCACGGGCAAGGCGCCAGGCGAGCGCCGCCGCGAAGACGCTGCGGCCGACGCCCGGCTCGGCGGATGCGACGAGAAGGACGGCCATCGGGCACCTCTGCAGATCGCGCGAAGTATAGCCACGCGTTCTGGCTAGCGGCAGCGCCCGGATCGAGTCGCCGTTTGACGAAATCGCACCCGGCGAGGGATGACGCCGCCGCTCCGGGCGGCGATGATGGCGATCGCGATGGAACCTGCCGACGCCTCCGCGGCCGCGAGCCCGGCCTCGACGCCGATGAGCGACGAGGAGTTCGAGGCGGCGTACCGCAGCGGCCGCATGCGGATCGACACGCGCGTGTTCGCCGGCATGGTGCCGGCATTGGTGTTCCTCGTCGTGCGCCAGGTCGCGAGCCCGCAGATCGCCATCGTGTCGTCGTTTGTCGCTTCGGCGGCCGTCTTCGCCCGCTATCCCGGGCGCGGCGTGATCCGCGCACTCGCGGTGCTCGCCTTCGCGGTGGTCACCGCCTCCACGATCATCGGCCTGCTCTCCGAGAGCGAGACGGCGTTCGTCGCGCAGAACATCGTGAGCGACGTGATCTTCGTGGGCGTCGGCGTCGGCACCGTCCTCGCGCGCAAGCCGCTGATCGGCGCCATCGCGCGCGAGGTGGCGCCGGGCATCGCGCCGGTGGTGCCGGTCGACCACCCGGTGTTCGTGCGCCTCACGCTGCTCAACGTCGCGATCAGCGCCGTGACGGCCGCGATCCGCCTCGGCATGCTCGCCGTGCTCTCGACGGCGGCGTACGTCATCGTCAGCCGCGTCGTGTTCTTCCCGGTGAGCGTGCTGTTCATCGCCTACTGCTACCGCGAGACCACGCGCGCCACGATTCGCATGTGGCCCGCCGACGCGCCGCCGCCCGAGGGCTGGCGCCCGCACGCCCGCGCCTGACCGCCCTCGGCGAGGTTGCCGCGCCCTGCGGCCAGCAGATCGCCGGCGCACGGCCACTTCCTCGGCTTCGTCTCGCACGAGATGAAAACGCCCCTGACGCTGATCAAGGGCAACGCCGAGCTGCTCGGGCGGCGAGGGTCGATGCTGGCCGAGAGCGATGGGGCCCAGTCGCTGGTCGACATCGCGCAGAGCGCGGGCCGGCTCGAGCGCATCATCGACGATCTGCTGGTGCTGGCCCGCCTGAACGAAGGGCAGGCGCTCGACCGCGAGGCCGTGCGCCTTGCAGGACGTCGAGCGGCTCGCCGTTCGCGAGCACGGGCGCGCGCATCCGCACCGGCGCATCGACGCGCGCGTCGAAGGCGACCCCGCGCCGGTGTTCGTCTCGCTGTCGGCGCTGCGCGAGGTGTTGACGACGTGCTGAGCAACGCGGAGAAGCACAGCCCGCGCGACGAGCCGATCGAGGCGATCGTCGAGGAGCGCGACGGACGCGCGTTCGTGACGGTGCGCGACCACGGTCAGGGCTTCGGGCCGGACCAGGCGGAGCGGTCTTCGCGCCGTTCTACCGCTCGCCGCGCTCGGCGCGCGTCGCGACCGGCCTTGGCATCGGACTGACCGTGTCACGATGGCTGTCGAAGCACAGGACGGGCGCATCTCGGCGCATCCGGCGGACGGCGCGGCGTTCGTCATCTCGTTCCCGACGATCGCGACGCCGGAGCACCGCGTCGTCGAGCCTTCGCATGCGGCGCGGTGAGCGTGCGCCGCACGACGCGCGCACCGATCCTCGTTCGCTTGCCGCCCCGCGAAGGGCGCCGATACACTGCGCCGCGTGCCGAGGTAGCTCAGGTGGTAGAGCACACGACTGAAAATCGTGGTGTCGCCAGTTCGACTCTGGCCCTCGGCACCACGCGAGCGCACGACGGAACCGGCCCCCGCGGCCGGTTTCTTGCTCCTACTTCCAGAGCCGGCGCCAGAAGCCGACGCGCCCGAGGATCCGCCCCTTGACCTTGTTGCGCACGCGCCGCGGCAGGCGCTCAGGCTTCTCGAGCGCCTCCACGTCGTTGGCGATGCGCGCGCCCTTGTAGAGCAGCCGGGACAATCGCATACGCACCTCCGAGGCGGCGATTGTACTGCCTCTGCCGCAGGCGATCATTAGAACGCTGATGGACTAGACTGAATCCCGGAGGCCATCCGTGCAACTCGAAGTCACGCGCGAACTCGTCCGCACGCTGGAAGCCGGGGAGCGCTGCGCCCTGGCGACGCTCGTCGACGCGCACGGCTCGACGCCGCAGAAGGTCGGCGCGCGGCTGCTCGTGCGCGCCGACGGGTCGATGGCGGGCACGCTCGGCGGCGGCTGCATCGAAGCCGAGGCGTGGGAGGCCGCGACGGACGCGCTGGCGTCCGGCCGGCCGCGCCTGCTCGATTTCGAGCTCACCGAGGATATCGCCGTGGACTACGGGCTCGCGTGCGGCGGCACCGAGCGCATCGACATCGACCCGGCGTGGTGCGCCGATGACCTGCCGTTGGCGCGCGCGCTGCAGCGGGCGGCGGAGGGCGAGGGGCGCGCGGTCGTGCTCCGCGTCATCGAGCCGGCCGAAGCCGGGCGGCTGGCCGTGTTCGCCGGCGGCGCCGTCCTCGGCGATCTGGGCGCGCGGCAGGACGCGGCGTTGCGCGTCGCGCGCAACTTCCTCGACGCGCCGCGGCCGAGGCCGTCGGTCGTGCGCCTCCCGGACGGCGCGACGGCGTTCGCTGACGTCTTCGCCGAACCACCGGAAGTCGTGATCGTCGGCGGCGGGCACGTCGGCCGCGCGGTCGCGACGGTCGCGTCGTTCCTCGGCTACCGCATCGCGGTGATCGACGACCGGAAGGACTTCGCGAGCAGCGACCGCTTCCCGGAGGCGGACGCGGTGATCGCGGGCGATATCGGCGAGGCGATCGCGCAGTATCCGATGCGGCGGAACTCCGCGGTCGTGATCGTCACCCGCGGGCACAAGTACGACTACGAGGCGCTGGCCGCGGCGGCGCGCTCGGACGCGGGTTATGTCGGGCTGATGGGCAGCCGGCGCAAGGTCGCGCTGATCTACCGCCAGTTGCTGCGCGACGGCATCCCCGAGTCGCGGCTGCGCGACATCCACGCGCCGATCGGGCTCGATATCGGCGCCGTGTCGCCGGAGGAGATCGCGGTCAGCATCATGGCGGAGGTCACGATGGACCGCCTCGGCGGCGACGGCGGGCCGATGAGCGCCGAGCGGCTGGTCGAGCGCGTCGCGCGCATCGACGCCGCGCGCTGACGTGCCCGGCGTCGCGGCGATCCTGCTCGCCGCCGGCGAGTCGAAGCGCATGGGTGAGCCGAAGGCGCTCCTCCCGTGGCAGGACAGCCCCTCCCTGCTCGCCTACCAGCTCGCGCAGCTCGCCGCCGTCGACGACGTCTCGGCGATCGTGCTGGTCAGCGGGCACGAGGCGGAGCGCATCGAGCGCGTCGCCGCGGGCGCGCCGAAGACGCGCATCGCGCGGAACGACGCGTACCGCACGGGCAAAGTCAGCTCGATCCTCGCGGGGCTGCAGGCGGCGCCGGCGGACGCGACGGCGGTCCTGCTGCTCGCGGTCGACCAGCCGCGGCCGGCGGCGCTGCTGCGCGCGCTCGTCGAAGCGCACCGCGCGGCGGGCGCGCGGATAACCGTCCCGGCGCACCTCGGGCATCGCGGGCACCCGGTGATCTTCGATGCATCGCTCCGGGAGGAACTCCGGGCGATCGACGAAGCGACGCAGGGCATCCGCGCGGTGCTGCGCCGCCACGCCGCCGAGGTGTACGAAGTGCCGTTCGAGGACGCCGCCGTGCTGCTCGACCTCAACACGCCGGAGGACGTCGCCGGGGCGCAGCACGGGTAGCCTCCACCGCCCGCGGTGTTCTGGTTACGCGCCGGCCGAGGTCGGCCGGTCTGGCACTCACGGAGGAGGAGGGCGGCGGGATCAGCGCCGGTAGCGCGTGATCGGCAGCTCGCGGTGGCGCTGGCCCGTGCGGTCGAAGACGGCGTTCGAGATCGCCGCCGCGATGGGGACGATGCCCGGCTCGCCGGCGCCGGTCGAGGGCGTCTCCGGGTCGCCGACGAGCAGCGTCTGGATGGCAGGCGCGTCGCTGGTGCGCGGGACGCGGTAGCGCGTGAAGCCGGCGTTGAGCACGCGCCCGTCGTGGAAGTCGACGGCCTCCCAGAGCGCAGTGCCCATGCCCATGACGATCGACCCTTCGACCTGGTTCGTCGCGCCCTCCGGGTTGACGACGAGGCCGCAGTCGAGCGCCGCCGTCACGCGGTCGACGCGCACCTCGCGACCCTGCACGTCGAGCTTCACGCAGGTCGCGCAGTAGCTGCCGACGTCGACGCCAATGGCGACGCCGTTGCCCGCATGCGCGGCGCGCGACGGCCAGCCGTGGGCATCCGCCGCGCGCTCCAGCACGCGACGGAATCGCGGGTGCGTGAGGTTGCGCAGCCGCAGCTCGACGGGGTCGAGCCCCACGGCCTCGGCGATCTCGTCGATGTGCACCTCGCGCGCGAAGTGGTTGACGGCGCCGCCGAGCGAGCGGTAGGAGCCGGTCGAGAGCGGGCTGTCCGACGTGTACGTCGTCACGCGCACGTGCGGCGTCTCGTACGGCGAGTCGGAGCCGCGGCGGCCGAGGAACGGGCGGTCGCCGGCGTGATAGGCATCGAACTGCCAGGCGACGATCTTGCCGTCGGGCGTGAAGCCGCTCTTGACGACGATCACCGCCGCCGGGCGGACCGTCGCGTACATCATGTCCTCGGCGCGGGTGTAGGCGACGCGCACCGGCCGGCCGGCGAGCCGCGCCAGGCGCGCGGCTTCGTGCGCGACGGGATACGGGCTCTTGCTGCCGAAGCCGCCGCCGATCTCCGGCGCGATGACGCGCACCTGCGACTCGTCGATGCCGAAGCGCTGCGCGAGCTCCGTGCGGATGCCGAACGGGCGCTGCGTGCCGGCCCAGACCGTCAGCCGGTCACCCTCCCACTGCGCGACGGCCGCGCGTGGCTCCATCGGCGCGTTCGAGACGTAGGGGATGAAGTACGTGCGCTCGAGCGTGCCGCTGGCGGCGCGGAAGCCCTCGTCGAGGGCGCCCTGCTCCTGCGTGACGTACGGGTCGTGGCCGGTGCGCACGAGCAGCTCCGGCAGGTCGATCGTCGAGACGCCGGCGTGCTGCTCGTCCCACTGCGCGGCGATGACGCGCGCGGCGGCCATCGCGTGCTCGTCGGTGTCGGCGAGCGCGGCGACGAGGTGCTCGTCCTGCAGCACGGCGACGACGCCCGGCATGCGCTCGGCCGCCGCGGTATCGACCGACACGAGCTTCGCGCCGCGCGACGGCGGGCGGAGGACCGCGGCGAAGAGCATGCCATCGAGCGTGATGTCCTGCGAGTAGCGCGCCTGCCCGGTGACGCGCGCGACCGCATCGATGCGCGCGTGCGGCGCGCCCATCACGCCGAAGTCCGGCGCGGGCGTCAGCGGCACGTCGTCGACGAGGTCGCGCTGCACGCTGCGGCCTTCGAGCAATTCTGCGTACGTCACGGCGCGCGACGGGTCGGCCTTCGAGGCGACGCCGCCGCGCTCCGCGCTGAGGTCGGCGACGGCGAGGTCCAGCCGGTCCGCCGCCAGCTCGAGCAGCGCCTCGCGCGCGGTCGCGGCGGCCTTGCGGAGCTGCAGGCCGACGCGCGCGGTGCTCTGGCTGCCGAACGTGCCCATGTCCCACGGCACGGTGGCGGTGTCGCCGAGCACGACCTCGACCGCCTCCAGCGGCACGCGCAGCTCGTCGGCGACCTCGATCGCGAGGCCCGTGCGGATGCCCTGCCCGTACTCGACCTTGCCGGCGTAGGCGACGACGCGTCCGTCGGGGCGCACCGTGAGCCAGCGCGCCTTCTCGACGTCGGGCTCGGTGTTCGCGTAGGCGACGCGCGCGTAGGTGCGCGGCGGCGGGGGGAAGCCCTGCCCGACCTCGCCGAAGACGTGGAGCCCGCGCTCGCCGGCGGCGCCGTCAGGCATCGCGCCCGCCCGCGATGGCGTCCGCCGCGCGCTCGACGGCGCGCAGGATGCGCTGGTAGGTGCCGCAGCGGCACATGTTCTGCGCCAGCGCCTCGCGCACGAGGCCGGGCGCGGGGCGCGGGTCGCGCGCGAGCAGCGCGACGGAGGTCATGATGAAGCCGGGGATGCAGTAGCCGCACTGCATCGCCGACTCGTCGATGAACGCCTGCTGCACGGGGTGGAGCGCGCCGTCCGCGGCCAGGCCCTCGATCGTGGTGATGTGCCCGCCGGCGACGGCGCCGACGGTGGTCGTGCAGGAGCGCAGGGGCTGGCCATCGACGAGCACGGTGCAGGCGCCGCAGAGCCCCTCGCCGCAGCCGTACTTCGTGCCCGTGAGGCCGGCATCGAAGCGGATGAAGCTCAGCAGGTTGCGCTGCGGGTCATCGCAGGTGCGGGGGGCGTTGTTGATGGTGAGGGTGATCATCGTGCGGGATCAGGATAACGGGGTGCGGGCGTAGGATCACTGGCGCAAACGACCCCTGCAGCACGAAGCCAGTGCGCGATGCTAACCGTTGGTGCCGGGGGTGGGGGTCGAACCCACACGCCCTTTCGGGCGGCGGATTTTAAGTCCGCTGCGTCTGCCAGTTTCGCCACCCCGGCATCAGGCGCAGTCTAGCAGCGCCGGTGGCGCGCCCGGCGCTGGTAGGCGCACGGCGCGTGGGCGCGCGATGCGGCGGGGGATGGAGGATGGGCGGTGGAGGGTGGAGTGCCCCGCCCCCGTGCGGAGGACGGCGCGGCTCCATCGGCGCCGGACGGCCGGCGGACAGCGGCGCGAGCCACCAGCAGCGGGCGACAACGCGAACCAGCTCATCTGCGCAACCGGCGCCATCTGCCGATGACCCGCGTCCGCTAGGATCGGCGCATGGGCGATGAGCGCGTGGCGGTGCTGGTGGTGCCGGACCTGATGTTCCAGCCGCGCATCGAGGCGGCGCTGCGGGCGCGCGGGCTGCGGGCGGAGGTCGTCGCGTCGGCTCCGTCGCTCGATGCGGCGCTGAGCGGGGGGCCGGCGCTGGCGGTCATCGACCTGCACGCGGCGGGGTTCGACGCGCTCGATGCCGTGCGTCGCGCGCACGCGGCGGCGGTGCCGGTGCTGGCGTTCGGGCGCCACACGGAGCCGGCGACGCTGCGCGCTGCCCGCGAGGCGGGGGCGCAGGTCGTCGTGCCGCGCTCGCAGCTCGTCGAGGAATTGCCACGGCTCATCGCGGAGGCGATGGACGGCGAGAAGTGAGCGGCGCGCTTCACGCGGCCGGAGGCAGGAGGTCAGCGGGGAGGCTGCCCGTCGCATCGCCGGCGCGGGGACGGGTTGGGTCGATCGACGGTGCGGGCGCGGCGCGGCGGACAGCGCCGGCCGGCGAGCAGCGACCAGCGACCAGAACCGGCGACCAGCGAGCCCGTCTGCGCTCATCCGGCGCCGGCCCCGCGCACGCGGATCGAGGCGTCTGCAAGAGCTTTCGCGGCGCGTGCAATTGATTGTGAGGGTGATCACGCGCTGTTATGATCTGGACGGGCGCGAAGGCTGATAGATGACTTCCATCCCTGCCACGACCTACGAAACGGTCATCGGCCTCGAGGTGCATGTCCAGCTCCTGACGGAGCGGAAGATGTTCTGCGGCTGCAGCGCGGCCTACGCCGACGCGCCGCCGAACACGCACGTCTGCCCCGTCTGCATGGCGCTCCCCGGCGTGCTGCCCGTCATCAACCGCAAGGCCGTCGAGTACACGGTGATGACCGGGCTCGCGCTGAACTGCCGCATCCCTTCCTTCGCGAAGTTCGACCGCAAGAACTACCCCTACCCGGACCTGCTGAAGGGCTACCAGATCTCGCAGTACGACCTGCCGCTCACGGCCGGCGGCTGGCTCGAGATCGAGGTGGAGGACGCGCCACCGCGGCGCATCGGCATCACGCGCGCGCACCTGGAGGAGGACACGGCGCGGCTGACGCATCGCACGGACGCGACCGGGGAGTCGTACTCGCTGATCGACATGAACCGCGCGGGCGTGCCGCTGATGGAGATCGTGAGCGAGCCCGACATGCGCTCGCCGGAGGAGGCGCGGGCGTACCTGGTGAAGCTGCGCCAGATCCTGCGCTACATCGGCGTCAGCAAGGCGAACATGGAGGAGGGCAACTTCCGCTGCGACGCCAACGTCTCGCTGCGCCCGGCCGGCTCCGAGGGGTACGGCGCGAAGGTCGAAGTGAAGAACATGAACAGCTTCCGCGCGGTGTACCTGGCGCTGCGGTCGGAGGTCGAGCGCCAGACGCAACTGCTCGACGCCGGCGAGCGGATCGTGCAGGAGACGCGGGGCTGGGTGGAGGCGGAGGGGCGCACGGTGAGCCAGCGCTCGAAGGAGGAGGCGCACGACTACCGCTACTTCCCGGAGCCGGACCTGCCGCCGGTCACGCTGACCGCGGGCGAGGTCGAGGAGATCGGCGCGCGCCTGCCGGAGCTGCCGGACGCCAAGCTGCGCCGCTTCGAGGAGGAGTACGGGCTGACGCGCTACAAGGCGGACCTGCTCATCGAGTCGCGGGCGAAGGCGGACTACTTCGAGCGCGCCGTCGCGCCGGCGAAGGCGCTCGACCGGGCGGCGTTCCTCGACCGGGCGACGAAGGTGGCGAACTGGATGACGGAGGACTTCGCGCGGCTGCTGAACACGTCGGGGTTGGAGATTGACGATGCGCGGGTCGCCCCGCGGGACCTCTATGATATGATCGCGCTGGTTGAGGAGGGGACGATCTCCGGCAAGATCGCCAAGACCGTCTTCGCAGAGATGTTCCGGACGGGCAAGCGGCCCGCCGACCTCGTGGGGGAGCTGGGACTCCAGCAGATCTCCGGCAGCGACGAGATCGGCGCGATCGTCGAGCGGGTGCTCGATGCGAACCCGAAGCCCGTATCGGAGTACCTGGCAGGGAAGCAGGAGGCGCTCAAGTTCCTGGTGGGACAGGCGATGCGGGAGACGCGAGGACGCGCGAACCCGCAGACGCTCACCGAGACCATGAGGGCCAGGCTGCAGGAGAGAGCCTGACCGTTGGCGACACCGAGACGCGACGCCGCCCCGCAGCAGGCGCCAGACAGGCGGGCCGCATGCGCAGCCTGATCCGCGACCAGTCCTTCATCAAGTGGTTCTACTTCGGGATGCACATCAAGCGGTGGCTGCTGCTGCTGCTGATCGGCGTCGCGATCATGGGGCTGGGCTTCGGGTACTTCCTGCGCGAGGTCTACGTCTCGTACACGTTCCCGGGATTCGTCTACTACCTGACGCTGCAGTTCCTGCCGCGCATCATCCGCGGCGCCATGTTCGTGTCGGCGGCGCTCGGCATCATCGGCTTCTCCGTGTGGAAGCTGAACCAGTCGCTGCTCTCGGCGTTCATCCGGCCGGAACGCAACGAGAGCATCGTCGACATCATCTACAACCACCGCTACCTGCGGCGCGGCCCGAAGATCGTCGCGATCGGCGGCGGCACCGGGCTCTCGACGCTGCTGCGCGGGCTGAAGGAATACACCGGCAACATCACGGCGATCGTCTCGATCGCCGACGACGGCGGCAGCAGCGGCCGCCTGCAGCGCGAGCTGGGGGTGCTGCCGCCGGGGGACATCCGTAAGAACATCGCCGCGCTCGCGGACGCCGAGCCGCTGATGTCGCGCCTGTTCGAGTACCGCTTCAACGAGGGCGAAGGGCTCGAGGGGCACAGCTTCGGCAACCTGTTCATCGTCGCGATGACCGAAGTCGCGGGAAACTTCGAGGAGGCGGTGCGCGAGACGAGCCGCGTCCTCGCGGTGCGCGGCCAGATCCTGCCGGCGACGCTCTCCGCGCTGACGATCTGCGCGCGCACGGAGGACGGCGAGATCGTGCGCGGCGAGTCGAGCATCACGGAGCGCGGCCACGCGAAGGAGATCTTCCTCGACCCGCCGACGATCCAGGCGAACCCGGACGCGATCCGCGCGATTTTGCAGGCGGACCTCATCGTCTGCGGCCCCGGGAGCCTGATGACGAGCGTGCTGCCCAACCTGCTCGTCGAGGGCATCCGGCGCGCGATCGAGGTCTCGCCGGCGCTGAAGATCTACGTGTGCAACGTCGCGACGCAGCACGGCGAGACGGACGCGTTCGGAGTCAGCGACCACTACCGGACGCTGAAGGACCACCTGAAGGGCGCGAGCCTGTTCGACTTCGTGCTCGCGAACAGCAACACGAACGCGGTGCTGCCCGAGGCCTGGCAGTCGGAGCCGGTGCGCGTCGACGCGACGCGGCTCAACGGCGCGCGGGTGGTCAACGCGGACGTCGTCGACGAGGACCTGCGCTATCGCCACGACGCGAAGAAGCTGGCCGACGCGCTGATCCGCCTGTACTACGAGCGCAACCAGATCGCCGAGCCGGAGCCCGCGCCGGCGACTGAAGCCGAGGCGCAGCAGGCCGGCGTCGGGTAGGCCGCGCGGCTATCCTGCCGCTTCGGCCTGGCCGGCGGACGCGGCGGCGAGCGCCCGCAGTCCGCGCGTGGCGATATCGACGAGCTGCGCCGGGATCTTCCACTCACCCGGCGACCAGCGCGGGAACTTCCGCAGCTTCTCGTAGTCGATGCGGTAGGCGTTGCGGCGCCCGCGCTTGCTCCGCACCACGAGTCCTTCCTCCTCGAGCTGGTTCAGCAGCACGACGACCGCGCGCTCGGTGAGGCCGACGGCGTTCGCAAGTTCACGCACCGTGCTGGTGCGGTCGAGCGCGATCGCGAGCAGCACGAGCGCATGGTTGGTGAGGAACCCCCAGCGCCCGATGACGGGCTCGAGCGCGCCGGAGTCCGCCGGCACGCCGCGGACGCTCTCGGCGCCGCCGTGGTAGTTCGCGATCTCGAGCAGCGCCGCGATCAGCCGGTCGACGAACTCGCGCGGCGTCAACGCAACGGTGCCCGCGCGGCGATACGCTGCCAGGCGCTCGAAGTCGACGGCGTAGCGGTTCCGGCGCCCGTCGCGCCGGCGGATGACGATGCCCTCCGCGTCCAGCTCGCTGAGGATGGCGAGCGTCGCCCGCTCGGTGACGCCGATGCCGCGGGCGATGTCGCGGACGATGCAATCGTGATGGCGCACGACATAGATCAGGACGAGCGCGTGGTTGGTGAGAAAGCCCCAGGCCCTCGGCACGCGACCTCCACGGGGGATCCGATGTCGGCGAGATTCAGGAATCGTGCGCCGTGTGTTCGCGATCAGATATCGCGCATCATGCAAGACGCTTCAGGGAGAGGCAAGCGTCGCGGGGTCGTCCCGGCGCCTCGAGGCACGTTGCGCGGGTCTTATGTAGAGCTACGCGCCAGCAGGTGCGGTGCTTCGCGTCAGACTACTGGGGCCGGCCCGCCGCGCGCCGCGACGACGGTGTTGTAGAGCAGCATCGCGCGCGTCATCGGCCCCACCCCACCGGGCACCGGCGTGATCGCCTCGGCCTTCGCGGCGACCGCATCGAAATCCACGTCGCCGACGAGGCGGCGGCCGCTCTTCTTCGTCGCGTCCGGGACCGCGTTGACGCCGACATCGATCACCACGGCGCCCTCGCGCACCATTTCGGCGGTGATGGCGTTCGGGCGGCCCATCGCGGCGATGACGATATCGGCGCGGCGCGTGTGCTCACCGATGTCGTGCGTGGCCGTATGGCAGACGGTCACCGTCGCGTTGCCGCCCGGCGCCTTGCGCATCAGCAGCCCGGCGAGCGGCTTGCCGACGAGGTTCGAGCGCCCGCAGATCACGACGTGCTTCCCGGCCGGGTCATAGCCGGAGCGCATCAGCATCTGCTGGACGCCCGTCGGCGTGCAGGAGGTCAGGGCGGGCTCGCCGCGGAAGAGCCGGCCGACGTTCACCGGCGTCAGGCCATCCACGTCCTTCTCCGGCGCGATCGAGGTTATCACTGCCGTCTCGTCGATGTGCGCGGGCAGCGGCAGTTGCACCAGCACGCCGTGCCAGCGCGGGTCGGCGTTGAGGTCCGCGACCGTCGCGAGGAGCGCGTCCTGCGTGACCTCCGCGGAGAGGCGGATGGTCTCGGACCGGATGCCGATCTCGGCCGCGTCGCGCGTCTTGCCCCGGACGTACGAGACCGACGACGGGTTGTCGCCGACGAGCACGACCGCGAGCCCGGGTTCGACGTCGCTCGCGCGCAGGCGCTCGACCTCCGCCCGCAACTCGTCGAGCACCTGCCGGGCGATCGCGGTCCCGTCGATGATGCGCGCCGTCAAGCTTCGCCTCCCCGGCTGCCGAAGATGGAGCCCGGGCCAGTGTATCGAAGCCCGCCCCCGCCGATTGTGCGCGGGAGGGAACTGCGGTTGACTGCGACCGTGGAGTTCGCCGTCGGCATCGACATCATCGAGATCGCGCGCGTGCGGAAGGTCCTCGAACGCCACCCGCAGCGCTTCCTCGACCGCGTGTACACGCCGGAGGAGGTCGCGTTCTGCCGCGGCCGCATCGCGGAGCTCGCAGCGCGCTTCGCGGCGAAGGAAGCCGTGATGAAAGCGCTCGGGACGGGCGCTCGCGGCCTCGCCTGGCGCGAGATCGAGATCCTGCCCAACCGCCGCGGCAAGCCGCTGGTGTACCTGCACGGCCTCGCGAAGAAGCGCGGCGAAACGATCGGCCTGCGCGCCGTCGACATTAGCCTCACGCACTCGCACGAGTTCGCTATCGCCGCCGTCGTCGGTGCGGCGGACGCGGACCCGGTCGACCGCGCTGAGAGCCGCCGCCGCCTCGTGGAGTGGCTCAGGGGACGGGGGCGGCTATGAAGCTCGTGACATCGGAGCAGATGCGCGCGCTCGAGCAGCGCGCCGTCGATGCGGGCACGCCGGTGAGCGCGCTCATGGAGGAGGCGGGGCTCGCCGTCGCGCAGGAGGCATGGCTCGCGCTCGGGGTCGTCGCTGGGCGCCGCGTGCTGGTGCTCTGCGGCCCGGGGAACAACGGGGGCGACGGGCTCGTCGCGGCGAGACACCTGGCGGACTGGGAGGCCGATGTCGCCGTCTACCAGCCCGTCGCACGCGCGGAGGACGACACGAACCTCGCCGCCGTGCGCGAGCGCGGCGTGCCCGTGTTCGTCGCGGCGGAAGACGCCGAATACGCCACGCTCGACGACGCCATCGAGAACGCGGAGATGGTGATCGACGCGCTGCTCGGCACCGGTCGGAGCCGCCCGATCGACGGAGTATTCGCGGAGATCCTGCGGCGGCTCGCCGACGCGCGCGGCCGTCCGGGGGCGCCGCAGGTGATCGCCGTCGACCTGCCGAGCGGCGTCGATGCCGATACCGGGCGCGCCGATCCGCTGGCCGTCCGGGCGGACATGACGGTCACCTTCGGCTACCCGAAGGTCGGCCTCGCGGTCCTCCCCGGGTCCGAGCTTGCGGGGCGCGTGCAGGTCGTCGACATCGGCCTGCCGAAGGACGCGGGCGCGGCGCTGACGCTGGAGCAGACGTCGGCGGCGTGGGTGCGCGAGCGCCTGCCCGCGCGCGCGAGGGACGGGAACAAGGGGACGTTCGGGCGCGTGCTCGTGGTCGCTGGCTCGCGCGAGTACGTCGGCGCGCCGCGGTTGGCTGCCGCGGCGTGCTATCGCGCCGGCGCGGGGCTGGTGACGATCGCCTGCTCGCCGTACGTCCAGGCATGCGTGGCGCCCGCGCTGGCGGAGGCCACGTACCTGCTGATCGACGACCCACGCGAGACCGCGCGCCTGGTGCTCGACCGCCTCGGCGCCTACGACGTGCTGCTCATCGGCCCGGGGCTGGGGCAGGCGGCGGAGACGCGCGGCGCGGTGCTCGAGATCCTGTACGGCGTGCCGTCGGGAATCCGCGGCTGCGTCGTGGACGCCGACGCGCTGAACGCGCTCGCGCAGGCGCCGGGATGGCATCGAGACGTGCCAGCGAGCTGCGTCCTGACGCCGCATCCCGGCGAGATGGCGCGCCTGCTCGCATCGGATGTGCGCGCCGTGCAGCACGACCGGCTGGCGACGGCCCTCCGCGCGGCCGCTGAGTGGGGCCAGGTCGTCGTGCTCAAGGGCGCGCACACGGTCGCGGCCGCGCCAGACGGACGCGGCGCCATCGACCCGCATGCGGACCCGCTGCTCGCCAGCGCCGGCACCGGCGACGTGCTGGCGGGCGCGATCGCCGGCTTGCTCGCGCAGGGGATGGCAGGGTTTGAGGCGGCGGCGTCGGCCGTGTTCCTGCACGCGGCCGCGGGCGGCGAACTCGGCCATGAGATGGGCGACCGCGGTCTGCTGGCGAGCGACCTGCTCGACGCGATGCCTCGCACCGTGCGCACGGTGCGCGAGGGCCCGCGACGGCCGCCGGCGGGGCGCCTGCCCGACCTCGCGGAGATCGCGGCGCGGTTCGGCGCCCAGGAGCCGCCCGTCTAGCCGCGCTTTACTTCTTCCACCGCCCGGCGCTACGCTCATACGCACCCATGGAACGCCTCGAACGCCCGATCTACCTCGACCATGCCGCGACGACCCCGCTGCATCCGGCTGCGCTCGAGGCGATGATGCCCTACCTCACCGCGTCCTTCGGCAACCCCTCGGCGACCTACCGCCTCGCACGCGAGGCGGCGGACGCGGTGCAGGAGGCGCGCGCGACGGTCGCCGGCGTGCTCGGCTGCCGGCCGAACGAGGTGGTCTTCACGAGCGGCGGCACGGAGTCGATCAACACCGCGATCAAGGGCGTCGCATTCCAGCAGAAGAAGGCACGGGCGGGCAACCACGTCGTGACGACGGTGGTCGAGCACCACGCCGTCCTTCACGCCTGTCAGTACCTCGAACGGTTCGGGTTCGACGTGACCTACGTGCCGGTCGACCGCTACGGCGCTGTCGATCCCGATGACGTCGCGCGCGCGATCGGCGACCGCACGGTGCTGGTCAGCGTCATGACGGCGAACAACGAGATCGGCACGATCGAGCCGATCGCCGAGATCGCGCAGGCGGTCGCGGAGCGCGCGCGGGCGCTGCGCAAGCGCATCCCCCTGCATACTGACGCCGTACAGGCGCCGAACTCGTTGCGGCTCGACTCCCTCACGCGCGACGTCGACCTGCTGAGCCTGGCGGCGCACAAGTTCCGCGGCCCCAAGGGAATGGGAGTCCTGTACGTGCGCAAGGGTGCGCCGTTCCTTGCGCAGCAGAACGGCGGCGGGCAGGAGCGCCAGCGCCGCGCGGGCACCGAGAACGTCGCGGGCATCGTGGGCACGGCGGTCGCGCTGCGGCTGACGCAAGCGTCAGTAGAGACGGACGCGGCGCGCATGCGGGCGCTCGCGCATGAGCTGCGAGACCGCATCGCGGCCGCGATCCCGGAGGCGGCGCTCAATGGCCATCCGGACGCGCGGCTCGCGAACAACGTCAGCATGAGCTTCGAAGGCGCGGACGCGCAGGACCTGCTGCAGGACCTCGACGAGGCGGGCATCGCCTGCAGCGCGGGGGCCGCCTGCGCCGGCCAGAACATCGAGCCCTCGCACGTGCTGCTGGCGACGGGGGTCTCGCTCGAGCGCGCGATCTCGACGCTGCGCTTCAGCCTGGGCCACGACACGACGCCGGAGGAGATCGCGCGCGCGGTGGCGTGCCTCGCGCCGGCGGTCGAGCGGTCGCGCGCGGCCCGGCGCCAGGCGGCGGCGCTCACCGCCTGACGCGCCTCAGCCCGGCGCTGGTATCATCCGCCCATGAGCGCGCGCGCAGGTGACGGCGACGCGGAGACGCTCGCCGCGTACACGGCAGTGATCCGCCACGCGCTCGAACTCCCGCCCTATGCTGACGCCGTCGCCGAGCTCGCCGCGCGGCTCGACCCGCCGGACGCGCACGAACGCCCGCCCGCCCGCGCGCCGGCGGTGCGTCGCCTGCGAAGCACGCTCGCCGCGCTGCGCGAGCGCGCGACCCCCGAGCAGTCGCTCGAATCGCTGGAGGCCGACGTGACGTTCCTGCGCGTGTTCGAGCCGGCGCGCTGGACACGCGAGGAGCTCGGGCGCGTACTCAACGACATCCGTGCCGAGCAGCGGCCGGCGCCCGCCCGCCCGCGCGCGAAGAAGAAGGTGGTGCGCTTCCGCAAGCCGCCGGAGGGCCGGTGAGCTTCCTCCGCCGCGCGCTCGCCGGCCGAGAGGCGCATGAGCGTGGGCGCGGCGAGGAAGAACAGCACATCCGGCTGGTCTTCGGGCTCGGGAACCCCGGACGCGAATACGCCGCGAATCGCCGCAACGTCGGCTTCTGGACGATGAACCGCCTCGCGCGGCGCCACGGGATGGAGTTCTCGACGAAGACCGGCACGTACCAGCTCGCGCAGGGCGAGATCGCGGGCCGGCGCGTCGCGCTCGCGAAGCCGCGCGTGTTCAACAACGACGCGGGCAAGGCGGTGCGCGCGCTCGTCGACCGGCTGGGGATCGACGGCCCGGCGGAGCTGCTGGTCGTATCGGACCACCTCGACCTGCCGGCGGGCAAGGTGCGGCTGCGACGCAAGGGCGGCGCCGGGGGCCAGAAGGGGCTGCAGAACATCATCGACCTGGTGCACAGCGATGAGTTCCCGCGCGTGCGCATCGGCATCGGCCGGCCGGTCGTGCGCGGCGAGCCCTCGTGGGACCCCGAGCACGTCGCCGGATGGGTGCTCTCCGACCCGACGCCCGAGGAGCGCGAGCTGCTCGACGCCGGCGTCGAGCGCGCGATCGCGGCGATCGAGTGCGCGATCGCCGAGGGCATCGACGCGGCGATGAACCGCTACAACCGCGATGACTGATGCCCCGGACGTGCATGCCGTACGGGCGGGCGTGATCGACGGACGACTGGTGCGCGAGGTGATCGCGCGCGCATGCGGGCGGGCGCCTGCGACGATCGTGCAGCACGAGACGCTCCTGCCGCGCTTCGTGTGGGAGGCGACGTTCGACGACGGCTCCGGCGTCGTGCTGAGGGCCGAGCACGATTCGGGCGGCGACTGCGCGCTCGTGCTCGAAGCATGGGCGATCGAGCGGGCGCGCGCGGCGGGCTTGCCGGCGCCGCCTCGCGTGGTTCATCGAACGCTACGGCGAGCCGGGCGCGTAGTCCCGGCGGCGCATCGTCGTCTACGCGCTCGCCGACGGCCTGCGCATTGCCGCCAGGCGCGCGGCGCAGGGGCGCATCGCGGCTGCCGACAGCGTCGCGCAGTGGCTGGGGCCGGTGCTGCGGCAGGCGCTGGAGCGGCTCATTCCCGCAGGACGCCCGGGGTTAACCTTCCGGCGCCCGCGCGCGTTCTACGTGCATGCGCTGGATCGCTCTCGCCGCCCTTGCGCTGCTCCCACTCGCCGGCCTCGCGCCCCGCGACGCGGCGGACGCGCGCGCGGCCGCCTTTCCCCAGAACTTCGTGAGCGGACTGAGCTGCACGCGCGCGCCGGGGACCGAAGGCGGGGACGTCATCGCCGGATTCAGCATCCCGAACGCGGTCGATGTGTACGCCCGGTTCGGGCGAATGCCGGACCAGATCTGGATCGACCTGTCGCTGTTCGACAACGGCTTCGCGCCCGGTACGTTCATCGGCGCGGGGCCGTTCACGCCAGCCCAGGGCGATGCGGGGCGGCCGTTCAACTGGCTCCATCTGATTCCATCGAACATGCACTACTATCGGCTGAATGCGCTGTTCGGGTCGCAGTGGGTCGAGATGGGCCGGGGTCAATTCGAGACGCCGAACTGCGGCGCCGTCGCGAGCCTCGGCTGCATGCTCGACGGTTCTGGTCTGCTGGTCGTGAACTTCTCGCTGCCGCCGGCGTCGCCGATACCCGGAGCCGTGCCGCAGCAGCAGTGGCTCGACCTGACGCTATTCGCGAACCCTCGGAACCCGCTGCTCGACAACGGCTTCCTGCCGGGGACGTTCATCGGCGCCGGGCCGTTCCCGCCCGGGGGCATCGACATCTTCTCGTGGTCCGGGATCGTTAGCGCGCGCCGTCACTACTACCGCGTCAACACGCTGTACTCCGACAGCCGCTGGGTGCAGCAGTTCAGCGGGTCGTTCGTCACGCTCGACTGCCGCGCGCTGCCCAAGCTGCCGCTGCCCCTGATCTGAGCGCGCCCCGGGCGCCGCGCGATGAGAACGGCGCTCGTCACCGGAGCGTAGCACTTCATCTACGGTGTCCCGCCGACCCGCCGGCCGGCGGATAGGGCTTCCGTCTCCCGGGCGGGCACGCCCCCGAGGGCGCGGGGGATCCCCCACGCGAATAGGCAGGAAACGTCCGCTCCCCGGCCGCGCCATCATCTTCGGCACCGAGCTGCGCGCACCGGAGACACGCGGGGTACAATGGGGCGCCGGAAGGGGCTGATCGCGCGATCAGCCCCCGTTCGCGTTGTCCGCGAGGGACGATGGACCTTTCCGCCCTCCTCCCCGTCATCGATGAGACCGTCGGGCTGGCGCGCGTGCGCGAGCGCCTCGGCCGCGCGCGGGCGCTGATGCTCGGTATCACGGACGGTGCGAAGGCGGCGGCGCTGGCGACGCTCGCGCGCGACGCGATGGCGCCGATGCTCGTCCTCGTGGCGCGGCCGCAGCACGCGGACGCGCTCGCCGACGAGCTGCGGGCGTGGCTCGGCGCGCACGCGGCCGCGCGCGTGCTCGTCTTCCCCGAGCGCGATGCGCTGCCGTACGAGCGCCTCGCGCCCGATCCGGACGACATCCGCGCACGGCTCGACGCCATCGACGCGCTCGCCTCGTCATCCGCGAGCGGCGTGCGGCCGATCGTCGTCGCCTGCGCGGCGGCGATCGCGCAGCGCACGATCGCGCCGGACGACCTGCGCGCCAGCAGCATCGCCGTCGTGCGCGGCGAGCGGACGCGGCTCGATGACCTGCTGCGCGCGCTCGACGCCGCGGGCTTCCGCTTCGAGCCAGAGGTGACGGCGCCCGGCGAGGCGTCGCGGCGCGGCGGCATCGTCGACGCCTGGCCGCCAGCCGAGGACGAACCGCTGCGGATCGAGCTGGTCGGGGACGAGGTCGAGAGCATTCGCGCCTTCGACCCCGCCACGCAGCGCTCGTCGGGGACGCGCGAGGCGGTACGCATCGGCCCCGCGCGCGAGCTGACGCACGAGGGCGCCGCGCGGCGCCGCCTCGCGGACGGGCTGCGCGTGCAGCCGCTGCGGGGCGCGGCGCGCGAGCGCTTCGACCGCGACCTCGAGCTGCTGCGCGAAGGCGAGCCGTTCGACGGCGACTGGTTCTACGCGCCGTTCCTGCTGCACGCGACGCTGCTCGACCACCTGCCGGAGGACGCGCTCGTCGTGCTCGACGAGCCGGCGGACGTGAACGCGGTGCAGCTCGAGCGCGACGAGCAGGCGCGGGAGGCGCGCCGCGAGCTCGAGCTGCGCAACGAGCTCCCGCACGGCATGCCGGAGCCGCACGTCGGCTGGGATGCGCTGCGCGCGGCGATCGAGGCGCGGCCGCGGCGGCTGATGCTCTCGCGCTGGGCGACGGGGGAGGCGGAGGCGCCGGACGCCGGCGCGGCGATGCGCCTGCCGTTCGGGCCGGCGGCGGCGTACGGCGGGCGGCTGCGCGCGCTTGCCGAGGAGCTGACGCAGGCGCTCCGGCGCGGGCAGCAGGTTGTCGTCGTCTCGACGCAGTCGCGCCGGCTCTCCGAGCTGCTCGAAGAGCACGACGTGTACGCGCGCGTCGCCGACGTCCTGGCGCCGCCGAAGCTCGGGTCCGGCGCGCTGACGATCGTGCACGGCTCGCTGCCGCACGGCTGGTCCGTCGGTGAGGAAGGCCGCGGCCTGACGCTGCTCACCGACGCCGAGGTGTTCGGCTTCAGCAAGCAGCGGCGGGCGCCGCCACGCCGCGGCGTCTCGCGCGATGGCTTCCTCTCGGAGCTGGCGCCGGGCGAGTTCGTCGTGCACATCGAGCACGGCATCGCGCGCTTCGCCGGGCTCGTGCGCAAGGAGATCGGCGACGAGGTACACGAATACCTCGAGTTGCAGTACGCCGACGGCGACCGGCTGTACGTGCCGACGGACCAGGTCGACCGCGTGAGCCGCTACGTCGGCCCCGGCGAGCACCGCCCGTCCCTGACGCGCCTCGGCTCGCAGGAGTGGCCGCGGGCGAAGGCGCGCGTCCGTCGCGCGGTACAGGAGCTGGCGGCCGACCTGCTGCGCCTCTACGCCGCACGCCAGGTCGCCGAAGGCCACGCGTTCGCGCCGGACACGGCATGGCAGGCGGAGCTCGAAGCGTCGTTTCCGTATATCGAGACCCGGGACCAGGCCTCCGTGATCCGCGAAGTGAAGTCCGACATGGAGAGTCCGCGGCCGATGGACCGGCTCGTCTGCGGTGACGTCGGCTACGGCAAGACCGAGATCGCCGTCCGCGCCGCCTTCAAGGCGGTGATGGACGGCATGCAGGTCGCCGTGCTCGTCCCGACGACGGTGCTCGCGCAGCAGCACTACAACACCTTCCGCGAGCGGCTCGCGAGCTTCCCGGTGCGCGTCGAGATGCTCTCACGCTTCCGCCACGAGAAGGACCAGCGGCGGATCGTCGCCGACCTGGCGAGCGGCAACCTGGACATCGTCATCGGCACGCACCGCCTGCTGCAAAAGGACGTCGCCTTCAAGAACCTGGGCCTCGTGATCATCGATGAGGAGCAGCGCTTCGGCGTCGGCCACAAGGAGCGCCTGAAGCAGATGCGCGCGGAGGTCGACGTGCTCACGCTCACGGCCACGCCGATCCCGCGCACGCTGAACATGGCGATGACCGGCATCCGCGACATGTCGACGATCGAGACGCCGCCCGAGGAGCGCCTGCCGATCAAGACCTACGTCACCGAGTTCGACGACCACCTGGTGCGCGAGGCGATCATGCGCGAGCTGGAGCGCGGCGGACAGGTGTACTTCGTGCACAACCGCGTGCACAACATCGAACTCGTCGCGAAGAAGCTGCGCGAGCTCGTGCCGGAGGCGGAGGTGCTCATCGGCCACGGCCAGATGCCCGAGGACGTGCTCGAGCAGGTCATGCTGCAGTTCACGGAGGGCAAGGCGGATGTGCTCGTCTGCACGACGATCATCGAGTCCGGGCTCGACATCCCGAACGTGAACACGATCATCATCAACAACGCCGACCGCTTCGGGCTGGCGCAGCTCTACCAGCTGCGGGGCCGCGTCGGCCGCGGCGCCGTGCGCGCGTACGCGTACCTGCTGTTCGAGAAGCACCGCGCGCTGAGCGAGGTCGCGCAGAAGCGGCTGGAGGCGATCTTCGAAGCGACGGAACTGGGCGCGGGGTTCCAGATCGCCCTGCGCGACCTGGAGATCCGCGGCGCCGGCAACCTGCTCGGCGCCGAACAGAGCGGCCAGATCGGCGCCGTCGGGTTCGATCTCTATGTCAAGCTGCTTGCCGACGCGGTCGAGGGACTGAAGGCGCTGTCGAAGGGCGAACCGCCGCCAGCCTCCGCGATCAGCGCGCCGGTGCAGGTCGACCTGCCGGTCTCGGCGTTCATCCCCGAGAGCTACGTCGCCGACCTCAACCTGCGGCTGTCGCTGTACCAGCGGATGGCCGCCGCCGACGCGCCCGACGCCGCCGACGACCTCGAGCGCGAGCTGCGCGACCGCTTCGGCGCGCCGCCGGCGCCCGTGCGGAACCTGCTGTACGTCGTCCGCGTGCGCGCGCTCGCGCGGCGGGCCGAGGTCGCGGCCGTGGCACGCGAGGAGCGCGCCGACGCGCCCCCGATGCTCGTCCTGCGCGCCATCGAGGGGCGCAATTTCCAGGCGATGCTCGACGCGCGCGTGCGCCGCGACCTGGAGGCGATCGAGGGCGTGCACGTCGGGCGTACGCAGGTGCGCATTGACCCGGCGCTTGCCGGCGATGCCTGGCAGGACGTCCTGCTGCGGACGCTCGAGGCGATGGCGCAGCCCGTCGCGGCGTGACCGACGCTCGCCGGCGACCGCTACACTGCGGCTCGTGACGATGCCCAAGAACCCCTGGCTCGCCTCGCGCCGCCTGTCCGGCGACGAGTACGACGCCCACTACGAGCGCGAGGCCGCGGCCGGCAAGGACGTACACGGCGAAGCGAACTTTGTCGGCTCGTACGGCGTGCGCTCGGTGATCGATGCCGGGTGCGGGACCGGGCGGGTCGGGCGCGAGCTGGCGCGCCGAGGGCTTGACGTCGTCGGCATCGACCTCGACCGCGAGATGCTCGCGACGGCGCGGCGGAAGGCGCCCGGCCTGCCGTGGCTGCTCGCCGACCTCGCGACGGTGCGCCTGGCGCGCCGCTACGACGCGTGCGTAATGGCGGGCAACGTGGTCATCTTCCTGACGCCCGGCAGCGAGGCGCGCGTGCTCGAGAACGTGGCGTGGCACCTGGAGCCCGGCGGGCTGCTGATCGCCGGGTTTCAGCTCGGGCGCGGGATGGATCTCGAGCGCTACGACGTGCTGTGCGAAGCCGCGGGCCTGCGCCTGCACGAGCGCTTCGCGACATGGGAGCGCGGCGCCTGGCGCGCCCGCGCGGACTACGCCGTGTCCGTGCATCGCGCGACGGCATAGGCGGGGAGTGTTCAGCGCCACGCATTCGCCCTAGACTGGCGGGGTGACCGTCGCACCCGCCCCCGCGCCCGCCCGCCAGGCGACGTACCAGGCGCCGCCGCGCATTGCCGTCATCGGCCATGTCGAGTTCGTCACCATCGCGCGCGTACCGGCGCTGCCGGCGCTCGGGGAAATCGTGCACCTCGACGACGTCACGCACATCGCGGGCGGCGGCGGCGGCATCGCCTTCTTCCAGCTCACCCGCGGGCCCGGCGAGATTCACCTCTTCACCGCGCTCGGCGGCGACGATGCGGCCTCGGTCGTCCACCAGCAGGTCGTGGCGACAAGCGCGCAACTGCACATCGCCCGGCGCGACGATCCGCATACGCGCGACCTCGTGCTCGTCACGCCGGGGGGCGAGCGCACGATCTTCGTGCTCGGGGAGCCGCTGCACCCGCGCGCGGACGACCGGCTCGGCTGGGACCTGCTGAGGACCTGCGACGGCGCCTACTTCACGGCGCAGGATCCCGAGGCGCTGCGGCAGGCGCGCCAGGCGCGCACGCTCGTCGTCACCGCGCGGCGCCGGGAGGCGCTGAACGCCGCGGGCGTGCGCGCGGACGTCGTCGTCGGCAGCGCGCTCGACCCGCGCGAAGCGAGCGCGCGCGCCGACTACGCCAACCCGCCGGATGCGCTGGTGATGACGGAGGGCTCGCGCGGCGGGCGAATCGAGACGGCGGACGGCATCGCGCGGTTCGACGCGCCGGAGACGAGCGAGGCGCCGGGCGCGATGTACGGCGCCGGCGACACGTTCGCGGGCGCGCTCACCTGGTACGTGACGTGCGGGATGCCCGTCGAGGAGGCATGCGCGCGGGCGGCCGGGCACGCCGCGGCGGTCCTGCGCGGCATCAACCCGCTCGAGAACCAGCTCCCGCTCGAAGCGCCTTCGGGATCGAGGGGCTGACCCTCAGTCCTTGCGGCGCGCGAGCACTTCGCGGCAGGCGGTGTCGCTGACCTCGTACACGCGCGTGGCAATGCGGTCGAGGATGCCCGGATCGTGGCTCGCGCAGATCAGGGTGCCGTCGTAGCGCTCCAGCGCTTCCAGCAGCCTGCGCCGTGTGCCGCGGTCGAGGTGGTTCGTCGGCTCGTCGAGCAGCAGCACGTTGCCGGGGAGGAGCAGCAGCTTCGCCAGCGCCACGCGGCTGCGCTCCCCGCCCGACAGCACGCCGATGCCCCGGAAGACGTCGTCGCCGCGGAAGAGGAACTGCCCGAGGACGGTGCGCAGGCGCTCATCCGGCTCGCGCGGCGCGACGGCTCGCACCTCCTCGATTACGGTCGACGCCGGGTCGAGCACCTCGTCCTGGTGCTGGTCGTAGTAGCGCGGCCGCGCGCGCTCCGCCCAGCGGACCTCGCCCTCGCTCGGATCGATGATGCCGGCGGCGATACGGAGCAGCGTGCTCTTGCCGCTGCCGTTCGGGCCGATGAGCACGACCTTCTGGTTCCGCTCGACGAGCAGGTTGACGTCGAGCAGCACGACGTGCTCGCCGTAGGCGTGGCTCACGTGCTCCATGACGAGCACCTCGCGCTCGCTGCGGCCGTCCGCCGCGAGCCGGAACGTCACTTCGGACTCGCGCGCCGGCCGGGCGATGCGCTCGACCTTCGCGATCGCCTTCTCGCGGCTCTTCACCGCGGAGGCCTTCGACGGCTTCGCGCGGAACCGGTCGATGAAGCGCTGCTGGCGCGCCAGCTCGCGCTCCTGGCGCGCGGCCGCGCGGTCCTGCTCCTGCAGCCGCGCCGCCTTCTGGCGCTGGTAATCGCTGTAGTTGCCGGCGTAGCTCTCGACCACGCCGTCGCGCAGCTCGAGCACGCGCGTCGCGACGGCGTCGAGGAACTCCGCGTCGTGCGTCACGATCAGCGCCGCGCCCGCGTGCTTCGCCAGGTCGTCGGCGAGCCATGCGCGCGCTGCGGCGTCGAGGTGGTTCGTCGGCTCGTCGAGCAGCAGGTTCTCCGGCCGCCGCACGAGGATCTTCGCCAGCGCGATGCGCATCTGCCAGCCGCCGCTGAAGGCGTCGCAGCGTTTCTCGCGGTCGCCCGGCGCGAAGCCCAGCCCGTCGAGCACTCGGCCGATGCGGCTCTCGATGCGGTAGCCGCCGAGCGCCTCGAAGCGCTCGAACAGCTCGCCCTGCTCGGCGATCAGCGCGTCGAGGTCGCCGTCGCCGCGCTCGATCTGCGCCGCGATCTCCTCGAGCCGGCGCTCGACCGCGCGCGCCTCCGGGAACGCCTCCCACAGCTCTTCGAAGAGCGTGCGGGCGCCGTCGAGGCCCGCCTCCTGGCGCAGGTAGCCGAGCGCGCCGCCGCGGACGCCGCAGGCGCCCTCGTCGGGCGCGTCGTCGCCGGCGAGCAGGCGCAGGATCGTCGACTTGCCGGCGCCGTTCGGGCCCACGAGCCCCACGCGTTCGCCCGCGGACGCGATGAAGCTGACGTCCGACAGGACGTCGAGCGGGCCGAAGGACTTCGCGACGTGTTCGGCGTACAGCACGCGTGGCTCCCGCATACGCGAAGGCAGCGCGCACGATCGGCGGCGCGCTGCCCGCAAGCACTATAGCGCGCGTCGGAGAGGCCGATATACTGCCGTGACCCCCGAGCAGTAAGGACCGCCGGTTGCTGATCGACCTCCACACGCACACGCGCCCGCTCTCCTGGGACTCCTACCTGTCCCCGGACGACCTGGTGGAGCGCTCGAAGCAGGCGGGGCTCGACGGCATCTGCCTCAGCGAGCACGACTACTTCTGGGACCCGGAAGACGTCGCCGCGCTCGCGAAGCGGCACGACTACCTCGTGCTGCCCGCGATCGAGATCAACACCGACGACGGGCACATCCTGGTGTACGGGCTCGAGAAGTACGTGTACGGCATGCACCGCTCGCACGAGCTGGCGGAGCACGTGCGCAAGGCCGACGGCGCCATGGTGGGCGCGCACCCCTACCGCCGGCACATGCCCTGGTACATGGAGGACGAGCGCGACCTGCGCGAGGCGCTGGAGCGCGCGGCGCGCAACCCGGCGTACAAGCACTGCGCCGCGCTCGAGCGCCTCAACGGCCGCGGCACCCAGAAGGAGAACGCCTTCTCGGCGGCGCTCTGCGAGTTCATGGGCATGCCGGGCACGGCCGGCACCGACTCGCACTCGCGCACCGACATCGGCCGCGTGGCGACGAACTTCGAGCGCGACATCTGCTCGCTCGAGGACTTGATCGAGGAGCTGAAGGCGGGGCGCTTCGAGGCGGTGGACCTCACCGGCAAGCCGCACCCGCTCGACCTGACGGCACTCCACTCGCAGTCGTAGCGGTCCACCCGTGCTGTTCTCGGGGCAATAATGCTGCCCCCGCAGGCCCGCGGGCTCGATCGCGCGAGACGAAGGACGAGGCCCGCGCGCACGCGGGCCTCTCGATGTGTGACCGGCGTTGGGGCTAGCGCTCGAGGACGTGGATGCTCATCGCCGCGGCTTCGCCGCGCATCATCCCGCCGCCGTTCTGCGTCATCCCGATCTTCGCGTTGCCGTCCTTCACCTGGCGGTCGCCCGCCTCGCCGCGCAGCTGCCAGAAGATCTCCGTGAGCTGCGCGCAGCCCGTCGCGCCGATCGGGTGCCCCTTCGAGAGCAGGCCGCCGCTTGGGTTCACCGGGATCTTCCCCGTCAGCTCCGTGACGCCCTCCTCGATGAGCTTTCCGCCCTCGCCGACCTTGCACAGGCCCAGCTCCTCGTACTCCATCAGCTCGGCCGGCGCCGACGCGTCGTGCAACTCGATGACGTCGACGTCCTCCGGCCCGACGCCGGCCATCGCGTAGGCCTTCTGCGCCATGCGCGTCGTGACGCCGGGCTCGCCGGGCTGGCGGTCCTTGCCGCTGCCGAGGATCGACGCCGTCACCCAGACGGGCTTCGTCGTGAGCTGCTTCGCCTTCTCCTCGGAGCAGAGCACGAGCGCCGCGGCGCCGTCGCCGATCGGCGAGCACATCAGGCGCGTCAGCGGCTCGGCGACGATCGGCGAGTTGAGGATGTCCTCGACCGTGTACTGCTCCCGGTACTGCGCGTACGGGTTGAGCGAGGCGTTCTTGTGGCTCTTGACGGCGATCTTGGCGAACTGCATCGGCGTCGAGCCGTAGCGCTTCATGTGCTCGCGCGCGCCGGCGGCGTAGAAGTCCATGAACATCGAGCGCGACTCGCCGGCGCCCTCGCTCGAGGCCTTCTTCGCCTCGCCTTCGGCGCGCCCGCGCGCGGCCGTCTGCTTCATCAGGTCCTGGATCGCCTGCACGTCGACCGCTGAGCCGATCGCCTGGAAGGAGCGGCGCTTGTCCTCGTGGTAGAGCTTCTCGACGCCGAGCGCGAGCACACAGTCGTACATGCCCGAGGCGACGTACATCCACGCGAGGTGGAACGCCGTCGAGCTGCTGGCGCAGGCGTTCTCGGTGTTGATGATCGGGATATCGCCGAAGCCCATCTCGCGCAGGACCACCTGGCCGCGGATCATCTCCTGGCCGGTGATCAGGCCGGCGGTGGCGTTGCCGACGACCGCCGCCTGGATCTGCGGCTTGTCGACGCCCGCCTGCGTCATCGCGCCCTCGACGGCCTCGCGGCCGAGGTCCTTGAGGCTGCGGTCGAGCCACTTGCCGAAGCGCGTCATGCCCGCGCCGACCACTGCTACCCTGCGCATGCGAATCTCCCTTCACACCCCGGGCCGGGGCGTTTAGCCCTGCGGTCGCCTCCATCTTACGGCCCGCCCGGCGCCTGTGTCATCGACCCGACGCGAACCGCCGGGCGGCCGCCGGTGTACAACAGCCGGGTGGACAGCGCGCTGCTCGGGGAAGCGGAGGCGATCGCGCGCGCATCGGCCGGCGATGCGGCGGCCTTCGGTGCGCTCGTCGAACGCCACCAGGAGGTCGCGTTTCGTGCGGCGTGGCTCGTCGTCCGCGACGCCGCCCTCGCCGAGGACGTGGCGCAGGACGCGTTCGTCCGCGCGTATCGCCGCATCGGCACGTTCCGCGCCGGCGAGCCGTTCCGGCCGTGGCTCCTGCGCATCGTCACGAACCTGGCGCTGAACGAGGTGCGGGCGCGGGGGCGTCGCGCCGGCCTGCTCGCCCGCGCGACGGCACTCACCTCGCGCGATCCGGCGCCATCGCCGGACGTGCGCGCCGTCGCCGGCGACGATGCGGCGGCGCTGCTGCGCGCCATCGGCGAGCTGCCGGCGGACGACCGGACGATCCTGCACCTGCGCTACTTCCTGGACCTGCCGGAGCGCGAGATCGCCGCGGCGATCGGCAAGCCGGCCGGGACCGTGAAGTCGCGACTGCATCGCGCGACGCGGCGCCTGCGCGCCGTCGTCGAGGCGCGCTATCCGCAGCTCATGGAGTTGGACGATGGATGACCTGAGCTTCGAGCGCGATGTGGCACGCGTCGCCGCGCGGCTCGCCTACCCGCCGACCCCCGATGTGCGCGGCCGCGTGCTCGAATTGGTCGCGCGGCCTGAACGGCGCCGGCGCTGGCATCTCCGTCCGGCGCTCGCGCTCGCGGCTGCAGCAGCCCTGGCGATCGCGATGGCGGTGCCGCTCGCCGTACCGGCGTCACGCTCCGCCGTCGCGCAGTTCTTCGGTGTCTCCCGCTCGAAGGTCGAGATCCTGCCGACGCCCGCGCCCGGCGTTACCCCGACCCCCCTCCCGACGCCCGCGGGCATCACCTTCAGCGCGACGCCCACGACGCTGGATGGCGCGCGGACCGCCTCCGGGTTCGCGCCGTCGCTGCCGCCGCAAGCGGGCGCGCCCGTTGCCGTGTACCTCGTCGACTACGGCAGGCCGCCGGCCGTCGTGCTGCAGTACCCGCAGTTCGACCTCTGGGAATCGCACACCGACGGCTTCTTCGTGAAGGGCGTGCCGCCCGGTGTCGAGGTGCGCGACGTGACCGTTGCTGGCCGCGCCGCGACGTGGGTCGGCGCCGGCGAGCACATCGTCCGCTTCGTTGACCCCGGCGGCGAGACCGTGGCGGCGTCGGTGCGGACCGTCGGCCGCGCCACGCTGATCTGGAGCACGCCGGCAGGCTTCTACCGGCTCGAGACGGAGCTGCCGGAAGCGGAGTCGATCGCACTCGCCGAAACGCTGCCCTAGCGGGAACCTCCGGCCGTCGCATGGTGTATCGACGCCAACGGAGGTGCACCATGACGGCGACGCGGCTCACCAGCCTCACACTCCTCGTCCTCGCGGTCGCGGCGGGCGCCCTGCTCGCGCCAAGCATCGCGCAGGGCGGCGGCGGCGGTTGCCGCGAGCCGGCGACCGATGCGCGCGGCACGACGGTGGACCTCAAGGAGTCGTGCATGGTGCCGAAGGTGCTGCGCGTCGCGGCCGGCGCCCCCGTCACCTGGCGCAACCGCGATGCGACGCAACACACCGTCACCGGCGAGCTCGCCGGGCCCGCGAGCTGGGGCAGCGATGTGCTCGCGCAGGACCAGACGTACGTGCACGTCTTCGCGCGCGAAGGCGTCTACCCGTACTTCTGCTTCCTGCACGCGGGCATGGTGGGCGCCGTCGTCGTCGGCGATGGCAGCGCGGCGGCGTTCCCGGCCGAGATGGGCGGCGCGTTGCCGGATGCCGGCGGGCACGGGAGCGCGGCGGCCGGTCGGAGCGACAGCTCGATGCTCGGCGTCGCGAAGGTGGCGCTGCCACTCGGATTCCTCTCCGCGCTCGCGGCCGGCGCGGCGACGCTGGCGCTCGTGCGCGCGCGGGCGAGCCGGCGTGCCACGTCACCACACTAGCGGCGCCCGATGCGAGGGCGTTGTACCGAGGGCACGGCCCTCGTGCGGCACCGCGCGTAGCGGTGCGATGATCAGCAGGGGCGGCTCACGTGAGCCGCCCCTGCTGATCCCTCCCGGTGCTCGCTTAGCCCTACAGCCGCTCGATGATCGTCGCCGTGCCGATGCCGCCGCCGCAGCACATCACCTCATGGCCGTAGCGGCCGCCGGTGCGCTCCAGCTCGTGCAGCAGCGTCGTCATCAGCCGCGCGCCCGTGCAGCCGAGCGGGTGGCCCAGCGCGATGGCGCCGCCATTGACGTTCACCTTCGACATGTCGGCACCCATCTCCTTCTGCCAGGCGAGGACGACCGAAGCGAACGCCTCGTTGATCTCGACGCGGTCGATGTCCTCCAGCTTCAGGCCGGCCTTCTTGAGCACGGCCGGCGTCGCCGTGATCGGACCCGTGAGCATCAGGTGCGGGTCCGAGCCCACGACCGCCTGGGCGACGATGCGCGCGCGCGGCTTCAGGCCCAGCTCCTTCGCCTTCTCCGCGGACATCAGCAGCACTGCCGCGGCGCCGTCGGTGATCTGGCTGGAGTTGCCCGCGTGGTGCAGGCCGTCCTCACCGAACGACGGTGCCAGCGTGCCGAGCTTCTCGAGCGAGGTGTCGCGGATGCCCTCGTCGACCTTGAAGACGCCCTTCGCGCCCTCGTGCTCGACCTCGACCGGCACGATCTCCTTCTCGAACTTGCCGGCGTCGCGCGCGGCCTTCGCGCGCTCCTGGCTCTGCAGCGCGAACTCATCGAGCTGCTGGCGGCTGAAGCCCCACTTGCGCGCGATGTTGTCGGCCGCGACGCCCTGCGACGTCAGGTCGTACGTCGTGCGCATGTATTCGGTGAACGGGAAGCCCGCGACCTTGAAGTTCGAGCCCATCGGCACGCGCGACATCACCTCGACGCCGCCGCCGATCGCGATGTCCACCGCGCCGGCGTAGATCAGGCTCGCGGCGAAGTGGATCGCCTGCTGCCCGGAGCCGCACTGGCGGTCGACGGTCGTGCCCGGCACTTCGATCGGGAAGCCGGCCTCGAGCACGACGTTGCGCCCGATGTTCGCCGCCTGCTCGCCGACCTGCGAGACGTTGCCGAAGACGACGTCCTCGACCATCCCCGGCTCGATGCCCGCGCGGTCCACCACCTCGCGGAGGACCTTCGCGCCGAGCGTGACCGGGTGCGTGCCCGAGAGCATGCCGTTGCGGCGGCCCATGGCGGTGCGTACCGCCTCGACGATGACGACATCAGTGGCCAAGATAATCCTCCTGCTGCGCGGGTGTGCGTAAGTTGCTGCAATTCATTCTACTCCCCGTTGCGCTTTTGCTCCTAGCCCCCTCGCCGAGGTGCGAAAAACGAAGCCCGGCCGGCGCCGCATGGCGCTTGTCCGGCGGCCGGGGCGCGATTACCTTGCGTCGCATGAGGGACCCCGACCGCGATCCCCGCACCCAGCCCGCGCCCATCGACCCGATGGCGTATTACTTCCAGGACGTGCTCCTGCTGAGCCGGCCCGACGCCGTGCGCCTGTACCTGATCCGCCACGGCGAGTCCGGCGGCAACGCCGCCCGCCGCGAAGGCAAGCTCGTCACCTACGACCCGCCGCTCACGCCCGTCGGCGAGGAGCAGGCCCGGCGCCTCGGCGAGCGGATGGCGGCCTACGGCGTCGACGCGATCTACAGCAGCCCGCTGAAGCGCTCCTACGACACGGGCATGGCCATCGCGAAGCTCACGGGGCATCGCATCGAAGTAATCGACGACCTGCAGGAGATCAACGAGCCGCTGCGGGCCGAAGGCACCGCCGACCCGGAGACCGCCCCCCTGCCCGAGGGCGTGACGCACGCTGACATCAAGCGCCGCTTCGAGCAGGATCCGACCTGGGACAACCTGCCGGGGAGCGAGCCCAGCCGCCATTTTCGCGACCGCATCGTGCGCGCGATCGATTACATCGTGGCGGAGAACCCGGGAAGGAAGGTCGCCGTGACCTGCCATGGCGGGGTCATCCAGTCCTACGTCGCCGAGATCCTGGGGCTGCGCAGCGACTTCCCGTTTTACTGCTTCAACGCCTCGATCACCTCGATCCGGGCCGCGGCCGGGCGGCGCGTCCTCTGGCGCCTCAACGACCTGGCGCACCTCGAGGGGATGCGGATGACCTAGGGCCGGCGGCGCGCGCCGCGCCCGGGCATCTGGACCCGATGGCCGAGATCACCGGCGCGAAACTCAGCATCGACCCGCGGCGCCTGCCCGCCGGCGCGCGCGTGATCGACGTCGGCTGCGGCGACGGGCGGCACGTGCGCGCGGCGCTGGCACGCGGGTGCGCCGCCGTCGGCGTCGACTATGACGTGGCGACGCTGCGCGAAGCGCGCGACGCCGGCGGCGGCGCGTCGTTCGTCGTCGCCGATGCCGCCCGTCTGCCCTTCCGTGATCGCGCGTTCGACGCAGCGGTCTGCACGGAGACGCTGGAGCACCTGCCGGACGACCGCGCGGCGATGCGCGAACTGGCGCGCGTCACGCGGCCCGGCGCGCCGCTGCTCGGCGCCGTCCCCTCGCATTTCACCGAGGTGCCGTACTTCCTGCTGTCGCGTGGTTACCGCGAGGCGCCGGGGGGGCACGTCCGCATCTACCGCCCGCCACGCCTCTTCGCGCGCCTGCGCGCGGTGGGCTTCGAGCTTGAGTCGATGCGGTACGTGCACTTCATCGACTCGATCTTCTGGCTGCGCTACTGCCTGACCGATGCGGTGCAGCGAGCGCGCCGGCGCAGCGACTTCGAACAGGCGGTCGCGCTCGCCGTGGCCGCCGGGCGCCGCACGCCGGGATGGCGCCTGCGGCTGCGGGCGGCAGCGGGGCGCTCGCGTTTCATCGCCGCGCTCGACGGAGCCGGCGCCTGGGTCTGGCCGAAGAGCCTGACGTTCGTCGCCCGGCGCACTTTGGCGCCCTCCCGGGTTACGGAACCGCAACCTCCGGCAGACGATCCGGCTGCTATCATGGCTGCGTCGCCGCACGGAGACAGGGAGCTTCCCCGATGACAGATTCGGCGCGCGAAGCGGAGGCGTTCTTCCGCGACCGCTACGGCATCGACCAGTCGGTCGCCGCCGGGGTGCTGGGCGTGGCGCTGAGCCGCGGCGGCGAGCACGCCGAGCTCTTCTTCGAGCACCGCGAAGGCTCGAACATCACGTTTGAGCAGCAGGCCGTCAAGTCCGCCAGCCGCAGCGCCTCCCAGGGCCTCGGCGTGCGCGTGCTGCAGGGCGACGCCATCGGCTACGCCTATACCGAAGACCTCTCGCGCGACGCGATGCGCCGCGCTGCGGACACGGCCGCCCGCATCGCCTCCCGCGGCGATACGGCCCCGCCCGTCGACGTCATGCACTTCGAATCCGCCAGCTACTACGCGCCGTCCGCGAGCACGGTCGGCGTGGCGCCGGCGGAGAAGGTCGACCTGATCCGGCGCGCCGACCGCGCCGCCCGCGCCTTCGACTCGGCGATCGCCCGCGTCGACGTCAATTTCATCGATGAGCTGAAGCACGTCATGATCGTGACCAGCGACGCGCGCATCACCGGCGACGTGCAGCCGCTCGTGCGCTTCAACGTCACCTGCCTGTCCGAGCGCGACGGCAACCGCCAGAGCGCGCGCTGGGGCGGCGGCGGGCGGATGGGGATGGCGTACTTCGAGACCAACACGCCCGAGGCGCTCGCGCAGGAGGCCGCGCGGCAGGCGGTCGTCCTGCAATCCGCGATCGATGCGCCGGCCGGCACCTTCCCGGTCGTGCTCGCCGCCGGCGACAGCGGCATCATGCTGCACGAGGCCATCGGCCACGGGCTCGAGGCCGATTTCAACCGCAAGCGCACGAGCAACTACACGGACCAGGTGGGCAACGTCGTCGCGTCGGAGCTGTGCACGGTCGTGGACGACGGCACGATCCCGGAGAGCCGCGGCTCGATCAACATCGACGACGAGGGCAACGCGCCCGGCTACAACGTGCTCATCGAACACGGCGTCCTGCGCGGGTACCTGCAGGACGTGCAGAGCACGAAGCACTTCCGCACCGCACCCACGGGGAACGGCCGACGCCAGTCCTTCAAGCACTACCCGATGCCCCGCATGACGAACACGTACATGCTGGCGGGCGAGTCGTCGCCCGAGGACATCATCCGCTCGGTCGACAAGGGCATCTACTGCGTCGCCTTCAACGGCGGCCAGGTCAACATCAGCAACGGCGACTTCGTATTCAGCGTGACCGAGGGCTATCTGATCGAAGGCGGGCGCGTGACCGCGCCGATCCGGAACGTGAACCTGATCGGCAACGGCCCGGACGTGCTGCGCAAGGTGACGGCGGTCGGCAACGACTTCAAGCTGAGCCAGGGCCGCTGGACGTGCGGCAAGGACGGGCAGTCCGTGCCCGTGGGCGTGGGGATCCCGACGACGCTGATCAGCGGCATCACCGTCGGCGGCACCGCGGCCGGATAGGGGGAGTGGGCGGAATCAACGGCGCGATTTTCGATTTCCTGAACGACGACCTGGCCGGGCGCTCGGCGCTGCTCGACCACCTGATGAAGTTCTCGTCCCAGTACGCGATCTACGTCATCCTCGGCCTGCTCGCCGTCTCGTGGTTCGTGCGCGTCGGCCGGGGCGAACAGCGGCGCACGGCCGTGTACACCGGCGTGCTCTCGGCGGCGATCGCGATCGGCATCGCGATCGTCATCCAGCACTTCTACGTGCACGACCGCCCGTTCGTGGACCGCGGCGATGTCGTCCTCCTCGTGCACCACTCGCCGGATGCGTCGTTCCCCTCCGAGCACAGCACCGCGGCGTTCGGCATGGCGGCCGGCGCCGGGCTTTACCGCCAGCGCCTGGGGCTGTTGATGCTCGCGCTCGCGATCCTGACCGCGTTCTCGCGCGTGTACGTCGGCATTCACTACCCGTCCGACGTCGCCGGCGGCGCCGCGATCGGCATCGGCGCGGCGCTGCTCGTGTGGACGGCGCGACCCCTGCTCGTCTGGATCGACGGGACCGTCGTGCGCCGCGTCGTCCCCTCCTTCCTGCTGTGAGCGCGCCGCCGCCCGAGGACCTGCGGGGCATCGCCGGCGACATCGTCGAGAAGGCGCGGCGCCTCGGCGCCGGCGAGGCGGACGTCCTCATCGTCAGCGGCGTCGAGTCGACCGTGAGCGTCCGCCGCGGCGAGCTCGAGAAGCTCATCGAGGCGGGGTCGCACGGCGCGTCGATCCGGGTGATCAAGGACAAGCGCACGGCCGTCTGCAACACCACGGACTTCACGCCCGCGGCGCTCGATGAGATGGTGCGCACGGCGGTGGAGCTCGCGGCGATCAGCGAGCCGGACGAGTACGCCGGGCTGCCGGCGAAGGAAGACCTTGCGCTCGACACGGGCGGCTCGCTCGGGCTCTACGACGAGGCGGTCGAGTCGCTCGGCGTCGACGAGATGAAGGACCTGGTGCTGCGCGCCGAGCAGGCGGCGTTCGACTTCGACGCGCGCATCACGAACAGCGAGGGCGCGGAGTTCGGCGCCGAACGCGGCCAGCTCGTGCTGGCGAACACGCTCGGCTTTGCCGGCAGCTACCCCTTCACCGCCGCCAGCTATGTCGTCTCCGTGATCGCGGACGACGCCGACGGCAAGAAGCGCAACGACTACTGGTACACGGCGGAACGCATGCTGCACCGCCTCGAGCGGCCCGAGGATGTCGGCCGTCGCGCCGCGGCGCGCGCGGTGCGGAAGCTCGGCGCGAAAAAGGTCGCGACGCGCGAGGCGCCGGTCGTCTGGGACCCGCTGATGGCGGCGCGGCTCGCGCGCATGGTGGCCTCCGCGGCGAGCGGCGAGGCGCTCTTCAAGCGCGCGACGTTCCTCGTGGACCGCGAGGGGAAGCGCATCGCGTCGCCGCTCGTGAACATCGTCGACGACGCGACACTGCCCGCCCGCCTCGGTTCGAAGCCCTTCGACGGCGAAGGCGTTGCCACGCGCCGCAACCCGATCATCGACCAGGGCGTGTTCCGCCAGTTCCTCTTCGACAGCTACTACGCGCGCCGCACCGGCCGCCGCACGACGGGAAGCGCCGCGCGCGCGGGCGACACGATCACGATCGGCGGCGGCAACCTGGTCTGGGAGCCGGGCACGACGTCGCCGGACGACATGGTCGCGTCGGTGAACGACGGCCTGTACCTCACCGACCTCATGGGCTTCGGCGTCAACACGACGACCGGCGACGTGTCCCTCGGCGCCGCCGGGATCTGGATCGAGAACGGGAAGCTGGCGTTCCCGGTCAGCGAGATCAACGTCTCGGGTAACCTCGCGGACATCCTGAGCGACGTCGAAGCGGTAGGCGACGACCTGCTCTGGCTCGCCGGCGGCGCCGCCCCCACCGTGAAGGTCTCGCGCATGATGGTCAGCGGGCTCTGACGGCGGTTGCGGCCGTCGGCGGTGCGCGGTCGAGGTGCCATCGCCCTGCGGGCGGCCGCGCGCGCGGCCGAGACTGATATCGCCGGCGCGCCGCTATCCTCGTCGGACGGACGAAGGACCATGACCAGCCGATTCCATTTCGCCCATGCCTTCTGGTTCCGCGTGCCATTGAAGCTGCTCGTCATCACCATGGCCGCGTTCGCGCTCGTCTCGCTCGCCCCCGCGTTCACCGAGGGCACCGCGAGCGACCGCGAGCGGGCGCTGTTCGGCATCGGCGTCGCCCTCGCCTTCATCGTCATGGGCAGCGTGCTGCTCGCGGCGATCAACGAAAGCTACATCGACCTCGACGACCGCGCGCTCGCGGTGCGGTTCGAGGGGTTCTTCGGCCTCGTCGTGCCGCTCGCCGACATCGCCGAGGTGCGGATGGTCGACCCGCGGCCGCGGTGGCGCTATCGGCTCGGGCTGTCGTCCGACTTCCGGGAGCGCGTCTGCGCGAGCCACGGCGGGCAGATCGTGGAGTTGCGCCTGGCGGCGCCCGTGCCCGCACAGCTCTGGCCGCGCCGGCTGGCGGTCCGGCGCCTCTGGCTCGGCGTGCCGGACGCCGGCGCATTCATCGCCGAGCTGCGGCGCCGCTCGCCGGCCCCGCGCGCCCTCGCGCTTCCCGCGTCCGGCTGACGCTACCCGGCCGCTGGTATCATGGCCGCGTCGGTGGCGCATGATTCAACGCGGTAAACCACGGCCGGTCACGCTCCTCACGGCCGTCGCGTTCGCGACCGTGCTGGCGGCGCTCCTCGCCATCGCCCTCTTCCCCATCTTCCCCCGCCAGCTCGAGATCCACCCGGGTGACATCGCCTCCCGCACGCTCCGCGCGCCGCGCGGCGTGTCGTTCGAGAGCAGCGTCCTGACGAACCAGCGCCGCGAGGAGGCGGCGAACGCCGTGCCGCCGTCGCTCGTCTTCGACCCGGCAGTCCGCACGCAGAAGCTGAACGACTACGACCGCGAGACCGCGCAGATCACGCAGGTCCGCGACCAGGCGACAGAGCCCGCGCGCAAGCGCGATGCGCTCGCGCAGCTCGGCCTCTCCGCCCGCAGCATCGATACCGTGCTCGGGCTCAGCGCCGAGCAATGGACCGCCGTCGCGGCCGAAGGCCGGCGCGTGCTGCAGCAACAGCTCGGCGTCTCCCTCGACGAAGGCGGCGCGCGCGCGGCGCGCGACAACATCGACGCCCAGATCACGGTCGACTTCGTCGCCGACCAGGCGCTGCTGACCGCGGAGATGGTGCGGCCGTTCATCGTGCCGACGCTCGTCGTCGACCAGGACCGCACGGCGCAGGCACAGGCGGCCGCGCGCGCGGCGGTCCCGCCGGAGCGCATCAACATCGAGAAGAACGACGTGATCCTCGATGCCGGCTCGCGCGTCGACGACGTGGCGATCGAGAAGCTGCGCGCCGCAGGGCTGCTCTCGCGCACCGTCGAGTGGCGCAACGTCGCGGCCGTCGTGCTGCTTTCGGTCGTCGTCGCGGGCGCCGTCGCGGGATTCGTCTACGTCATGCAGCCCGGCGGCGTCACCTCCGAGCGCCACATGATCGCCCTCGCGCTCGTGATGGCCGCGCCGCTGCTCATCGCCAAGTTCTACCTGCCCGTCGTCATGCCCGACGAGCACCGCCACTTCCTCGCCTTCATCCTGCCCGTCGCGGCGGCGCCGATCCTCGTCGCCGCGCTGCTCGAGACCGAGGTCGCGGTCGTCGTGTCGGCGTTCATCGGCGCGCTCGTGGCGTTCATCAGCGTGTTCATCCCGGACGTCTCGCTCGTCACCGCGATCAGCTCGACGGACACGATCCGGCTCCTGCTCGTGTACGGCCTCGCGCCCATCGCCGGCATCTACATGGTGCACCGCGCCGGCCGCCTGAGCCGCTACATGGGCGCGGGGATCGCCGTCGCCGCCGTCACCTACGTCGTGCTCGTCGCCACCTGGTTCGTCGATGGCGACCGCACGAGCGCGGACCTCGCGTGGATGGCGCTCTCAGCGGCGGTGGGCGGGATCAGCAGCGGCGTCATCGCCGCGGGGGCGTTCGTCACGGTCGGCGTGCTCTTCGGCGTGACGACGCGCGTGCAGCTCATGGAGCTCTCGCAACTCAACTCGCCGCTCCTGCGCCGCCTGCAGGATGAGGCGCCGGGCACGTTCCACCACAGCATCATCGTCGGCAACCTCGCGGAGCGCGCGGCGGATCTCGTCGGCGCCGACCCGCTGCTCACGCGCGTCGGCTGCTACTATCACGACATCGGCAAGGTGCTGCAGCCCGGCATGTACATCGAGAACCAGCTCGGCGGCGGCAGCCCGCACGAGCAGCTTTCGCCCGAAGAGAGCGCGGCGGTGATCCAGGAGCACGTGCGCAACGGCCTCGAGCTGGCGCGCCGAGAAGGGCTGCCCGAGCGCGTGCAGGCGTTCATCCCCGAGCACCACGGCACCCGCCTCGTCACGTACTTCTATCGCACCGCCGCCGAGCGCGACCCTGGCGTCGACCCCGAGCAGTTCCAGTACCCCGGCCCGCGGCCGCAGTCGAAGGAGACCGCGATCGTCATGCTCGCCGACTCGACGGAGGCGATGATCCGCAGCGCCAGCGACCGCTCGCCGCAGAAGATCGACCAGATGGTCGACGAGGTGATCGGCGAGCGCGTCGCCGAGGGGCAGCTCGACGACTGCGACCTCACGCTCCGCGACCTGCGCACGATCGCCGAGTCGTTCAAGGGGACGATGCGCGCGGTCTACCACCCGCGCGTCGAGTACCCGAAGCCGACCCCCATGGAGGCGCGCCGCCGCGTGCTGCGCCTGCCGACGCGCACCGGCGGCCCGACGGCGGGCATTCCCGGCCTGCCGCCCCGCCAGCGCCGCGACCGCTGAACGCCGCCAGTGGCCAGCGCCACGCCAACCGGGCGCAACCCATGCGAGAGCTCGCGAATCACGGCAACCGGCGGGCGCGCCACGGCCCGCCGGCTGGACCAACCCCGCGCCGCGTCCGAAACCCGATGGACGGCCGCGGCCTGTGTTACAGGGCGCTTACACTCCGCGCGCCGCACCCTTGCTAAACTGTGAGCAAGCGGGCCATGGCGGCCCGCCGGAAAGGAACGAACCGAACGATGGGAGCGACTGCCAAGACCTTGCTGCTGATGGGGGTCCTCACCGGCCTCCTCGGGGCACTGGGATACCTGTTCCTGGGCGGCCTGGCGGGGCTGATCTTCTTCGTCGCCATCGCGGCGGCCCTCAATTTCTTCGCCTACTGGAAGTCCGATTCCCTCGCCCTGCGCATGGCCGGCGCGCGCGAGGTGACGCCGGAGCAGGAGCCGCGCCTCCACCGCATCGTCGATGAGGTGCGCTCGCTCACGACCCTGCCGAAGCCGAAGGTGTACATCGTCGACAACCCGTCGCCGAACGCCTTCGCGACGGGGCGCAACCCGAAGCACGCCGTCGTCGCCGCGACGACCGGCATCATGGACCTGCTCGACGACCGCGAGCTGCGCGGCGTCATCGCGCACGAGCTGGGGCACGTCGGCAACCGCGACATCCTCATCGGCTCCATCGCCGCCGTCCTCGCGGGCGCCATCGCCTGGGTCACCAACAGCATGATGTGGGGGATGATGTTCGGCGGCCGCCGCAACAACGAGAACGGCCTGCTCGCCATCCTCGCGATCATCCTCATGCCGATCGCGGCTACCGTCGTCCAGCTCTCGATCTCCCGCACGCGCGAGTACCAGGCCGACAAGACCGGCGCGAAGACCACGCACGACCCGGACGCGCTCGCCGATGCGCTGGCGAAGCTCCAGCGCGGCGCCCAGCTGCGGCCGATGCAGGTGAACCCGGCGGCGGCGCACATGTTCATCGTCAACCCGCTGGCAGGACTGCGCGGCGCCAACTTCAGCAACCTGTTCAGCACGCACCCGCCGATCGAGGAGCGGATCGCCCGCCTGCGCCAGATGGCCCGCACGGGCGTCTAGCGCGGATCGCCGGTCACAGCGACGAGAGCCCCTTCCCGCGAAGGGGCTCTTCGCTTCGGCGGAAGACGCCCGTCCCGAAGCGCATTCCCCCGCGAATTGACCCCCACGCACGCCCCTGTAACCCGCGTGCAACTCGCCTCTCGCTAGGCTGCGGGCAGGGCCGCGCGCGACGTTCGCGAGGCGGGAGGTAAATCGATGCAACAGGCGAAGACGCAGGAGATCCCGGTCAAGGTGTACCGCAGCGACGAGCGCGTCACCGTCGCCGCGCCGATGCCCGGACTCGAGCCCGAGGACATCGTCGTCGAGGTCGCCGACGGTCGGATGATGCTGCACGGCGAGCTGCGCGGCACGCTCAAGGGCGACAAGGACGTACTCACAGACGAGTGGAATCCCGGGCCATACCATCGCGAGGTGCGACTGCCGGAGCCGGTCGACGGCACGATGGCGAACGCGACGTACAACAACGGCGTGATCGTCGTCGTCATGCCGAAGGCCAGCGCGACGAAGCCGGCGAAGCTCCGGCTCAACACCGTCTCCGCGACGCAGGGCGAGCGCGTCGGCAACGCCGGCAAACCGGCGCGCTCGCCTCAAGGCACCGTCTAGCGCACGCCCCCCGAGGACGAGCGCGAAGCGGCCGGGATGCGGTTTCCCGGCCGCTTCGTTTCGTCTCGATTGCGTCGATGCCCGCTTGCGCACGACGATGCGACGAGCGTCTACCCTCCATCTTCCAGCTTCCATCCTCGGCGGGGGTGCACACCGCCGCGTCGACATGCACGCCACGCCAGGCGCAAAAGCTGCGCCGGCTTCACTCCTCCGGCCAGTCACCCTCGATGTCGATGTCGCCCGGCGAACGCCCCGCCGTCTCCGGCTGGTACTCGTCCGGCGCGCGCGTCAGCGCGTCGCGCGCGTTCGCCCGCGGTTCGCGCTCGTCCTCCGGCGGCGTCCGCACCATCTCCTCGAGCTCGTCGCCCGATGGCGTCGGCACCTCGACCTCGTCCGGCGACGCCGACTCGACGCGCTCGTCGAAGGGCGCGTTCGCGTCGATCCCGGCGAGCTCATCCGCCTGCCGCCGCACCTCGCGCTCGCGCGCGCGGTCGGCTTCGAGCGCCGCGTACTCGTCGTCGCGTTCGCCGGCTTCGTCCTTGCGGCTCCGCTCGTGCATCATGCCCTCCTTGCGGCGTGGTCGATGCACTCTAGGCCCGCGTGGGTTGCGTTTGCGCATACGCCGGACGACACCGGGTCTCGGGCAGTTCGCAGTCGCGCCGCCCTACGCCGCCAGCTTCCCGATCAGCTGCTCGGCGGCGCGCTGCGCCAGGTCCTCGTAGTTGTTATTGAACGTGACGTGCGTGGACTCCGCGCGCGCGGCCAGCTCGCGCAGCGGCGCGACGAACTCCGCGAGCTCGCGCTCGCTGTAGGCGTAGTTGAAGCGCTCGGACGCCGTGCGCAGCCCCTTCTTCTCCCACGTCTCGGCGTTGCGCCCGTGCAGCCGCACGACGACGAGGTCGGGCGCCGTCACTTCCCAGATCAGCGGCACGCTCGACCGGAACCCCTGCGGCTCGTCGACGATCACGAGCGCGATGCCATGCTCGCGCAGGAACGCGAGCGTCTCGCGCCGGCGCCGCTCGCTGAGCCAGTACTTGTTGCGGAACTCGACCGCGACGCGGTAGCCATCGAGGTGGTCGAGGCCGTCCAGGATCTGCGCGCGCGCCGCGTCCGACGGCATCAGCCACGGCGGGAACTGCAGCACGACGGCACCCAGCTTTCCCGACTCGCGCAGCGGCCGCATCGACCGATCGAAGTACGCCCACAGCTCGTCGCGGAGCTCCGGCGGGACGTCGGCGTAGTACCAGTTGCGCTTCTTCTCGGGCAGCGCCCCGAGCGCCCCGCGGACGTCGCGCGGGAGCATCGAAGGCGGCGTCGGATGGCCGGTGAACAGCCGGAACGCCTTGACGTCGAACACGAATCCCGGCGGCGTATGCCGCGCCCACGCCTCCGCCTGCGGCTCCATCTCGAGCGAGTAGTACGTGCTGTCCGCTTCGACGAACGCGAACCGGCTCGCGTAATAGCGCAGGCGCTCCTCCGGCGTCTTCACGTCGGGCGGATACCACTTCTTCGATTCGAGCAGGCTGCGGTCGGTCCAGGACGCCGTGCCGACGAGGATGCCGGTACGGCGCGCGAGCTCAGCCCCGCGGCTCGCCTCCGTCGCGCGCTTCCCGCTCGCGCTTGCGCCGCCCCTCCCAGCCGAGGTCGCCCGCGCGGTAGTACGCGTGCCCTTCCGCGCGGTCCGGCCGGTGCCGCTGCTCGACGACGTGCCCCCGGAAGTCGTGCGCGTACCGGTACCCCTTCCCATACCCCATCTGCCTCATGAGACCGGTCACGGCGTTGCGGAGGTGCAACGGCACGGGGTCGTTACGCGTCGCTTCCACGTCGCGCAGGGCAGCGCTGTACGCGGATCCCACGCTGTCGCTCTTCGGCGCCAGCGCCAGGTACAGCGCCGTCTCCGCCATCGGGAAGAAGCCCTCCGGCAGGCCGATGAAGTGCACCGCCTGCTGGCACGCCGTCGCGACGACCAGCGCCTGCGGATCCGCGAGCCCGACGTCCTCGGCCGCGAGGATCACCATGCGGCGGACGATGAACAGCGGGTCTTCGCCGGACTCGATCATGCGCGCGAGCCAGTAGAGCGCGGCATCCGGGTCCGACCCGCGCAGCGACTTGATGAAGGCCGAGATCGTGTCATAGTGCGCATCGCCCTGCCGGTCGTACAGGTACGTGCGATGCTGCAGCGCCTCCTCGATGTCCTCGATACGCACCCGGCCGCCGCCGTCGCGCGCGCGGGCGGCCAGCACGGCGGCCTCGAGCGCATTCAGCGCGATGCGCGCGTCGCCGCCGACGGAGGCCGCGAGCGCCGCCAGCGCGTCGTCATCGACCTGCACGCCGAGCGCGCCGAGGCCGCGCTCCGGGTCCTCCAGCGCGTGGCGCAGGATGCGCTCGATGTGCTCCGGCTCGAGCTGCTTCAGCGCGAAGACGCGCGAGCGCGAGAGCAGCGGGCCGATCACTTCGAACGATGGGTTCTCGGTCGTCGCGCCGATGAGCGTAATCGTGCCGTCCTCGACGAACGGCAGGATCGCGTCCTGCTGCGCCTTGTTGAATCGGTGGATCTCGTCGATGAACAGGACGGTGCGCCCGCCGCCCGCCCGCAGCCGGTCGCGCGCCTCCGCGACCACGCGCCGCAGATCCGCGACGCCCGCCGATACCGCCGAGACCGGTACGAACGTCGCGTGCGTGCGCGTGGCGATGAGGCGTGCGAGCGTCGTCTTCCCCGTGCCCGGTGGGCCCCAGAGGATCATCGACGGCAGGTTGTCCGACTCGACGAGCCGGCGCAGGATGCGCCCCTCGCCGACGAGGTGCTCCTGCCCCACGTACTCGTCGAACGCGCGGGGCCGCACCCGCGCGGCGAGCGGCGCCAGCTCGCCGGGCGGCGCCTCATCCGGCGCGCCGGAGACGAGCATCGGCGCCGATCGCGCGGGCCGTGCGGGGGTGCGTCGCGGTCGCGGCATGCCCTCAGTGTACGCGTACGGGCGGACCACCCGCGCCGCGGTGGCCGGTTGGAGATGAGCGATGGGGATGGGCGATCGTCCGGGCGCGCCCGGCCCGCTCGTCAGATCTGGTTCAACCGGTCGAGGAACGGGATCCGCGAGAAGTCGCCGTTGAAGATCGTCAGGTTGTCGCTGAACAGCAGGATCCCGACGAAGATCACGATTACCCCCGTCGCGATCTCCACCGCCGGCATCAACCACTGCTTCCGCTTGATGAAGCGCGTGATCGGCGCCACCGCGAACCCCGTCGCGACGAACGGCACCCCGAGCCCCAGCGAGTACGCCAGCAGCAGCCAGCTTCCCTTCGCGACGGACGCGCTCGTCGCGGAGAGCGTGAGGATCGCGCCGAGCACGGGTCCGATGCACGGCGTCCAGCCGATCGCGAACGCCGAGCCCACGCCGAACGACTTCGCGTAGCCGAGGCCGGAGACCCAGGCGGGCGCGCCGCCGCCGCGGCCGCCGAGCGCCATCGTCGCCGAGCCGCCGCCCCCGCCGACGCCCGCCGCCACCGGGACGCGCGCCGTCGCTGTCTCCAGCGACCACGTGCGATACAGCATCGGGATGCGGACCACGCCCAGCAGGTTGAGCCCGAGGACGATGAGGAACACGCCGCCGATGCGCTGGAGCAACGTCTCGTGGTCCTGGATCACGTAGCTGTGATCCGCGCTCACCGCGCCGATCACGCCGACCGACGCGCCCAGCACGACGAACACCGCCGTGAAGCCGGCGACGAACATCGCCGCGTGCAGCACCGTGCGGCGCCGGTCGCCTGCGAAGCCCACCGCCGTGCCCGTGAGGTGCGCGAGGTACGCCGGCACCAGCGGCAGCACGCACGGCGAGAGGAACGAGAGCAGCCCCGCGGCGAACGCGAAGGCGAAGCCCCACGGCCCGGTCAGGTAGTCCACCCACCCCTGCGTCACGGCGGATCCTGGTCGAACGGCGAATCGCCGGGCGCCGGCACACCGAGCAGCTCGAGGCGCGCGCGGTCGTACCGCTCCTTCGCGCGCGCCTCGCGGTTCAGCAGGCCCTTCATGCGGTCGCCCTCGAGCGTCTTCGTGCCGTCGATGAACACGGCGTGGAGGTCGGCGAGCTGCTTCTGCCAGTCCACCCAGGCCTGGAGGTACGCGTTGCGCCGCTCTTCGCTCGCCCGCATCGGTCCCGGCTCCCGCCGAATCGCCCTCGCTCGACTACTCAGCCTAGCGAGCGCCGGCACGCCCCGCGAGCGCCCCGCTGACCGGCGGACGACCAGCATCGGGCGGACCGGACGAGCCCACGAACTGCGATGCGGCGCGGCTCGACGACGCCGTCGCCCGGCGTCCGCCATCCGGCTTCGGCCCGAGCCCGATCGCGTCGTTCGATGCACCCTATCGTACGCGCCGTACGCTGACGCCGGCCGCGACCAGCAGCGCGCCGACGGCTGCGGCCCATAGCACGTCCACGCGGTGCCCTCCGCCGGCGCGCCCGCCCGTCCCGGCCGCCGGCAGCGCCTCCGGCGCAACGAAGTCACCGCCTCCGCCCTGCCCGGAGCACCGCCCGAGCGCCGCGCCCGGCCCGAGCGCCGCAGCCAGCACCTCGCCCTCCGTGTCGTGCCTGCGCAGCACCGCGGCGGGCCACGTCGACGGGCAGTAGTCGCCGTCCGAGGCGAGGACGAGCGGCACATCTTGGTGCAAGCCTTCCGGGGCCAGCGGCCTGACCGCCGCGTCCCTCAGTGGAGCCGGCGTCCAACCATCCGCCTGCGCGACGGCGCTGGGACCGTACGCGACCTCGAGGAGCCCGTCAGCGATGGGCGCTGGCGCATCGACCTCGACGACGTAGCGCGCGACGCCGCCGGGCGCCTCGAACGGCGCGTCCGCCGGGTCGCGGAGCAGCCGCAGCTTCACGTCCGGCGCCGGCGCGTCCGTCGTGACGTCGCCGTGCAGCGGCGCGCGCGCGAGTTCCACGCCGTTGGCCATCAGCGACGCCGCCGCCCCGTAGGGCTCGGCACTCTGGATGATCACTTGCACCTCGATGGTGCTCCGTGCGCCCGGTGCGAGGTCGCCATAGGGGTAGTCGAGCTGGCCGGACGTCAACGGCAGATCCGCGCCATCCCGGCGGGCGCGGAAGAAGTAGTACTGATCCGGCAGACGCTCGGCCGTCGCCGAGAAGAAGAGGCTGGCGCCTGCGATCGGCGCGTCGCCGTCGTTGCGGGCGGTGAAGCTGCACGTGACGAGCGTCGGCACGCCCGGCGGCAACCGCGCCGGGTCACAGCGATACTCGAGCGAGGCACCCGGCGCGCCGGCCGCGCGGATCACGAACGACGCGCCGGCGGCCAGCGCGAGCAGGACCAGGCCCAGGACGACGGCGAGCGTACGCATGAGACGCCTCCTCGCCGCCATCGTCGGCGGTCCGCGCAGCCGCTTCCAGACGCGCACCCCTCGGGACGCCGGCGCTTCGCCCACGGACGGCGCTCGCCTACACTTCCGCCCGCGAGGGACGCACGCAGCGAGAGGAGCGACGCATGGCCGGGTCGGCGCCGAAGGTCGACTGGGACGCGATCACCGAAGAGGCGACCCAGCTCCTCTCGGAGTTCATCCGCATCGACACCTCCAACCCGCCGGGCCGCGAGCGCGCCGCCTGCGAGTGGCTCGCCGGCATCTTTCGCCGCGAGGGCATCGACGCCGTCGCCTTCTACGACGCGTCGGACGCCCGCGAGTTCGGCGAAGACCGGATGAACATGACGGCGACGCTCCCGGGCGATGGTTCCAGGCCGCCGTTGATCCTCCTCAGCCACACCGATGTCGTCCCCGTCGAGCGGCAATACTGGGACTTCGAGCCGTTCTCCGGCGCCGTGCGCGACGGCGTCATCTACGGCCGCGGCGCCATCGACATGAAGTCGATGGGGATCATGGAGCTGATGGCGATGCTCCTCGTCAAGCGCCTCGGCCTGCCGCACGCGCGCGACATCGTCTACATGGCGCTCGCCGACGAGGAGGCCGGCGGCACGTGGGGCATTGAATGGATCGAGCGGCACCACCCGGAGCTGCTCGACGCCGAGTACGTGATCAACGAGGGCGGCTGGGGCAACGCGGAAGTCTTCGGCACGCGCCGGCCCTCGTTCAACTGCTCGATCAGCGAGAAAGGCCCGCTCTGGCTGCGCCTGGTCGCCGAAGGGCGCCCCGGGCACGGCTCCGTGCCGCACCCCGACAACGCCCTCGATCGCCTCGTGCGTGCGCTGCAGAAGGTCCAGGACTGGCAGCGACCGGTCACGCTGGTCCCGGAGCTGACGGGCTACTTCGAGCGCCTGCACCGCCACCAGATCGTCGGCGAACCCACGCCCGATGCGCTCGAGCGCCTGGCAGGCGAGAACCTCTTCGCGCGCGCCATCCTGACGAACACGGTGAGCACCACGACCGCGCACGCGGGCATCAAGCACAACGTCATCCCCGGCGTCGCCGAGGCCACGCTCGACTGCCGCCTCCTCCCCGGGCAGGACACCGATGCGTTCATCGAGCAGGTGCGCGAGGTGGTCGCTGACCCGAAGGTCCGCATCGAGACGATCTACGCGTCGAGCACGCCGGCCTCGTCTGCGCAGACCGAGCTCTTCGCGATCATCGAAGACGTCGTGCACGAGCACATGGAGGAGGCGCTCGTGCTCCCCAGCGTCTCCGCCGGTTTCACCGACTCGCGCGTGTTCCGCGTGCACGGCATCACGTCGTATGGCTTCATCCCGATCCTGCTCGAGCAGGACGAAGCCGTCACCGTGCACGGGCACAACGAGCGGATCCGCATCGAGAACCTGCGGCTCGGGACGCAGATCCTGTTCGAGACGGTGCGGAGGCTCTGCGCGTAGCCGCCCGTCAGGCGACGAGCGCGGACCAGTCGCCGCGCTCGGCGGAGGCCAGGTACCCGGCGGCCGACCATAGCGACCGGCGGGCGCGCCGCGTGCGAGCCATCGCCGCCGCCGTCTGGCGACGCTGCGCGGGCGGCGGGCCCGCGATGGAGCGCGGCGCTGCGGCCGGCGCGGGCCGCGCCCCGACCGCGATCGGCCGCGTCCCACCCGCCACGGCGGCCGCGGCGGGCCGGCGAGCATGGTCCGGGCCCCGCGCGGGCGCGTGCTCCGGGCGCGCATGATCCGCTTCGTGAAGCCGCTCTCGGTGGGGTGCTGGCGCCGCGTCGTCTGCGGCGCCGGAGCGCTCACCGTGGCCGCGCGCGCTCGCCTCTTCGACGCCGGAAGCCCCCGCCGTGGCCACCGCGCCGGCGCGCGCAGTCTCGCCGCCGCCGGCGAGCATCGCCGCCGCGTCCTGGAAGACTCGCACGAGGTCGGGGTCGAAGAGGTCGTCGGCGCCGTCCACGATCAGCTCCAGCGCCTCGCGATGCGGCAACGCGGTGCGGTAGGCGCGCCGCGACCGCAGCGAGATGTACGTGTCGGCGATCGCGATGATCCGCGCGTAGACGGAGATCTTCTCGCCGCGCAGCTTGTGCGGGTAGCCGGAGCCGTCCCAGCGCTCATGGTGCTGCGCGATCGCCGTGAGCGCGTCAGCCGGGAGTCCCGACCGCGCGAGGATCTGCTGGCTGTAGTCCGGGTGCAGCTCGACGTGATGCTGCCACTCATGCTCCTCGAGGGCGCGCGGCTCGTCGAGCAGCGATCGGTGCAGCGCCGAGTAGCCGATGTTCATCAGCGTCGCCGCCTGCGCGAGCACCATCAGTTCAGGCTTGTGCATCCCGGTCATGCGCCCGATGACCATCGCCAGTTCGGCCACCTTCACCGGGTGGATGTAGTCGTGACCCTGGAGCGAGTCGGGCCCGGCGAAGTCCGCTTCGCCCGCGAGGTCCGGGAAGAGGCCGTCGGCGAGCTGGTCGAGGGCGTGGATCAGCTTCTCCAGCCGCTCGTGCCCGAGCGGCTCGTCCAACCCCGGCTGCATCATCACGATGGCGTTCAGGGCCTGAAGCGCGGCAGCTTCGTTCGTCTGCGGGAACAGCTCGCGCGCAGGCATGACGAGCGCGTCTTCGATCTCGATCTCCGGCGTGGGCGCCGAGCGCAACATCGCGATGTCCGCCTCCGCCAGCGCGCGGCCGGCGGCGAGGATCGGCTCACCGTCCGGCCCCGCGACCGGGCCATGCAGGACCATGCCGGGGACGACATCGACGAGCAGCACACGCCGCATCGCCACCTCCGCCAGCCCCGACCCGTACCCCTTCCATGATGAGTATCGGCCAACGTAGCCTCCGGTTGCGTCCGCCGCCCGGGGTGCGCGCGTCCCCGTCCCGGCCGTAGGATGCCCGCATGGAGCCACCGTTCCGCATCTCGCTCGCCTGCTGGTCGATGCACCGGATGTTCTTTGCGGGTGAAGTTAGCCAGCTCGGGATGGTCGACCTTTGCGCGGAGCTTGGCATCGACCGCCTCGAACTGGTCAACACGCTGTTCCCATCGCCCGTCTATACCTATCTGAAGCAGCTAAGACGTCGGGCTGCCGACCAGGGCGTCGACCTCACCCTCATCATGTGCGACGCCGAGGGCAACATGGGCGCCGAAGCCGGGTCGCGCCGCCTGCACGCCGCGCGGAACCATCACAAGTGGGTCGATATCGCCGCCGAGTTGGGATGCCGGTCGATCCGCGCGAACCCCGGCGGCGAGGCCGCAGACCGCGCCACCCTGGAGCGCAACGCCGAGAGCTTCTCGGCGCTGCTCGAGTACGCCGCCTTGGCCGGGGTCGACGTGCTCGTCGAAAACCACTTCGGCCCCTCGGCCGACGCCGCGTGGCTGGCGCGCTTGATCGAGGCCGTCGCGCATCCACGCTTTGGCGCGCTGCCTGACTTCGGCGGCTCGCCCGACGACCCGTATGGCGCCGTCCGCACGCTCATCCCGTACGCGCGCGGTGTCAGCGCCAAGTGCTACGACTTCGACGAGCGCGGCGAAGAGACGACGATCGACTTCGCCCGCATGCTCCGCATCGTCCGGGACGCCGGCTTCCACGGCGACATCGGCATCGAGTTCGAGGGCGAGCGGCTGTCGGAGCGCGAAGGCATCATCGCCTGCAAGCGGCTCCTCGAGCGTCTGCGCGACGCCTGACTACGGACGCCACGTGCCGGAGGCCACCTGCGGCACGAAGTCATCGAGCTGCGCCGGAAACTCGATGCTCCGCCGCTCCTCGGCCGAGCGGTAGCACGCCATCAGCACCTCGACGACCGCAACGCCGTCGCGCCAGGTCTCGTCCGGCGCGCGCCCGTCGAGGAACGCCTGCACCATGTGCCGGTTCTCGGCGGTGTAGCCGTACGCCGCGGGCTCGTCGGCGATGACCGGCATCAGCCCCTGCTCGGCGTTCTGTTTCTCGACCAGGTCCTCGCCGGCATCGCCCTGGACGCCGCGGCCGAGGAAGACGCTCATCTCCGCCTGCAGGCTGTCGACCTGCAGCGCGTACTCCGGCCCCAGCAGCTCGGCGCGCAGCCGCAGCGCCGGCCCCACGAAGCTCCAGGACGTCGTCGCCTCGATGATCAGCGGCTCGCCCCCCGGCGCGCGCAGGTTGATCGTCGCCCGCGCGAAGTCCTCGGCCGGCGTGCGCGCATAGTCGATGCGGCCGCCGGTGCGTTCGCGCAGCAGCTCGACGTAGGCGGGCCGCGTCCACTTGAGCGCCGCGATCTGCGCGTCCACACGCTCGACGCGCAGCGCGTCGCGCGGCTCGCCGGGGCCCGTCAGCAGGTGCCGCGCCGCCTCGAAGCTGTGACACAGCATGTCGTTCAGCACCCCGCCACCCTGCCGCTCGCCGCTCCAGAACCACGGCATGTGCGGCCCGCTGTGCTCCTCCGCCGCCCGCGCGAGGTACGGCCGCCCGGCGATCGGCGCCGCCCGCCGCCAGATGATCTCGCGCCCGCGCACGAGCGACGGCATGAACACCTGGTTCTCCAGGTAGCCGTGGAGCAGGCCCGCGGACTCGACCAGTTCGAGCATGCGCCGTGCCTCGCGCAGGTTGCGCGCGAGCGGCTTCTCGCACGCGACGCCCGCGAGCGACGCCCGCCCCGAGCGCACCGCCGCGACGATCTCCTCGACGATCGCGACGCGCGCATCGTTCGTTGAAGCGATCCACACCGCGTCCACGCCCGGATCACACGCGAGGTCCGTCACGGAAGCATGGACGCGCGGCGAGCCGAGGCGGCGCGATGCCGCGTCCGCCGCGAGCTGCTCGGCGTGCGCGCGCGTCGGGCTGAAGACGCCGGCGACATGACAGTCGCGCACGCCGCTCAGGCTCGCGACGTGGAAGCGGTTCATGAACCCCGCGCCGATGAAGCCGATGCCGAGGCTGCGCTCCGCCATCGTCGTCCTCCGCAGGCGCGAATGTACCCGAAGCCCGCGCTTCTGGCACGGCGTGCCGGGGCGGGTTCAGGCCGTGGGCGTCGCGGTGGCCGTTGCCGACGGCGCCGGCGTCAGCGTCGGCGTCGGCGTGAGCGTTGGCGTCCGTGTCGGCGTGCGGGTGGGGGTGCGCGTCGGCGTACGCGTCGGCGTGCGCGGCGTCGCCGTGGCGGTGGGCGGACGCGGCGGTTGCGGCGCCACGCCCGCCGGGTTCTGCCCCAGGTACACGAGCGTGTCGTAGCGCGTCACCCCGTACCGCCAGACGGAGACGGCGCCCCACCCCAGTTCCCACGCCCGTCGCACGAACCGCGGCCAGGTCGCCGCGTCGCTCGCCGCGCCCTGGCCCACCGGGATGATCCAGCGGTCCCATTGCGAGAGAAGATGGAACGTCGTGTCGAGCAGGAACTCCGGGGTGATGCCGTTTCCGCCGGGCGGGAAGCCGCTGCTCACGTAGCCATCGAAGTTGCCGGGCGTGTCGAAGGTGTCCCAGTAGAGCTGTGGCCAGATCCCGTCGGTGAAGTCTACGAACTCCTGCATGGGCACCAGGTACATCCGCCACGGCCGCGGGTCGATGCTGATGTCCACCCGCCCGAAGGCGTTGCGAGCGCGCAGCTCGGCCCCATAGCGCGCGGCGTCGGCCGCGCTGCCGTGCCAGAACCCCGCCGACCCCTCGATGTCGAGGATCAGCGAGCGCGCGCCCGCCGCCAGCACGTCCGCTGCCATCTGCGCTTCGCGCACGACGTCGTCGCCCTTGACCACGCACCAGGCGTGAAACGGCACGCCGTGGCTCTCGAAGTAGCTCGCCATCGCCGCGACCTGGCCGGGCCCGCTGATCGCCTGCGCGTGCCGGTCGTAGCGCGACATCCAGTCGGTGCCGTCGTGCGTCTTCACTGTCACGGCCATCTTGTTCGCCCGCAGGTTCGAGACGATCTGCGCCGGATCGCCGTCCGACGAGAACTGCCAGACCCACGCGACGTGCTGCGGCGGCAACGCCGTCTTCGCCTGCTGGAGCCTGCGCACCAGCGCCGGGTCGCACTGCGCGCCCATCGTCGCCAGCGCGGCGCCGCCGAGCGTTATCGCCGATGCGGCGAGAAACTTCCTGCGGGTGAGCGCGCGGTTGAGGATGACGTCGGCCCCCATCGAACCCTCCTACCTCCCTGCCGTCGGGTACATCCGAGGCGCTAGCCTAGCAGAGCGCATCTCGATTTCCTACAGGCATCCGCGCGCGATCACGGGAGAATGGCCGAGGGCGGGCGGCCAATCTCATCGCGCGCCGGCGTGCTTCCCCGACCTTGCCGCCCAGGGGCGGGAAAGGCCGCTGGACGCCCGGCGGCCGTCCAGCGCCGCCGCCACCTCAGCCAGCCCGAATCTGTGGGTCTTCCAAGATAACGATTGCGGGCGTGCACCAGGCGCCGGATCGTGGCGTTAGATCGGGTAAGGTGGCGGTCTTATGACGACCCGCGATGCGCTGCGCCACGCGCGCGAGCAGGCAGCATCGATCCTCAACCCGTCCAGGGCTGACGCCGGACGCCTGCCGCGCGCCGACCTTGCGGTCATGCTCATCGCCGCGGCCACAGGCGTCGTGCTCGTGCTCATGGACGTCTGGCAGCGCTGGATCGCCGCCCGCCGCCACGCGATGTTCGACATCGACGGTCACAACAACCCCGAGACCTGGTTCCACACCATCGTGCTCGCCGGCGCGGCGATCTGCGCCGCCGGCGTCGCGATGACGTTCTTCGACCCGCGCAGGCGCTGGCTCTGGCTCGTCGCCGCCGCCGGCATCGCCTTCTTCTCGCTCGACAAGAACATCTCCCTGCACGAGACGGTGGGGCGGCATCTCGTCGGCTGGTTCAACCTCCCCGACTCGTCGAAGCGCGTCGCCTGGGAGGTCGCCTGGTCGCCACTCATCCTCGCGACCGCCGCCGCGTTGCTCGTCTGCATCTGGGAGGCGCCGGCGCGCACGAAGCTCTGGTTCCTCGTCGCGGTCGCCGGCGGCGTCGGCAAGCTCGGGCTCGAAGCGCTCACCTTCCCGATGATCCACTTCGGCATCGCGTCCGAGACCGGCACGCTGTACGGCATCGAGGCCAACCTCGAGGAGTCCGTGCAACTGCTGGGCTTCGCCGCGCTGTTCGCAGGCTTCGCGCAGCTGTTCGTCGAGCGCGTCTGGGCCATGGCGCGCGGCGAAGAGCTTTCGCCGGAGCCGTTGCCGCTCCGCGTCCCGACCCTGGCCGAGGTGCGCGAGGCGCTCACCCCGCGCCCGGCCGACGCGCCCGCCGGCGGCAGGGCCACCGCCTACACGCGGCGCGCCCGGTAGCGGCCGGCCCGCAGCGCCTCCAGGAAGCTGTCCTCGTCCGTCACCTCGTCCCCGAACTCCGTGGCGCAGACGCCCACCTCGCGCGCCGAGTGCGCGTCGCTGCCGCCGATGCCCGGAAGGCGCATGCCCCGCGCCAGCGCCGCCGCGTTGTCGTTCTGCAGCAGCCCCTCGGTGCCGTTCTGCGCCTCGACGGAGTCGAACAGCCCGGCGAGCGATTCCGGCGCCAGCGAGCCGTAGCGTCGAGACGGGTGCGCGAGGTACATCAGCGCGTGCTCCCGCCGCACCGCCTCGTGCAGCACGGCGAGCGTCGCCATCGCGGGGTCGTGCGCGTCGAGGCCGTAGACGAGCACGTGCCCGACCTCGGTCGTCACCTCGATGCCTCGCAGCACCAGGAAGCGCATCGCGCGCGCCAGCGCCTCGACGTCGTCGCGCGCCCAGAGCGCGTCGTGCTCCGTGATGCAGACGCCGTCGAGGCCGCGCGCCCGGGCCGCGCGCACGAGCGCTTCCGGCGTCAGCGCGCTGCACGCCGAACGCACGCGCGTGTGGCAGTGGAGGTCGATCAGCAGGACGGCGTCAGGCGGCCAGCCCGCCGGCCATCTCGTCGAGCAGCACGACGAACTCCGCCGTGCACTCGGCGCGCACGACGTCGTCGACGTAGCCGCCGGTGTTGTCCCACGCGCCCTCGGGCGTCTGCTGGTCCAGCATGGCTCGCCCGACGCGCGCCGCCAGTTCGTGGCACGCCTCCTCGCGCGTCACCGCATACAGGAGCGCCGCGCCCCAGCCCACCTTCCCGACCTGCGCCGTCTCGTACATCTCGTCGAGCACGTGGAACGCGATCTCCAGGTACCGGCGCCCGAGCGCGGACCACTCGCGGTCGCCGGTCGCCATCGCGAGCCGCGCCAGGAACGCGGCGGCGATGCCCGGCTGGAAGTACATCTGCCGCGGCCGGTCGGCGCGCACCGAGTACAGGCGCTGCCGTTCGTCCGGGAAGTCCGTCCGCAGCCCTTCGCCGGGGCGGTACGCGAAGAACAGCTCGCGCTCCGGGTCGGGCTGCGCGTGCCAGACCGTCCGCAGGAAGCGTCCGACGTTGCGCGCCTCGCTGACGTGCCCCGTCAGCAGGCAGGCGTTGCCGCACTGCGCGCTGCACAGCAGGTCCTGCGCCGAATCCTCGCGGTCGCGTTGCGTGCGGAAGCCACCGTCCTCGCCGTTCTGGAGCAGCAGCAGGAAGTCCATGCCCCGCATCGCGAGGTCGAAGCGCCCAGCCTTCTGCGCGCCGCCGATCAGCCAGGCGTTCGGGTACGAGTAGACGCGGTCGTGCAGTTTCGTGCGAAGCGGTCCGGCGAAGTCGCCGTCCTCCTGCAGCAGGTTCGCTTGCACCCACGACGCGAGCCGGTTCGCCGCGTCCGGCCTGCCGCTGGCCGCGAAGGCCCAGAGCGCCTTGTAGTACGGGCCCAGGCCATCCCGCGCAGGGTCGCCGATCGCGCCGTCCTCCCGCTGGTGGTCGAGGAGCCATGCCGCGCCGCGGTCGCGCGCCTGGACCAAGTCCGCAATGAGGCTGCTCGTCGTGACCATTCGCCCTCCTGCGTCCCACTCTCGCTCGCGCAGCATATCGCCGCCACGCCGGGATTTGCAGGGCCGGATATCCTGCCTTTCATGCGCCGCCCGGCGCGGTGCGCACACGAGAACCCGGCGCTATACTTCGGCGGCTCCGGACAGGCCTTAGCTCGGGCCCAACGGGCTCCCCACGGAGCAGTCGCGAGCGAGGCCGGGGCCGCGAACCCTCACGCAGGAAAGGGCCCAGTCGACCGGTCCCCGGGGACCGCTCCGGCGGCGCATCCGTCGGCGGCGCGCAGTCGCCCGCCCGCGCGCTCCAGGCGAAGGAGGCCCCATGGCATACCGCGTGACCCTCATCCCGGGCGACGGCACCGGGCCCGAGATCACCGACGCTACCCGCCGCGTGCTCGAGGCTACCGGCGTCGAGTTCGACTGGGACGTGCAGGACGTCGGCGTCGACGTCATGGCGAAGGAGGGGACGCCGCTCCCCCAGCGCGCCATCGACTCGCTCGCCAGCACCAAGCTCGGCATCAAGGGCCCCGTCACGACCCCGATCGGCACCGGCTTCCGCAGCGTCAACGTCGCCCTGCGCAAGGCGCTGCAGCTCTACGCCTGCGTGCGCCCCTGCAAGACGTACCCCGGCGTCCGCACGCGCTACGAGGACGTGGACATCGTCGTCGTCCGCGAGAACACCGAGGACCTCTACGCCGGCGTCGAGTTCGAGAAGGGGTCGCCGTACGTCGGCGAGCTGTCGAAGATCACCGAGGCGTCCGGTCAGGGGACGATCCGCGAGGACGCCGGCGTCAGCATCAAGATCATCTCGGAGTTCGGCACGCGGCGCATCGCGAAGTACGCCTTCGACTACGCGCGCCGGAACGGACGCAAGAAGGTGTCCGCGGTCAGCAAGGCGAACATCATGAAGTTCACCGACGGCCTCTTCTACGCCGTCTGCCGCGAGGTGGCGAAGGACTACCCGGACATCGAGTACGAGGAGGTGCTGGTCGACGCGCTGTGCATGCAACTCGTCCAGCGCCCCGAGTGGTTCGACGTGCTCGTGCTCCCGAACCTC
>DASRHM010000122.1:0-32329 GCA_035650575.1 Dehalococcoidia bacterium | reverse complement strand
CGCGGAGATGCGGGGGGTGCTGCTGGTGAACCCCGGCAGCCCGACGTTCCCCCGCAACCTGACGCGCCGCCCCGGGACGATCGCCTTCCTCGAGGTGGAACGCGGGCAGGCGCGGGCCTGGATCGAGCAGCTCGGGGCGGTCTAGCGCCCCGGGCGAGGACCCCACCGGGAAACCCGGGATGGAGCCGCACCGTCTTCCGAGTGCCCTGCCTCGCCCTTTGGCGCTTGCCGTGCCGTTCGCGGTCCTCCACCCCACCCCGCGCCCGCTGCCGCCCGCCGGGCCTTGCCCGCCCGCCGCGCGCGCTGCTACACTTTCCCCGTTAGCACTCGGAGCTGGAGAGTGCTAATCGAACGGGAAACGATGCTCACAGACCGCCAGGCGACCCTGCTCGGCCTCATCGTCCAGGAGTACGTGGACACGGCCGTCCCCGTCGGCTCGGACGCGATCGTCCGCAAGCATGAGCTGCCCGTGTCCTCCGCCACCATCCGCAACGAGATGGCCCGGCTCGAGGACGAGGGCTACGTCAGCCACCCGCACACCTCGGCCGGCCGCGTTCCCTCGGACAAGGGGTACCGGTACTACGTCGAGGCGCTGATGCAGGAGAGCGACCTGCCGTGGGAGGTCAAGCAGACCATCCGGCACCAGTTCCACCAGGCGGGCCGCGAGGAAGACGAGTGGATCCAGCTCGCCGCGGCGGTGCTGGCCCGGGCGGTCGAGAACGCGGCCGTCGTGACGGTGCCCCGCTCGCGCGAGTCGCGGCTCAAGCGCATCGAGCTCGTCGGCATCCAGGACAACGCCGCCCTGCTCGTGCTGGTGCTCGACCACGCGCGCGTGAAGCAGCAGGTGCTGATCTTCCCGGAGGCGGTGGAGCAGGACCAGCTCACGCAGATCTCGAACCACCTGAACGACGTCTTCGCCGGCCTGAGCGCGGGCGACATCGGCCGCTCGCAGGCGCAGATGACCCAGCTCGAGTGGCACGTGGCGAACGCGGTGCGCGAGATCATCCAGGCGTCCGACCGGGGCGGCTACGATGAGGCCTACCTCGAGGGCGTGCGCAACGTCCTCGCCAAGCCCGAGTTCGCGACCAGCGAGAAGATGCTCGGCATGCTCGATGTCCTCGAGCAGCGCAACCTGACGCGCCTGATCCCGTTCCGCGCCCTCGCCGGCGACGGCATCACCGTCATGATCGGGGCCGAGAACGAGGAGGACGCGATGCGCGACTACAGCATCGTCGTCACGCGCTACGGCATCCCCGGCGGCATCGGCGGCGCCATGGCGGTGCTCGGCCCGACGCGCATGCACTACCCGGAGACGATCTCCACGGTGCGCTACGTCGCGGGGCTCATGAGCGAAATGCTCACGACGTTCTACGACGAATAGCGCGACCCGGCGGGTGGGCTATACCGCCGCCCGCCGCGCGGATCACAGGATCGAAGAGAACCTGCACGGAGAGATGCGGACACCATGACGACACAACGAGGACAGGAGGAGACCGCGGGAGCGCCCGCGCCGGAGGAGAGCGCTGGCGCCCCGGATGCCGCGACCACGGACGACCCGGACGCGCTGCGCGCCCAGCTCGAGCAGGAGCGCGAAAAAGCGCAGGCTTACCTGCAGAACTGGCAGCGCGCCGCCGCCGACTACCAGAACTTCAAGCGGCGCGTCGAGGAGGAACGGGGCGAGGTCGCGCGGCTCGCGAACGCCGCCCTGATCATCAACCTGCTCCCGCTCGCGGACGACCTCGACCGGGCGCTGAGCAACGTCGACTCGCACCTCGCCGGACTCACCTGGGTCGATGGCATCCGCCTGATCCAGCGCAAGTTCCAGGCGGTGCTCGACATGGCGGGGGTCGAAGAGATCCCGGCCGATGGGCAGCCGTTCGACCCGGCGGTGCACGAGGCGATCAGCCAGGCGCCGGGCGAGGAGAACAAGGTCGTCTCGGTCGTGCAGAAGGGGTACCGCCTCGGCGACCGCGTCATCCGTCCGGCGATGGTCGTCGTCGGCACCGGCGAGGGCGGCGGAGACAAGGCAGGCGATGCGCGCTAGGAGCGGCGCAGCCGGCCCACGGCCAGCCGCCGCGGAAATGCGCATCAGATGAGGAGCCGGACGCAGCGATGAAGACCGACGGGGCACGAGGCGCAGAGGCCACGCGCAGCGGCCGGGCAGCACTCGAATCCGCGCCCTGCGCCCCGACGTCCACCACCCCCGCGCGCGGCAGCGCGCGCGGAGCAGGGGTGCAGGGGGCGCAGCCCCCGCCGGGGGCGTGGGGGTGTCCCCCATCCCGGCACTGAAACCGAGCGGAGCAACGCGCTAGCGGTGCGCAGCGCCCCCGGAGACCGGGCGGCAGACCGCGACGCAGGACTGAACGACAGGAGAAGCGGACATGGCAAAGGTAATCGGCATCGACCTCGGCACCACCAACAGCGTCGTCGCGGTGATGGAAGGCGGCGAGCCCGTCGTTATCCCGAACAGCGAGGGCGGGCGCATCACGCCGTCGGTCGTCGCCGTCAGCAAGTCGGGCGAGCGGCTCGTCGGCACCGTCGCCAAGCGCCAGGCCGTCACCAACCCGGACAACACCGTCTACTCGGTCAAACGCCTCATGGGACGCAAGTTCGAGGACCCGGAGGTCCAGCGCGACATCGCGCTCATGGGCTACAAGATCGAGCGCGCGCCCAACGGCGACGCGCAGGTGCAGATGGGCGGCCGCGGCTACTCGCCGCCGGAGATCTCGGCGATGATCCTCCAGAAGCTCAAGGCCGACGCCGAGGCGTACCTCGGCGAGACCGTGACCGAGGCGGTGATCACCGTCCCCGCGTACTTCAACGACTCGCAGCGCCAGGCGACCAAGGACGCCGGCAAGATCGCCGGGCTCGAGGTGCTGCGCATCATCAACGAGCCGACCGCGGCGTCGCTCGCGTACGGGCTCGACAAGAAGGGCGAGGAGGTCATCGCCGTCTACGACCTGGGCGGCGGGACGTTCGACATCTCGATCCTCGAGCTCGGCGAAGGCACGTTCCAGGTGAAGTCGACCAACGGCGACACGCACCTCGGCGGCGACGACTTCGACCAGCGGGTGATCGACTTCCTCGTGACGGAGTTCAAGCGCGAGCAGGGCATCGACCTGAAGCAGGACCGGATGGCGCTGCAGCGGCTGAAGGAGGCTGCCGAGAAGGCGAAGATCGAGCTGTCGAGCGCGCAGCAGACCGAGGTGAACCTGCCGTTCATCACGGCCGACGCGAGCGGCCCGAAGCACATGACGATCAACATCACGCGCTCCAAGCTCGAGCAGCTCGTCGGCGACCTGGTCGACCGCACGCTCGAGCCGGTGAAGCAGGCGCTGCAGGACGCGGGCGTGACCTCCGCGCAGATCGATGAGGTCGTGCTCGTCGGCGGGCAGACGCGCATGCCGCTCGTGCAGGAGAAGGTGCGCCAGTTCTTCGGCAAGGAGCCGCACAAGGGCGTTAACCCGGACGAGGTCGTCGCGATCGGCGCGGCGATCCAGGCGGGCGTGCTGAAGGGCGAGGTGCGCGACGTCCTCCTGCTCGACGTCACGCCGCTGACGCTCGGGATCGAGACGCTCGGCGGCGTCGCGACGCCGCTGATCCCGCGCAACACGACGATCCCGACGAGCAAGTCGCAGGTCTTCTCGACCGCGGCGGACAACCAGCCCTCCGTCGAGATCCACGTCCTGCAGGGCGAGCGCGCGATGGCGGCCGATAACAAGTCGCTCGGGCGCTTCATCCTCGATGGCATCCTGCCGGCGCCGCGCGGCGTGCCGCAGGTCGAGGTGACGTTCGACCTCGACGCGAACGGCATCCTGAACGTCTCGGCGCGCGACAAGGCGACGGGCAAGGAGCAGAAGATCACGATCACGGCCGGCGGCGGGCTCTCGAAGGAAGAGGTCGAGAAGCTACGCACGGAGGCGGAGGCGCACGCGGAAGAAGACCGCAAGCGGCGCGAGGAGATCGAGGTCCGCAACACGGCGGACAGCCTCGCCTACACGGCGGAGAAGACGATCCGCGAGAACGCGGACAAGATCCCGGCCGACCTCAAGTCGGAGGTCGAAGGGAAGATCGCGGCGGTGCGCTCCCAGCTCCAGTCCGGCGACGCCGGCACGATCCGCTCGGCCACCAGCGACCTGAGCGAGGCGATGCAGCGCATCGGCCAGGCGGTGTACGGCGCGCAGGGCGCGCCGGGCCCGGACGGCGCCACCGGCGAGCAGCCGGAGGGGCCGGCGGAGGAGGGCACCGTCGAAGGCGAGTTCCGCGAGGTCTAGGGCGCGGTCACGAGGAGCAGCGCACGAAGGGCCGCCCGCTGCCGGGGCGGCCCTTTCGCGTTCCCGCGATCCAAGCATGAGCGCGCGGGCGGCAATGCTGGATGCTGGAGGGCGAGGCACCCGCGCGACGGGCGCCTTCGCCCGTGCTACCCCGGCGCGTACTCGAGTTCGCCGCGGATGTCCTCGCCGCGTTCGACGGCGTCGATGAAGTCGAAGCAGGCGCGCGTCCACAGCTCCGGCTGGTAGTCCGGCGTCGCGTGCGCCGCGCCGCGTACGGTCGCGAAGCGCGCGTTCGGGATCAGCGCCGCGTCGCGCCGCGCGCAGGGGTAGAACAGATCCCACTCCCCGCACGAGACGAGCGCGGGCATCGGCAGCGACGGCAGCCGCGGCGCCAGATCCGGCCGCTCGCGCAGCGCGCGGTTCACCTCGCAGTAGCTGCGCACGCTCATATCCCCGACCTTGCGCTGGTTGAGCGCATCCTGCTCGTCGAGCGAAAGGCGGCTCAGCCGCGCGTACGCGTCCTTCTCGCGGCGGTAGCGGTTCTCCCGGTCGACCAGCTCCTGCAGCCCGTGGTTCTCGGCGATGTACGCGAAGCGGGAGAAGATCTCGACCAGCCGGCGCTCGACCCCGCCGCACTCGCTGTCATCCTGCGCGTTGCCGCAGAGCGTGTCGCAGAGCAGCACCGAGCGCGTCCGCTCCGGGTAGTCGCACGCGAACTGCGCCGAGATCATGCCGCCCATCGACACGCCCGCGATGTGCGCGCGCGGGATGTCGAGCGCGTCGAGCAGGTCGCGCAGGTCGCGCGCGAAGGCGGGCACGCTGTACGCCGCCGCGTCGTCCGGCCGCGACGACTTCCCGTGCCCGCGCACGTGGTACTCCAGCAGGCGGAAGCGGCGCCGGAACGCATCGACCGCCGGGCCCCAGCGCGTCGACGAGAAGCCGTGGGTCAGCGCGACGTGCGGGGCCAGCGGGTCATCGGGGCTCGAAAGCTCGTACCAGATCGCGGCCCCGGGAAGCCGCGCAAGCGGCACGCCTCACGACCCCTGGCGGGCGCGCGGCGCCGCGTGCGCGGAGCCCGCCGCCGCGCCGGAGTACCGGCGGCGGCGTTCGGCGCGCGACGGCGGAAACACGCCGTTGAACGAGGCCACGGTCAGGACGACCCCCGCCCCGCCCAGCATCAGGAAGAACAGCAGCAGCCAGGCGCCGAAAAAGAGCGATCCGATGCCCAGCGCATGCGTGATGCCGGTGAGGATGAACATCGCGCCGAGGATGAACCAGAGGCTGGCGAAGACGAAGGCGATCGCGGCGGTGCGATAGTTCACCCGACGGAGCATGCCGCCCAGATCGTAGCACACGCGGCTGCGGTGCTCGCGCGGGACGCCGCCGGCGCTATGCCGTCGCCGCTTCGCGCAGCCCCGCGATCACCCCGTCCGCCACCGCCCGCAGGTCGTCCTCGCTCAGCGCCGGGTGCACCGGCACCGAGAGCACCTCGTCCGCGAGCCGCTCCGCGACCGGCATGCGCGCACTGCCGTACCCCAGGCGTCCGTACAACGGCTGCCGGTGGATCGGCGCGGGGTAGAACACGGCGGATTCGATATCGCGCTCTCGCAGCGACGCCTGGAGCGCGTCGCGGGCGGCGCGGCCGGCCGTGACGCGCAACGTGTACTGGTGCCAGACGTGCCGCCGCCCCGGCAGCGCGCGCGGCAGCACGAGGGCGTCCTGCCCGGAGAGCAACTCCGTCAGCCGCCCGGCGTTCTCCCGCCGCCGCTCGTTGCGCGCCTCGAGCTTCGGCAGTTGCGCCAGGCCGAGCGCCGCCGTCATCTCCATCATCCGGTAGTTCCAGCCGAGCATCTCCGTCACGTAGCGCGTGCGCTCGCCCTGCGACCGCAGCGCCCGCGCGCGCTCGGCGACGGCAGTGTCCGCCGTCGTCAAGAAGCCGCCCTCGCCGGTCGTGAGGTTCTTCGTCGCGTAGAGCGAGAACGTGCCCGTCCCGCGGGCGCCCGCCGGCACGCCGTCCTGCGCCGCGCCGACCGCCTGCGCGGCGTCTTCGATCAGCACGATCCCGCGTTCGGCGCAGATGCTCGCGATCGCCGCGACGTCGCACGGCTGGCCGTACAGGTGCACCGCGATCGCGGCGCGCGTCCGCGACGTGATCGCGGCGGCGAGCGCCTTCGGGTCCAGCCCGAAGTCGTCCTCGCGCACGTCGGCGAAGACGGGCGTCGCCCCCGCCTGCAGCACGGCGTTCGCCGTCGCGGCGAAGCTGAACGCCGGCACCACCACCTCGTCGCCCGCGCCGATGCCGTGCGCCAGCAGCGCCACGTGCAGCGCCGCCGTCCCGCTGTTCACGGCAACCGCGTGCGGCACGCCGACGTACTCCGCGAACGCGCGCTCGAACGCGGCGACGCGCGGCCCCTGCGCGAGCTGGCCGGAGAGCAGCGCCTCGCGCACGGCCTCGACCTCGTCCGGCTCGATGATCGGCTGCGCGATGCGGATCATCCGCCGCGCACGCGCGTGCCGCGTTTCTTCAGCAGCCGCGTCGAGAACAGCACGTCGTGCGGCAGCGCGGCGATGCCCTCCTCCGCCGCGATGCGCTCGACCGAGGCCAGCACTTCCTCGCGCGAGCGGCCGTGTACCATCGCGAAGATGTTGTACGGCCAGCCGCGGGCGCGCGGGCGCAGGTAGCAGTGCGTCACTTCCCTGCGCGCGCCGAGCCGCTGTCCGACCGCCCGCGCGTCGGCGTCGGGCACATCCCAGACGGACATGCCGTTGGCCGTGATGCCGAGCGCGTAGTGGTTCGGCACCGCGCCGATGCGCTTGATCTTTCCCTCGGCGAGCATCGCGCGCACGAGCGCGAGCACGCGTTCCTCCGGCAGGCCGACCTGCTCCGCCACGACCCGGTACGGCTCGCGCTCTATCGGGAGCCCGTCCTGGATCGCTGCCAGCACCGACCGCTCCTCGGCCGTCAGCGTCGCCATCAGAACGTGAACCGTATGTCGACGAAGTACTCTTCGAGCGTCGGCAGGTTCACGACCTCCAGTCCCGTCTCGCGCTCGATCGCGGCGATCGTGCGCGCGATCTCAGCCTCGTCCTCCGACGAGATGACGAACCACATGTTCAGCTCGTGCGTGCGCTCGTAGTTGTGCGAGACCGCGTTCAGGCTGTTGACGAACGCCGCCACCTCCTCGAACCGGTCGCGCGGCACGCGCATCGCCGCCAGCGTCCGCTCGCCGCCGAGCTGCGGCGCGTTCAGCACGGTGCCGAAGCGGCTCAGCGCGCCCGTCTCGACGAGCCGGCGGATGCGCGCGATCACGTCGTCCTCCTCGAGCCCCAGCGTCCGCGCGACCTCCGCGAACGGGCGATGCGTCACCGGGAAGCCGCCCTGCAGGTTGTTCAGCAGCAGCCGGTCCGTCGCGTCCAGCTCGATGCGCTCAGCGGCCGGCACGCAGCCCCTCCGTCGTCGGCAGGCGCAGCAGCTTCGCGGCGCCCATGGCGATTCCCCACACGAGGAGCGCCGTCATCGCCCCGACCGTCACGCCGAGAAACAGCGCGTCCGGCACGTTGACCTCCGCCTTCGTGCCGCGCGCGTCGAGCGCCGCCGCCAGCGCGAAGGCGCCGAACACCGCGATCGTCACCACGAATGACGCCGTCGCGACGTCGGGCAGGTCCGCCTGCCGCACGATGAGCAGCGCCGTCGCCGCGGACCACGGCACCGCCGACGCCCACAGCGCGATCAGGGCGCCCGCGTTCGCCTGCTCGCCGGTGATGCGCGGCGCGACGAGCACGCCGACGAGCAGCTCGGCGGCGAACATCGCCAGCCCGACGACGACGAGCACGCGGCGCAGCGGCGTCAGCGGCAGCTCGGGCCGCTCCTCGAACCGCATCACGCCGCCTCGTCGGCGGGCCGCGCCCCGCGGCGCAGCCACTCCCGCCCGAAGACGAGCGCCGCCGCCGCGACGCCCGTCGGCACGCCGAGGAAGAGCGCGTGCGCGGCGATGAGGCCGATGGCTTGCGCCGGCTGCGGGCCGAACCGTTCGGCGTGGAACCGCTCCCCCTGCGCGAGGTGCAACGCAACGTACGTGGCCTCGGCCGCAGCCCAGGTGGCCGCCCCGAGCGCGACCGTCAGGAGCGCCGCTCGCAGCGCCGGCATCGCGCGCCAGGCGCCGGGCCGGAGGGCGAGCGCCGTCACCGTCACGCCCGCGACGCCGAGCGCGAGGAACGCCGCGCGCAGCTCGCGGAAGTCGAGCCACTCCGCGCCAGCGCCCAGCAAGACCGCCGCGACCGGCGCGCCGAGCGTCAGCGGCCGGGCCGCGCCTGAATCTATGGGCCATCGCATGACATCGCATTATAGGCGCGAGGTGTGAGACAGAGGCCTGGAATGCGATGGTGTGCGGACGATCCGGGCTTCGGTGAAATGATCGACGCGGATCGGCCGGGGTCTCGACTAGTCCTCGCCGGACGCGGGCCCGGCGAGTGGCCGTTTAACCGCGCCGAGATTCGCGGTCAGCTCGTATTCTAGGTCGACGAGTGGGTGCGGCAAGCGAGCGCGGGGGCTTGACAGTTATCACGGGTCGGAGCCTCAAATGAGATATGAAGTACGCAGTGGCGCTGACCGTCCTAGGCCTCGCGTTCGTCGCCTGCTCGAACTCGGACTCCGGGAACAACGCCACGGCGACATCGACGCGGGTACCAGACCTGCTCGTTACCCAACAGGGAAAAGACTGGCTCCTCACGCTCAAACCGAGCGTCGATGCGGCGGACTACGAACGCGCGCTTGGATGGTGCGCGGCACTCCGCAAGTCCCGCGATGATGCCACCGGCGATGAAGCCGCAGACTTCGATCTGATCCTGTATGGCGTCTGCGAACCCATGCAATCGGGCAACGCAGCGCGCGCCCAAGGTGGGCTCAGCCTGCTCTCCGCCGTTCTCGACATTCATTCGCGGTAGACGTCAGCCCATTCCTCCACGCGCGCGAAATACGCCCGCACCTCGCCAGGCACAGACGATGCGTCCTGCGCCTCCGAATCCACCGCTGTTGTGTACTGCTCCACCTGCACGATCGTCTCGCACAGGGGCGTTCTCTTCGAGCGCCATGCTCGGGGTGCAGCCAAGTTGCTCGCAGATGCGCCGGATCAACGACTGTACTGGTTCCGCGCCTTCACCCTCCGCGCGCCAGCGGACGAAGGCGCGGAGGCGCTTGGATCCGTGCCCCAGTCGATCTCCGTAAGCGCCGCGCGGAGCTTCACCGCGTCATCGACTGGTAGCTCCATGATCGCCTCTTCCGAGATGGGGAAACTCGCCTCGGTTACCCCGCGCGCAGTCGAGCTCGCCATCAAAGACTTGGCGCTTCTGCTGGCGGTCCGGACACTTCCAGTAGAGCGACGCCGTGATCGTTCCCACGCCATCCTCGTAGAACTTACGCTCCTCCTCGCACTCGAGGGCGGCGAGGCGCGCGTCACTCGCCTGAGCTGCCCGAACCGAAGATAGCCGTCCGAGTCCCTCCGAGGAGGGTGTTTGCCGCGCTGTCGGCGATGTAAGCGCCACCCGCCCTACACCTGAGCCGACGCGATCGGCGCGGAGGTCGGCTGCGCGCTGCCGCCCGGCGGCTCGATGGTCATCGCCAGCACCTGCGCCGAGCCGGCGTCGAACGGCACCACGACCACCGCGTGCCCGTCGCCCGACGGCTGCACGAGCCCCAGGCTCGTCGGCTGGCCATCGGCGATCGCCCACAGCTGGTACACGTTCTTGCTGGCGTCGAGCGGCTCCAGTCCGTCGGCGACGAGCAGCGCCTTGCGCTCGCCGCCGAAGTACAGCACCGAGCCGGAGATCGAGCCGTCCGACGACGCGAAGCGCGAAACGGCGGTCGCGCGCCTGGCGAGCGCCTGCACGTCGCCCTCGTCGCGGCGCTGCAGCGCGACGTTCCACGCGAGCAGGCCGATGACGGCTGCCACGAGCACCGCGGCCACGGCGCTCCAGGCGGGCGAGAAGCGCGCGCGGAAGGGCACGACCTTCGCGCCGCCGTCGCGCGCCCCCGGCGCGGGGGCGGGCGGCTCCTGTGGCGTCGCCGCGATCGCCGCCATCGTACGCGCCCGCAGCGACGCGGGCGGCTCCATGACGTCGGCCGCGGCGGCGATGCGCATCGCCGCGCCCCGCAACTCCGCCGCCGCCGCCCGGTGCCGCGCGCAGCCCTCGAGGTGCGCGCGCATCTCGTGCGCCTCGTCCGGCGGCAGCGCATCGAACGCCCACGCGCCGAGCAGCTCTTCCGCCTGGTCGCAGTTCATTCCAGCACCCTCGGCCGCAGCGCCGTCCGCATCTTCTCGAGGCCGATGCGCAGGCGGCTCTTCACGGTCCCCAGCGGCACGTTCGTCCGCTCGGCGATCTCCACGTGCGTCAGCCCTTCGAAGTACGCCATCTCGATCGTCACGCGCTGTTCCTCCGGCACCTGCCGCAGCGCCTCGCGCACCGCCTCCGCCTCCATCGCCCACTCCGTCAGCTCTTCCGGGCGGCCGCGCGTGGCGACGAACTCCTCCGGCCCCTCCGGCAGCGCCCGCTCGTTGCGCCCGCTGCGCCGCCGCACCGAATCGACCGCCTTGTGATGGACGATCGTCAGCAGCCACGACCGCACCTGCCCCCGCTCCGGGTCGAAGCGCGGGGCCTGCCGCCAGAGCGAGACGAACGCCTCCTGCACCACATCCTCCGCCGCCACGCGGTCGTTGGTGACGCGGAACGCCAGCCCGTAGGCCGCACCCGCATAGCGGTCGTACAGCGTGCCGACGGCCTCCTGCTCCCCGCGCTGGACCGCGCGCAGGAGCTGGGTATCGTCGGCCGCTCCGTAACTGATTCGGCTGGAGGACGCGTCCAGATCAGGCTCCCGCGCTCGGCCGGGCCCGCACGATTCGGCCCATTCTACGCCGTCCGCCTCGCCGGGGCGCGCCCGCGTCCCCTGCTACAATGAGTGCGCGCGCCACAGCGGAGGGCGCGCGTTTCTGATCGAAGGAGCAGCGCGTGGAGCTGCGGCGCGTCGTGGTCACGGGCATCGGCGCCGTCACCCCGGTGGGGAACGACGCCGAGACCTTCTGGCGCAACATCCTCGCCGGCACGAACGGCATCGGCCCCATCACCCAGTTCGATGCCTCGCGCCATAGCGTGCGCATCGCGGGCGAGGTGAAGGGCTTCGACCCGGCGGAGGTCATGGACCATCGCGCGGCGCGCCGCTCCGGCCGCTTCGCGCAGCTCGCGCTGAAGGCGGCGCAGGAGGCCCTCGTCTCGGCGAAGATCGAGCTCAACGCCGGCACGGCGCGCGAGATGGGCGTGGTGCTCGGCAGTACCGGCGGCGTCTTCGAGATGGGGCGCCAGGAGACGATCATCGACGAGCGCGGCCCCGGCCGCGTCGACCCGTTGATCATCCCGCGCTGGGGGCCGCACATGTCCGCCGGCCGCGTCGCCCGCCAGCTCGGCCTGCGCGGGCCGAACAGCTCCGTGAACAGCGCCTGCGCCTCGGCGACCGACGCGCTCGGCCACGCCTGGGCGATGATCCGCACCGGCTCGGCCGACGTGCTGCTGGCGGGCGGGGCGGAGGCGATCATCACGCCGGTCGCCGTCGCGACGATGGCGCTGATGGGCGCGCTCTCGAAGGGCTACAACGACACGCCGGAGAAGGCCTCCCGCCCGTTCGACGCAAAGCGCGACGGCTTCGTGCTCGGCGAGGGCGCCGGCATCCTGGTGCTCGAGTCCGAGGAGCACGCCCGCGCCCGCGGCGCGCAGATCCTCGCCGAGTACGCGGGCCAGGGCTGGTCGTTCGACGCAACCGACGACGCCGCGCCCGACGCCGAGGGCCAGTCGCTGGCGATGGCGCGCGCGCTGAAGTCCGCGGGCGTCGCGCCGCAGGACGTCTCCTGGATCAACGCCCACGGCACCTCGACGCCGTACAACGACCGTACCGAGACGCAGGCGATCAAGCTCGCCTTCGGCGAGGACGTCGCGCGCGGCATCCCGGTCTCGTCGATCAAGTCGATGGTCGGGCACTCCGCGGCGGCGGCCGGCGGCGTCGAGGCGGTGGCCTCGGTGCTGGCGATCCGCGACAACGTCGTCCCGCCGACCGTCAACTACGAGTTCCCGGACCCGGACTGCGACCTCGACTACGTGCCGAACGCGGCGCGCAAGCTCACCGTGGACGCGGTCCTGAGCAACTCGTTCGGCATGGGCGGCCAGAACGCCGCCCTGCTCCTGCGGCGATACCGGTAACCGGGCTTCACACGGCAGCCCGGGATTGGGCTACCATGTCCGTCGGCAGCTTCGAGCGGAGGCGCCGATGATCTTCACCCGCCTCGGGTACGTGCTCATCATCACCGTCATCGCCGTGGCGGCGGTCGCGATCGTCGTCGTGCTGCGGCCGGCGAGCGAGGACCACGTGATCTCGGCGCAGGAAGTGGTGAACTACGCGCGCTTCGGCGTCATCGAGAGCATCGACGCGCACGGCCGGACGCTGACGGTGCGATTCAAGAAGGACTTCGATACGAACGAGGCGTTCGGCACCAACAGTCATACGTTCTCCGCCACGCTCGGCGACGGGCAGAGCATCACCGACATGCTGGCCCAGGCCGGCGTCGCACTGGACGGCAGCAACGGACTCCGCGTGACCGCGCAGTGAGCGACCGCGAAGACTTCCTGCCCTACAACCTGCCCGACATCAGCGACGCCGAGATCGACGCCGTCACCGAGACGCTGCGCTCCGGCTGGCTCGCGCCCGGCCCCCGCGTCAAGGCCTTCGAGGAGGAGTTCGCGCGGTACACCGGCGCCAGGCACGCGATCGCGCTCGACTCCGCGACGGCGGCGATGCACCTGGCGCTGATCGCGCTCGGCGTCGGCCCCGGCGACGAGGTGATCACCACGCCGACGACGTTCGCCGCGACCGTGAACTCAATCATCCACGCCGGCGCGACCCCGGTGCTCGCCGACATCCGCCTCGACGACTACTGCATCGACCCCGCGGCGGTCGCGCGCGCGATCACGCCACGCACGAAGGCGATCCTGCCGGTGCACCACGGCGGCTCGGCGTGCCGCATGGACGAGATCCTGGATCTCGCGCGCCGCCACGGCCTGCGCGTGGTCGAGGACGCGGCGCACGCGCTCGGCACCTACGCCGGCGAGCGGCCCGTCGGGGCGATCGGCGATGCGACGGCGTTCAGCTTCTACCCGACGAAGAACGTGACGAGCGGCCGCGGCGGCATGCTGACGACCGATGACGACGCGGTCGCCGCTCGCTGCCGCACGCTCGCGCTGCACGGCATGAGCAATGATGCCTGGGACCGCTACACCGAGCGCGGCTCATGGGCCTACCAGGTCCTCGCGCCGGGGTACAACTACGTGATGTACGACTACCAGGCGGCGCTCGGCGCGGCGCAGCTCGCGCGCCTGCCCGAGTTCCAGCGCATTCGCCGCGCCCTGGCGGAGCGCTTGACCGCGCGCCTCTCTCGGCTCCCGGAGATCGTCGTCCCGTGGGAGCGCCCCGGCACCACCCACGCCTGGCACCTGTACGTCATCCGCATCCGGCCGGAGCGCCTGCGCATCGGCCGCGACGCGTTCATCGTGGAGCTGAAGGAGCGCGGGATCGGCACCTCCGTCCACTTTATCCCCATCCACCATCACCCGTATTATCGAGAGACGTACGGCTGGGCGCCCGGGGACTTCCCCGTCGCGGACGAGGCCTTCGAGACGATGATTTCGCTGCCGCTCTACACGCGCATGAGCGAAGCCGATGCGGACCGCGTCGCCGGCGCGGTCGAGGATGTCGTGCGGAGGAACCGCATCTAGGAGGCCATGCTGGACCGGATCGTCAACACGGGCCTGGGCCTGCTCGGCCTGCTCGTCTTCATCGTCACGTACCCGTTGATCGCGCTCGCCATCAAGCTCGACACGCGCGGCCCGGTGATCTTCGCGCAGAAGCGCGTCGGCTATCGCGGCCGCACCTTCACCTTCTACAAGTACCGCACGATGTCGCACGAAGGGCACAAGCCGTACGAGACGCCACGGCTGGACCACGAGCACTTCCGCACGTTCGTGTTCATCACGCCGACATCGCGCCTCACGCGCGTCGGCCGCTTCCTGCGGGCGACCAGCCTCGATGAGCTGCCGAACTTCTGGAACGTCGTGCGCGGCGACATGCGCATCGTCGGCCCGCGGCCCGAGATCCCGGAGCTCGTCTCGCAGTACCCGCCGGAGTACCACCGCAGGCACGACGTGAAGCCCGGGATCACCGGCCTGGCGCAGGTCAACGGCCGCGCGGATTTGACGTACGAAGAGACGATGCAATACGATCTCGATTACGTCGACAACCACTCGCTGGCCCGCGACCTCGCCATCCTGGCGAGGACCGTGCCGGCGGTGCTGGCGCGGCGCGGCGCCCGCTGAGGGCATGTCGCCGGACCGCAGGATGGGAGGCGACGCAACGCACACCCCGCGCACCCGCACCGACCTGACCCCGGCATCGCCGCCCCCATGACCACGCTGCGCGACTGGTTGCGCCTCCTGCCCGTCATCCTGCTCGATGCGGCCGTGATCGTCGCGTCCTATGCCGCCGCGCTCGCGCTCCGCTTCGATGGCGACGTGCCGTCGAAGTCCATCCACTTCTTCGCCCTCGCCGCCCCGGCGATCGCCGCGGCCTACATCGTCGGGAACGTCTTCTTTGGCATCTACCGCACCTCCTGGAAGTACGCCGGCTTTGTCGATGTCTTCAACCTCGCGCTCTCGGTCGGCGTCGTCTCGATCTTCCTGTTCGCCATCAACGCCTTCCTCAGCCCGCGGCACATCCCGCTGACCGTCAATGTGGTCGCGCCGGCGCTGATGCTCATTGCGCTCGGGGGCATCAAGGTGTGGCCGCGCCTACTCGCACAACGCAACCCCTTCGGCGGCTTCGACCCGGCGATGAAGAACGTGCTGATCGTCGGCGCCGGGCACACCGGCCAGCTCCTCGCGCGCGAGTTCCTCCACAACCCGCGCTGGCAGTACCGCCCCGTCGGCTACGTCGATGACGACCGGCGCCTGCGCGGCGTCCGCATCCACTCGATCAGCGTGCTCGGCAACCGCGGCGATATCCCGGCGATCGTGCAGCGCAAGCGCGTCGACCTCGTCGCGCTCGCCATTCCCTCCGCCGGCGGCGCCGCGGTGCGCGATATCGTCGGCATCTGCCAGTCCACCGGCATCCCCGTGCGCACCGTGCCCGGGTTGCGCGATCTGGTCCGCAAGGCCGCCCCGCCGACCGAGCTGCGCGAGGTCACCGTCGACGACCTCCTCGGCCGCGAGCAGGTGGAGGTGGACGCCGAGATGTGCGCGGCGGCCCTGCGCGGCAAGTCGGTGATGATCACCGGCGCGGCGGGCTACATCGCCTCCGAGCTGGCGCGCCAGGTGCTCGCGTTCGCGCCCGCCGACCTGCATCTGCTCGATGTCAACGAGACCGGGCTGTACGACCTCCAGCGCGACCTCGAGGCCGAGGGCGTGCCTGCGCGCCTCCACATCTGGCTGTGTAACGTCGCCGACCGGGCGCAGGTCGATGCGGTGTTCCGCGCCGCGCGCGCCGATGTCGTCTTCCACGCCGCCGCGTACAAGCACATCCCCGTCATGGAGGACCACCCGGACGCCGCGCTGCGCGTCAACGTGCTCGGCACGCTCAACGTCTGCGAGGCGGCGGGGGAGACCGGCGTGCGCAAGCTCGTCTTCGTCTCGACCGACAAGGCCGTGAACCCGGACAACGTGTACGGCGCCACCAAGCGCATCGGCGAGTTGCTCGTCACCGCGATGGGCCATCGCAGCGGCACCACGTACGCCGCCGTGCGCTTCGGCAACGTGATGGGCAGCCGCGGCAGCGTCGTGCCGCTCTTCCTGCGCCAGATCGAGCGCGGCGGGCCGGTGCTGCTCACCGACCCGGAGACCACGCGCTACTACATGTCCGCGGAAGAAGCCGCGGCGCTGGTGATCCAGGCGGCATCGTTCGCCGAGCAGGGACAGATCTTCCTGCTCGACATGGGCGAGCGCATCAAGACCGCCGACCTCGCCGAGAAGATGATCCGCCTGAAGGGCCTCGCGCCCGGGCGCGACATCCAGATCGTCTACACCGGTCTCCGTCCCGGCGAGAAGCTGCACGAGGAGCTGGTCGCCGCCACGGAGACGCTCGCGCCCACGCACCACCCGAAGATCTTCCTCACGCAGGGGCGCCCCGTCGTCGGCCATGACGAGCTCGTCGCGAAGATCCGCGAGCTCGCCGGCGGCATGCCCGTGGCCAACGTCGAGATCGCCGCGCGCCTCCACGCGCTCGCCCGCATCGACCTGCGCGATACCGGCGCCGAGCCGCTGCCCGCGCTCGACACGCGCATCGACCCCCCCGCGGCCCCCTGACCCAGGGCGCCGGGCGTCCATACCGAGCCGGGACATAAATGATCGTCCAGCTTGACCATAAGCGCTTCCGGTTAACGGAACGGCGCCCGTAGAATTGGCCCAACGTCCTGGTGTGGCACCCCCCTGCCACCCCAAATTTTTGACACACAACCGAATACGTGAAGTATCCGATCAGCGTGCCCGCGGAGGGCTTTGCCCTGCGCAGGCCGCGAGCCACGTTTTCGCTCGCGCTGACCGATGCGTGGCGCTTCGCCCTCCGGCACTGGGGCCTGCTCGCCGCGCTTGCGGTCACGTTCGCCGTACACGCCCCTACCCTGCGCTACTTCTTCGATGGCGACGACTTCGTGGTGCTCGGCGACATCCAGTACCGCGGCAACGCGCACTATCTCCTCGACACCTTCCTGATGCGCGACATCGTGCCGAACTGGCGGCCGCTCACGGGGCTCGTGTACATGGTCGAGTGGCGCCTGTTCGGGCTCGACGCGGCGGGGTGGCGCGCGGTCAACCTCGCCGTGCACCTCGGCTCGCTGGGGCTGATGTACGCGCTGGTGCTGCGCGCGACGCGGCGGCCGGCGGCGGGCGCGGTCGCCGCGCTGATCTTCGGCGTCGCCGGCGCGCACTTCGACACGGTCACGTACATCACGGCGCTGCCGCACGTGCTCGCGACGTTCTTCGTCCTGGCGTCGCTGCTGGCGATCGTGGCCTACGCGCAGGGGAACGAGCGCCACGGGCGGCTCTTCGCGCTGTCGTTCGGATGCTTCGCGCTGGCGTTCCTCGCGAACGAAGGCGCGTTCGTCTTCGCGCCGGTGATCGTCGCGGCCTACGCGCTGTTCGCGCGCCGCTGGCTCGATGCGCCGGTGCGGATCATCGCGCACGCGTTCCCGTTCGGCGCCCTCGCGGCCGGCTGGCTGGCGTTCTACGAGTCGTGCTCCTGCCCGCAGCTCAAGTTCGACGGCTACTCGTTCGGGCCCCACGTCGCCTCGAACTATGCCGTCTATCTCTCGTACATCCCGGCGCCCGTGCGCAATGTGCCCGGCGATCCGACGCCCGCCGGCTGGGCGATCGCAGGCGTCGTGCTCGCGGTGATGCTCTTCCTGTTCGTGCGCGGGCCGAACATCGCGCGCGTCTGCGTGCTGGGCGTCGCCCTCGCGCTCCTGCCCTACGTGCCGGTCGAGATCTGGACCGCGTCGCGCTACACGTACGCCGCGGTCGCCTTCTTCGCGATCGGCGGCGCGGTCGCCGGCTACCAGGCGTTCGACCGCGTGCGCGGCGCGCACCGCTGGCTGCGCGTGCCGGCGCAGGCGGTGGCGCTCGCGCTCGTCGTCGTGGTGACAGGCCTGTACGCGTGGCAGAGCTACGCGCAGGACGCGCGCTCCGGGCGCGGCACCGACCGCTGGCAACTGCTCGCGGACCAGCTGCGGGCGAACTACCGCGAGGTACCGCCCGGGACGACGATCTGGATCATCGACGGGCCGTGGACGAACCCGATGGAGCAGTACACCTGGGTGCCGTCCGTCGCGCGCGCGCTCTACGGCGACGCGGCGGCGTTCGACCTGCCGGCGGGCGCGTACCAGGCCGACCCGCCAGACACGCAGCGGGCGCTCTTCCTGCGCTGGACCATCGACGGCCTGCGGCCGGTCCCCGAGCAACAGGTCGTCGCGCCGCAGTAGCGCGCGACGGTGCTACCCTGCGAGGGCGGAGGCGCGCCTGAGGACGCCTCCGCCCGCCTGTTCCCCGCGCAGGACGCGGCCGAGCCGGGAGGGAGCCGATGACGATGCAGGAGCCGCGGGCGGGCCAGCCGCACATGCCGGAGTACGGGCTGGCGCCGCTCGAAGAAGACGGCATGCTCCTGCCCTGGCGCTGGGCCATCGAGCATCTGCGGGAGGGGCACAACTACTGGATCACCACCGCCTCGCGTGACGCACGCCCGCACTCGGTGCCGGTCTGGGGCGTGTGGCATGGCGACCGCTTCTACTTCAGCACGGCGCCCGGCTCGCGCAAGGCCCGCGACCTCGCCGAGAACCCGCGTATCGTCGTCGCGCCGGAGCGCGGCGATGAGGCGGTGATCGTCGAAGGCATCGCGCAGGCGTGCGAGGACCGGGCGCTGCTGGCGACGGTCGCCAGGGAATACGAGCAGAAGTATCAGTGGAAGATGGACCCGGACGCCGGGCCGATCTTCGAGGTGCGGCCCTCAAAGGTATTCGCGTTCATCGAGACCGGCGACCAGTTCACGAAGACCGCGACGCGCTGGCGGTTCGACTAGCGTCCGCTACGTGTAGACGGCGGTTACGACGGCGTCGGCCGGGTTGGTCGGGTCGAAGAGTAGCACCGCGACCTTGCGCCCGACAACCATCTCGGCGCTCGGGATCGCGCGCGACGTCGGCACGGCGCTCAGCCAGAGCGCGAGCGAGCCCGTCAGCTGCACGGTCGCGAGCCAGTTCACGTTGTCCCAGGCCTTCAGGATGCCGCCGCGGACCTCGGCGGTCTGCGTCGTCTGCGCCATCACACGGCTCCAAGGTCGATCGTCTGGTCGTAGTGGCCGGCGGTGACATCGTAGCGCCAGCGGATGCGCTGCACGCGCCGCTTGACCGCGCCCTGGGCGACGAGCTCGTCCGTGACGTCGATGACGTCCAGCGGTTCGAGGCCGACGTGCGGCGGCACGCGCAGCCTGCCGGCGTCCGCGTCGAGCTGCGCCTGGCGCAGGTGCGCCGCGGCGGTCGCGGCCGCGGTCGCGCCGCTCGTGCTCGTGATGTCGCGCCGCGTGTGGCGCGTCCCCAGGGCGTACGACGCGGCGGCGTAGTCGATCGCCTCGCCGAAGGCGCCGGCGCCGATGGCGTGCGCCTCGGCGATGTCGGGGGCGAGGACGCGGATCTCCGCCTCGTAGACCGGGTGCGCGGCGCCGAAGGTGTAGCCGCTGGCCTGTGAGCTCAGCGGTTCGGTCAGTTTGGCGCGCGCGTCCGTGAGCATGATGATCCGGTCCGGCAGCACGTCGAGCGCGGCGCGCACCGCCTCGTACGCGCTCGTCGTCGGCGCGATGGCGAACGCCGGCTTGATCGACCCGCTGCGCGCGCTGTTGCCGCTGGTCGTCAGCAGCAGCCCGGCGCGGTTGAACGCGCGCGCGATGATCTGCTGGTACGACAGGGACCCGGCGGCGTGGAAGATCGCCGTGCGCTGGCGGTCGCGCCGCAGCACGGCCCACCCGCTGGCGACGTAGATGCGCAGCGCGGAGACGCCGCCCGTGCGCCGGTACTCGAAGCCGGCGATCTCGAGATCGGCCATGCGCGAGGTCTCCGCCGCCGGCGTCTTGTACCCCCAGCTGAGCTTGATGCGGTTGCCGGGCTGCAGCGGCGCCGGCGGGCCCTGGAACTGCCCATCGCTGTTGTCCACGTCCAGGTGGCCGGCGATGTCGTCCGCGCTCTCGCGCACGTCGGCGACGAGCAGGCGCGACGTGAGCGACGTGCTGACGCTGGCGGCCGAGGCGCGCTGCACGAGGTCCGGCGCGCACTCGTACACCCAGGCGGTATCGACGGCGAGCGCGAGGCCCTGCGTGGCGCTGTAGTTGACAGGCACGGGCGTGCGCCAGGCGAACGAGCCCGAGGGCCACGTCTGCGTGGGGTGCAGGTGCGAGCGGTAGGTGCGCGTGGCGCCGCCCGTGAAGGCGTCGACCTCCACGAACGTCATCCGCCAGCAGCCGGCGGCGAAGGCGAGAAACGGCGCCTGGTAGGTGATCTGGGCGTCGGTCTCCGCCTGTTGCTGCACCTGCGCCGTGCCCCAGACGCCGACGCCGAAGTCGATGCCGTCGCCGTAGGTGTGCGTCCAGAGCGTCGGCTTGTTGGTGGTCTGCTCGGTGCCGGTGACGGCGATGTTCCAGTCCAGGAGGTAGGCGAGCGCGACGCCGTTGAGCGTCGCGGCGAAGGCGGGCGCGCTCGCGGCCGCGCCGAAGGCGCCGGCGGTGCGCTTGATGATGCTGAGCGTGGCGCCGGCGGCCCAGGCGACGGCGAGGTCGCCGGTCGCGTTCTTGTAGGCGACGGCGAGGTCCGCGGCCGCGGCCGCGGCCGTGGCGACGGCGACCTCGGCGCCGAACGTCTGGCCGCTGTCGGTGCTCTCCACGAGCTTGATGCCGGTGCCGGCGGCGTCGGTGTAGACGATCGCGACGCGCTGGCCGTTGGCCGCGCAGGCGAGCAGCGCGCCCTTGCCGGTCTGCAGGTTGTTCCAGTTGTTCGCCCAGGGCTGCGTGGGGTCGGCGATGCGCTGCTGCTTGACGGTGCCGCTCTCGATGCGCGCGCGCACGAGGGAGCCGTCCGCGGGGACGGCGGCGTCGTGCCGCGTGATCGCGTTGGCGGCGTTGTTCAGCTGGGCGAAGTCGAGGCGGCGCACGCCGGCGATCACGTTCTCGGCGACGGCGTCGACGTAGGGCTCGCTGGAAGCGGACTGCTGCGCGGCGAGGAGGGTGCCGGAGAGCGTGCGCATGGTTCCGGTTTCTCTCCCTCAGTTGAGCGCGCGGATCGCGAACCCTAGTACTTCACGCGCGCCTGCTCGAAGATCGAGGGCGCGTCGGTCGTGTACATGCGGCGGACGCGGACGCGGTTGTTGCGGCCGAGGCGCGCGAGCTCGCGCCGGAACGTGCGGAGGCGCTCGTCCGCCATGGCCTTGTAGCGCCCCCAAACGTCGTTGCTGCCGATGTTCAGGCGGTTGACGGCGAACGATGCCCAGTCGAGCGCGGCGTAGCCGGCGGCGCCGCAGGTGATCAGCTCGTCATGGTGCGCCGGGATGGTGCTCGTGCTGCCGTCGAGGGTGTGGGTGCGCAGCCAGTAGACATTGACGTTCTCGGCGCCGGTGGGCTCGCCGACGACGTCCATGGTGATCGTGGTGCCCCAGCTCGAGAAGCCGACCAGGCGCGGCGGGAACTCGCCGACGGGCCACTCGACGGCCTCGATGTCGATGAGCTCGGTGAGCGTGGCGACGCTGAGGTCGCGCGAGCCGGGCGTCGTGGTGAGCGTGGTCTTCTGCTCGCGCGGGCTGGCGACGGAGTACTCGGTGACGGCGCGGCCGATGTGGCGGTCGAGCACGGCGTCCGTCCAGCGGTAGTTGCTGCTGTCTTCGTCGTGGAGGTCCTTGCGCACGTCGGCGCGGATCTCGCTGATGTTCGCGGCCATGTCGTCAGCTCCTGTGCGGGCGCGCGGCGGACGCCGGCCGCGCGGAGCGGGACGGCGCGACCGCGCCGCGCGGCCGGCTGCCCCGGAGTGTAGCGGGGTCGCGGCGGTCGATGTCCGACGGCTCGGGCGTCGAGCCGAGCGTCACGTCGAGGTAGAAGTCGCCGGCCTCGCTGTTCGTGTTGCCGTTGATGGCGTGGTAGGGCAGCGCTTCGCTGGCGGCGAAGATGATCACGTAGAGCAGGCCGGCGCGGTTGTCGATCGCGTCCTGGGCGAGGGCGTCGAGGCCGGCGACGCTGAGCGTGCCGAGCGTGGCCGGCTGCGCGAAGCTGGCCTCGCCGGCGGCGTCCATGTCGCCGCCCGGCGCGGTCCAGGCGTGCGCGCCGTCGTAGGTGTTCCAGGTCGCGGCGGCGTAGGAGAAGCCGGGCTGTGCGATGCGGCGCACGCGGTAGATGTTGCCGGCGGCGCCGTTCATGGCGTTGAGCACGGTGCGCAGGGTGGCGGTCTTGACGACGTCGGCGGGCGTGAGCGGCGCGCCGGCGTACGCCGGCCCGAGGAGGTTGAAGGCGACGCACTCGCGTTGCCGGACGCTGGCGCCGCCCTTGCCGAGGGCGTAGCCGCAGCCCCAGGAGCCGCGGAGGTTGTTGGTGGGCGCGCTGTCGTCCAGCATGCACGCCCCGAGCGCCCTAAAGGTTGAGGTCGGCATCGGCGACGAGCTCCGGGTGGGTGTCGAGCGTGATCGCGTTGCTGCGCGCCTCGTAGAGCTCGGCGCGGACGTGGAGGTTGCCGGCGGTGTCGAGCTCGCCCTGGTCGCCAAAGACGCGCTGGGCGAGGCGCGCGAGGCGCGGGGCGGCGTCGGCGTGCACGCGGCGGATGCCGAGGCCTGCGGCGAAGTCGAGCGCGGCGCGCGTGAGGAGCAGGACGGCGCGGACCTTCTGGCGCGGTGCGCCGTTGGGGTCGGTGAGGCGGAGGCCGCGCGCGCTCGCGCTGGCGTCGCTGTAGGTCACGTGCAGCGCGGCGACGCGGTTGCCGTCGCCGGCGAGGACGTCGGCGCGGAAGTGCCAGGGCTCGACGACGACGACGCGCGCCGTGAGTGGTTCAGACCATGCCATCATGATCGGCGTTCTTGACAAGCGCCGCGGCGCGCCCTCGCGCGCCTCCCGGCGTGCCGCGTACGATCAGACATCGGCCGCGCGATCTCCCAGCGTCCGATGTCACTCTTGAGAGGAGCGCGCATGCTCGCGCAGGCGCTGCGCCATCCCGACCACCCGCTGCGGCTCGCGTGGCTCTTCGTGCAGGCGCTCGCCGGGTCGGCGCTCTTCGCCTCGGCCGCGTACGCGGCGCTCTACGTCGCGCGCGACATGCGGTCGTCGGCGGACGTGCCCGCGAGCGGCGCTCCGGCGCAAGCGTCGTTCGAGCTGCCGCCGGGGCTGGTGCTGCTACTACCCGTCGATGACGCCGCCGCGTTCCAGCAGCGCACGGGCTTCGCGCCGGTGCTGCCGGCGTCGCTGCCGGACGGCGTCGCGCCGCCGCGCTACTTCCTCGAGCGCGTGCCCGAAGGCGCGCCGGCGCGCGGGCGCATCGTCTACGGCTCACGGGCGAGCGACGCCGTGCGCATCGTGATGATCGAGACGCGGGCGGATGGCATGTCGGGCGAGGCGGACGTGCGGGCGATTGGCGGCGCTGGAGCGCCCGCGTTCGGCGCCACGCGCATCTGCGGCGGCGTGCGCGTCGATGCGCAGATCTACTTCGCGGCGTCCGACGATCCGGGGGCTGCGCTCCAGACGGCGCGCGCGATCCTCGCGTCGATCTGCGGCGACTGAGCGGTTAGCGCCCCTCGAACTCCGGCGCGCGCTTCTCGATGAACGCCTGCACGCCCTCGCGGAAGTCCTTCGAGCCGAAGAGCGGCAGGAGCTGGAGGTAGACGTGGTGCACGTTCGCCTCGAACGTTTCCTCGAGGCCGAGGCGCATCATGCGCTTCGTCGCCTGCACCGCGAGCGGCGCGTTCTGCGCGATCTCCGCCGCGAGCGCGCGCGCCGCATCCATCAGCTCCTCTGCCGGCACGACGCGGCTCACGAGGCCGAGCTCGAGGCACTCCCGCGCCGAGAGCACGCGGCCGGTGAAGGCGATCTCGGCCGCCTTCGCCCAGCCGACGAGCCGCGGCAGCAGCCACGTGCCGCCGCTTTCCGGCAGCACGCCGCGCTTCGCAAACACCGCGGCGAGCTTGCCCGCCTCCGACGCGATGATGATGTCGCAGCCGAGCGCGAGGTCCATGCCGTAGCCGGCCGCCGCGCCGTTGAGCGCGCAGATCACGGGCTTGTCCGTCTGGTGCAGGACGATAGGCGGGCTGCCCGCGAGGTCGAAGCGCGCCGCGCTGCCGCCGACGCTCGCGCCGTTCACGCTGTCCGCCGACGCGCGGTCGCCCTGCTCCTTCAGGTCGAGTCCGGCGCAGAAGCCCTTGCCGGCGCCGGTGAGGATGATCGCGCGCACGTTGCGGTCGTGGTCCGCCTCGCGGAACGCCTCCGAGAACGATGCGAGCATGCCGCCGCTGATCGCGTTCAGGCGGTCCGGGCGGTTCAGCGTGATCGTCGCGATGCGGTCGCTGACGTCGTAGATCAGGTCGCGGTACGGCATGGGTCGCTCCTTCCAGCCAGTGGCCGGGGAAGCATACCGCCGCGCGCCCGGGCGCGCCTCACTCCGGACGTGCAGCCCGACGATCAGCACGTCGACGGCGGATCTCGCTGGCATCGACACCAGAAGGAAGAGTCTGCCGCGGAATCACGGCCGTCCTGCGACGCCGGGGCTGCGTGCCGTTCCCTGCGCCCGCTAGAGCTCCGGGTAGTCGAAGTCCTCGACCTTCACCGCCTCGACGTGGAGGACCTGGGGGAACCGGTCCTGGACGATGCGCTCGATGCCGAGGCGCATCGTCAGCATGCTCATCGGGCAGCCGTGGCAGTTGCCGGCGAGCTGCAGGCGGAGGCGGCCCTCGTCCGGCAGCCACTCGATGAGGTTCAGCACGCCGCCGTGGGACTCCACGTACGGGCGCATCTCGTCGAGGCAGGCGTCGAGCTCGGCGATGAAGCGGTCGTCGGCCGCCACGCTGGGGTGCGTCATCGGGATCCAGCCTAGCGCCTCGGGGCGGCCGGCGAAACCGGCCTACGCGGGCTGGTAGCGCAGCAGCACGACGCCGGAGCCCATGTCGCGCGACTCGGCCAGGCGCAGCTTCGCCGCGTTCCCGTCCTGGAAGACCCGCCGGCCGCTGCCGAGCAGCAGCGGGTAGACGAGCAGCCGGAACTCGTCGATGAGCCCGTGCGGCAGGAGGCTGTTGACGAGCGTCATGCTGCCGTGGATGACGATGTCCTGTCCGGCCTGCCGCTTCAGCCGGGCGACTTCGCCCGGCACGTCCGCGCCGAGCCGCCGGGAGTTCTGCCAGTCGAAGCGGTCGAGCGTCGTCGTCGCGACGTATTTGGGCATCGAGTTGAACTTGTCGGCGAACGGGTCGCCGGCACGCTGCGGCCAGGCGGCGGCGAAGCCCTCGTACGTCTTGCGGCCGAGCAGCAGCGCGTCCGACGCCCCCAGCTCCGCCTCCTTGAACTTCGCGATGTCGTCGTTCCAGTAGTCGAGCGACCACTGGCCCGGCTCCTCGCCGATGCCATCGAGCGCGACGAATTCGGTGACGACGATCCGTGCCATGCCGGTGCTCCTTCTGTGATTCGCGTCTGTGTGCGGGCTAGCCGGGGCGGCCGATGCCGACGTAGGCCGCGCCCGAGCGGCGCACGTCGTCCGGGTCGAGCGCGGCGCGGGCATCGAGCACGGCGCGCAGGCCCGGGAAGGCGCCGAAGTCCAGATCCGCGTACGCCGCGTGCCACGCCTGCACGATGAGCGCATCGCACGGCAGCGGGAAGGACGGCGGCGGCTCGAGGCCGTGCGCGCGGATCTCGCCGTCCGTGTACAGCGGGTCGTGCACGTACGCCGTCGCGCCCGCGCCGGCGAGCGCGCTCACGAGGCCGAACGCGCTCGAGTGCCGCGATTCCTTGACGCCCGCCCGGTAGGCGAGGCCCAGCACGACGACGGTCGCGCCTTCGAGCGCGCCGGCCGCCGCCTCGAGACGGGCGACGGCGTAGTGCGCCATATCGTCGTTGATGCGCCGCGCCGCCGGCGCCAGCTCCGCCGCGACCGGCGCGCCGGGCGCCTGAGGGTGCAGCAGGAAGTACGGGTACACCGGGATGCAGTGCCCGCCGACACCCGGGCCGGGCGCGTGCACGTGCGAGTACGGCTGCGAGTTCGCCGCCTCGATCGCCTGCAGCGCATCGATGCCGAGCGCGTCGGCGGCGCGGGCGAACTCGTTCGCCAGCGCGATGTTCACGTCGCGGTACGTCGTCTCGACGAGCTTCGAGAACTCGGCGGTCTCGGCGTCGCGCACGGTCATCACCTCGACGTCGAGCATCTCGCGATAGAACGCGGCCGCGCGCGCGGTGCTGAGCTCGTCGATGCCGCCGACGATCTTCGGGTAATCCGCCAGGTCGCTCAGCACGCGCCCGGACGACACGCGCTCGGGGCTGAAGGCCAGCGCGAATCCCTCCCCCGGCACGAGGCCGGACGCGTCGCGCAGGCGCGCGCCGACGCGATAGCGCGTCGTGCCGGCGGGCACGGTCGTCTCGACCAGCACGAGCGCGCCGCGCCGCAGGTGCGGGCCGATGGCGTCGACGGCGGCGTCGAGCAGCGCGAAGTCGGGCTCGAGCGCCGCATCGATGTCCACCGGCACGATCAGCACGATGACATCCGCGCGGGCGGCGGCGTCGCGCGGGTCCGTGGTCGCGCGCAGGTGCCCGCTGACGATGAGGCCCGGAAGGGTCTCCGTGAGCCCCGGCTCAGACGGCAGCGGGTTGTGGCGCGCGTTGATCGCCTCGACCAGCGCGCGGTCGATGTCGTAGCCGGCGACCACCGCGCCCTTCCGGGCGAACTGCACGGCCAGCGGCAGCCCGATCTTCCCGAGCCCCACGACCGTGACGTTCATCGCGCAGGCGTCGGGTGCAGCTCGACGGCGGCGCCGGTCCGGGCCGCGCGCACGAGCGCCTCGGCGGCCGCCATCGCCGCCAGCCCGTCATCGGGCGTGACGGCGGGGGGCGCGCCCTCGCGCACGCTGCGCGCGAAGGCCTCGAGCTCGACGCGCAGCGGCTCGCGCTTCTCGACCTTCAGCCGGTGCACCGGGCCCTCGCTGACGCCCTTCAGGTGGCGCGCCGCCCAGCCGCCCGGCTGGTCGCGCGGCTCGAAGTCGTTCTCGTAGAACGTCAGCTCGCGCGACAGGTAGTCGACGACGAACATGCCGCGCTCGCCGAGCACCGAGAGCTCGCGGATCTTCGTGGGGGTGAGCCAGTTGACGTCGAGCACGCCGACGACGCCGTTCGCGAAGCGCAGCAGCCCGCTCAGCATGTCCTCGCGCTCCGTGTTGATGCGCTGCTCCGTCTCCGCCTGCACGCGCGCGATCTCGCTGTCCAGCAGGAAGCGCATGACGTCGATGTCATGCGGCGCGAGGTCCAGCACGACGCCGACGTCGCGCACGCGATGCGGGAACGGCCCGACGCGCCGCGCGTGCACCTGGAACACGCGCCCCAGCTCTCCGGCCCGCAGGTGCTCCTTGAGCGCAAGCACCGCGGGGTTGAAGCGCTCGATGTGGCCGACGCTCAGCAGGACGCCGCGCGCCGCCGCCAGGTCGCGCAGCCGCACGCCTTCGTCGAGCGTGGCCGCGAGCGGCTTTTCGACGAGCAGCGGGACGCCGCGCTCGATCGCCAGCGCGCCGACGTCCACGTGCGCGCGGGTCGGCACGGCCACGGTCACGAAGTCGAGGCGCTCTTCGGCGAGCATGCGCGCGGCGTCGGCATAGCCGCGCACAGTGCGCCCGCGCGCGACGGCATCGATGCGCACGGCGTCCGGGTCGGCGACCGCGGCGAGGCGCACGCCCGGCAGCTCGCCGAGCACGCGCGCATGGTTCGCGCCCATCGCGCCGAGGCCGATGACGCCCGCCCGCAGTTCATCGCTCACGCGGCCAGTGTACTCGGCACCAGCGCACCGGGGCTTCGGCTCAGATCACGCCCCGCTCGCGCAGGAAGGGAATGGCGTTGGCGACGGACTCCGGCGGCTGGCCCTGGTTGATCTCGAACACGCGCAGGGCGGACGGCGGCAGCCCATCGCGGATGTAGTCCCACTCGACGTCGCCGTGGCCCGGCGCGCGGTGGTCCGCCAGCCCGGTCACGTCGTGCAGGTGCGTGCCGATGCAGCGCTGGCCGTTGGTATCGAGCCAGAGGCGCTTGTCGACGAGCCCGAGCCGCCACTGCACCTCGGCATGCCCGACGTCGTGCCAGTAGCCGACGAGCTCGGGGTCGTAGTCGCGGATCAGCTCGTCGGCCTCGTCCGGCTGCGGGATCTCGTGGTAGTGCAGGCGGTTCTCGATGCCGATCGCGATGCCGGCGTCCTCCGCGTGCCGCGCGAGCTGCTCGAGCGTGTGCGCCGCCGTCTCCAGCCAGGGGCCGCACTCCGCGCGCCGCCGCTCGTGGCACTCGATGCGCAGCGCTTCGACGCGCTCGCCGTCGCGCGTGCCGCTGTCGTACAGGCGCCGCAGCTCCCGCTCCGCCGGGAACATCTCGCTGCCGACGCCGCCGAGGTGGACGACGACGAACTTGCCGCCGGCCTCGCGCGTGAGGTCGATGCTGTGCTTCGCGTAGGCGACGGCGGCCTCCCGCTCGCGTTCGTCCTGCGCGGCGAGGTTCAGGGCGCTGTTCCAGCGGTCGTCGCCGTCGCGCACGAGCGGCGCCGGCGCGTGGATCGAGGAGATGCGCACGTCCGGCGAGCCGAGCAGCCGCTCGAAGGGCGCGACCTGCGTCGCGTGGCTCACCTCGATGGCGTCGTAGCCGAGCGCCTGCGCCTCGCGCACGAAGACGTGCATGTCCTCGACGAAGCGCTCCTGCTGCGCCCACATGGTGCTGAGGGAGAGGGTTGGCACGAGGTCAGTCTAGGCAGCCGCGCCCTTACGCGGAATCGCGCCCGCGCGCCCGAGCGATGTTGGACGAGGACTTCTTCGGCGCGGAGATGTACTGGAGCAACCTGTCGCTGCCCGAATACCGGGCGCTGCTCGAAGGGGCGGGGTTCGACATCGCGCGCGAGGGCGTGACCGGCCACGGCTACGACGACCCGGATGCGAAGCCCGAGCGCCACCCGCTCGTGCTGGCGCAGAGGCGCGTCGTTTGAGGGTGACGGGCGGCGGCATCCCTGCCTCTCGCCGTGGATTTCCCGCCGTCGCCGCCCGGGGTACCGCTCCCCCGACGGGCGCCGGCAGGTGTACACTCGGACGCTGGACCGGGAGGAGATGCCATGCGCAAGGACCTGATGGAAATCCTCGCCTGCCCGATGTGCAAGGGCGAGCTGACGCTGACCATCGACGAGGAGAAGGACGACGAGGTGATCCGCGGGACGCTCTACTGCGCCAAGTGCGACGAGCGCTACCCGATCGAGGACAGCATCCCGAACCTGCTGCCCCCGGACCTGCGGAAGCAGATGTCCAACGCCTGAGAGGGAGGTGCGTTCAATGGGACGCTCGCGACAGCTCGGCACGATCATGATGGCGGTCGCCGCGGTGCAGATGCTGATCATGGTGATCGGCCTGCTGCGCCGGAGCTATCTCGTCATCGCGCTGCCCGTGGTGACGGCCGTCGGCGTGGCCAGCGCGCTGGCGTTCTGGGTCGGCTGGACGATGGCGAACACCGAGCCGGAGATGGCCGAGCTCGAGTCCGCCGAGGAGATCCCGGCGATCGCCGTCTAACGCAGGTGAGCGAGAGGAGCGCGGAGCGGAGCGAGGGGTGACTCGCCGCCACCGTCCGTCCTCCCTCGCCCCGCGCGCGCCTCGCGGGCTCGCGCGCACCCCCTGCCGGGGGAGCACAATCGCCGCGCATTCGTCGCGCGTCGTCCTCGCCCGGGACTACCGCACGTGCAGCGTCCGCAGGAGCTGGGTGAGGAGGCTCTCGCCTTCTTCCGCATGGAACGAGCGCTCGATGTGCGATTCGGGCACGAGCAGGGGCGCGAGCTCCGAGCGTTTCGCCAGCACGTGCTCGGTCTGCGCCGTCGCGTCGGCCGCCTCCTGCGAGCGCCAGACGGTGATGCGGCCGATGTCGCCTGACTCGTCGGCCGCCATCAGCTTGTAGCCCTTCACGAAGCCGGGCTGCTTGCCGTAGTAGGCGACGAGGTCGTCCATGATGGCGGCGACGTCGTGCTCGCTCCCCGCCCGCGGGGTCATCAGCGACATGCGGATGTAGAGCATGCGGGCCTCCTGCGCTCGCGCCCTCCGGGGGGACCAGGGTTACGCGCATCGTAGGGGGGTGCGGGCGAAAAAGAAACGCCCGCGGAGCGAGTCCGAGGGCGTCCTGGCGGGCGGTGACGGGACGAGCGGCTAGAGGCGGAGCTTGCCGTGCGAAGGCTGGCGCCGGCGCTGTCGCGGGTGCCCTTCTTCTTCGTCCAAGAGTTCGATGGGGGGAGTGGAGATGGCTTCGTGTACGTATCCGCAGCAGAGGCAGGTGCTGTAGGCGCCGTACCAGTCGCGTTCGACGATCATCGAACCGCGGCACCGCGGGCAGCTGCGAGGAAGCGTGTTGTTCATGAGAGGAAGCCCTTCCGGAGTCCGCGCATGGACTCGCTGCGCCGGCGCCCCCTGCCGGCCACCACCCGGTTGCGCTGCCTTCTTCTCAATCGCCTACGGGGTTAGCTGTCGGGTTCGGACTCGAAGGCTGCCCTACGCGTCAGCGCGCCAATGGGTCGCTGCGCGATTCACCCCAGGGCCCGCGTTGCACGGACCGCCGTTGGTTCCCCCGCCCCCGGGCCGGCTCCACCGCCGCCGGGGCTCGGCCGACTGCCGTCTCGGCAGACAACCCTGCGCGAGCAGGGCTGTTTGTGATTTCTCGTACAGATTACGACGAGATCCGCCAAGCGTCAATCCCCCATTGCAGAATCTGTAAACCGGTGGGGCGCCCGATGGCGGATTTCGGAACAAAAGTACTGTGACGCTGCGTCAGCCCGTCGCGAGCATCTCCGCGTCCCACTCGGACTGGAACGCCATCAGCTCCAGCCAGCGCTCCAGCGCGCCACGATGCCGGTCGCGCCACTCCTGCCCCGGCGGCCCCGCCCAGACCTCGAACGCGCCCCGCGACTCCCAGTGCGTGACCGCCAGGAAGGAGTCCGGCTCGGACATGCGCAGCAGTTCGAGCTTCAGGCATCCCGGCTGTTCCCGATACGCCGGGATGATGCGCTCCCGCACGAGCGCGACGAGCGCGGCCTCATCGGCGCCGTCCTTGAGCGCCCAGCGGCGGATCGTCACGTATTCAGGCATCGCGGCCGTCTGCGGACGATGTCGGGGCGGGGGGCACGGGGCGCGGCGTCATGCCGGCATTGTCCGTCAAGTTCGGACGGGTGTGAAGATCGAATGTCTAGCCGGCGTGCGGCATCGGCCGCTCCGGCTCCGGCCGGAAGTGGCGCCAGAGGTCCCGGGCCAGCAGGTCGAGCGCCGACAGGTCGCCGAAGACGTAGCCGTCGCACGCATCGAACCGAAGCAGCACCTGCTCCGCGATCCACTCGCCCTCGCGCTCCCACCAGGACCGAGGGATGTCCGCGAGACGGGCGCCGCTGTTCTTCACGAACGGGCTGACGGTCAGGGCGAAGCGGGCGAAGTCCACCGGTCCGCCCTGCTCGAACGTCCAGCGGACGTGGCGGCAGCGGCTGTCGGCGAAGTTGCCGGCGCCGCAGATCGGGCAGCGGACGGCCTCGCCGCGGTCCCTGCCCTCGAGTTGGTTGAGAATGCGCCCCATGGTGTACCTCGACCTCGCAGTCCCCGGCAGTACGGGCTTCCCTGATCCCAACGAAGGGGGGCGGCCGCGGTTACAGGAGCGGCCGCGGCGAAGCGGGGTTCCTGCGGGCGCGGGGGCGGAGTAGGATCGCGACGGAGGTGGGCGATGCCGCTGGTCGACGTCAAGGGGGTCCGGATCTACTACGAGCTGCACGGCGAGGCCGGCGAGCCGCTGGTGCTCGTCCACGGATACACGGGAGACCTCGTCGATTGGCGCTACGTCATACCCGAGTTCGCGCGGACGCACCGGGTGCTGGCGATGGAGCACCGCGGCCACGGGCGGTCGGACGCGCCGGCGGACCGCGACGCCTACTCCATCCTTCACCTCGCGGACGACGTGGAGGCGGTGATCGAGGCCGCGGGCTTCGCGCGATATCACCTGGTCGGCCACTCGATGGGTGGGGCCGTCGTGCAGGAGATCGCGCTCCGCCGCGCCGACCGCCTGCTCTCGTTGACCCTGCACGACACGGCGTACCGCTTCGCCTTCCCGCGGAACGAGGCGGTGCAGGGGTACCTCGCCGAGCGCATGCGCCTGGCGGAGGAGGAAGGGATGGCGGCGGTCGCGGACATGGCGTCGCCGCTGCCGCCTTCGCCGCTGCTGGACGAAGAGCGGCGCGCCTACGAGCGCG
>DASRHM010000121.1:0-16868 GCA_035650575.1 Dehalococcoidia bacterium | reverse complement strand
AGAACTGCCCGGCGACGTGCTGCGCGGTCGCGGCGACGGTCCAGCCCTCCGGACCGCAGATCGCACCCCACTTGTCCTCCGGCCAGTCCTCGATGGTCTTCGCCAGGTCGGCCACGACGCCGTCGAACTCGTCTGCGAGAGCCTGTGCCCGCGCGCCCATGCGCACCTCCTGCGTTGGCTGCGATTCATGCAATTCGGCGAACAGACGACGAGTATACGTCAGGAGGCCGCCCGGCGGACGGCTCGCGGGCGTGAGTTTCGCGCATCGCCGACGAGCCGTAGAATGGGCGGGACGCCCCCGTAGCTCAGTGGATAGAGCACCGGCCTCCGGAGCCGGGAGCACAGGTTCGAGTCCTGTCGGGGGTACCACCATCGACCGTCACGGCCGGGGCCTGGCGCTCCGGCCGTCCTGCGTCTCCGGTAACGGCTCCGTCGCACCGATCGTTCGATATGCGGGAGAGGAACGCGCGCGGGCCGTATCATGCGCTCGCGGCCGAACATCAGGCGCGGGGCCGATCAGTGAGCATTGCCGTCATCATCCGTAACGCCCGGCGCGCGCTCCGCGAGGAGGCCGATGACTGGCGCGTGCCCGGCCGGGTCGCGGAAGCGCTGTTCCTCGCGCCGCTCGCGGGCGCCGCATTGCTGCTCGCGGTGGCGCCTTTCCGGCGCCTGTTCGTTGCCCTGACGCGCGAGGACGGGCCGCTCGAGTGGGGCGAGGTCGCCGCCTGGGGACTCGTGGTGGCGTTCGCTTCGATGATATCCCGGCGGCTCTGGGCTACCGACCAGCGACTGCCGGCGCTCCTCTACGCGCTGCTCGCCTTCGGGGCGATCTTCGTGATGGGCGAAGAGGTCAGCTGGGGCCAGCGCATCTTCCGCATCGACACTCCCGCGGCGTTGAGGGCGGAGAACGAGCAGGGCGAGACGACGCTGCACAATTTGCGCGGGATCCACCTGGAGTACCGGGTCGCGCTCTTTCTCGTGGGGGCGTACGGCTCCGTGCTGGTCTACGCCGCGCGCGGTTGGGTGCGCGAGCGCTGGCCGGCCGCCTGCGACCTCTTCCTGCCGCCGTTGTTCCTCACGTCGCCGTTCCTGGTGCAGGCTGCGTATCGCGGCGTCCGGTTGTTCTGGCTCAACGAGCCGATCACCTACCTCTGGGGATTCGGCGAGTGGCCGGAGCTGTGCATGCCCGCCGCCATCGCCGCGTTCTCCTGCCTGAACCTGCGGCGTGCGGCAGCCGGCGCTCCCGCGGCGGCCGCGGCGGCTGCTGCCCGCTAGGCCGTCAGCCGCGGAGCGAGGGGACGGTCGACGCGCTGGCGATCGACAGCCCGGTGCGGGCGAGGAGCTGCGCCTGCGCGCCCGTGCCCTCGAACCCGGCGCCGACCGTGCCGCCCTCGAGGAAGCGGGCGTAGATGCCTTCGACGATGACGGCGAGCTTGAAGTACGCCAGCACGACGTAGAAGTCGAGGTTGCTGAGGTCGCGGCCGCTCTTCTCCGCGTAGCGGCGGATCGCCTCGTCGCGGGTTGGGAAGCCGGGGAGCGCGGTCACCGAGCCAGCGCCGACGGCCGGCTGGCCGTTCGCCCCGGTGCCGCCCCAGTACATGAATTGCATGCCGACGTCCGCCAGGGGGTCGCCGAGCGTCGCCATCTCCCAGTCGAGCACGGCGGCGATGTGTCCGGCGGCGTCGATCACGCAGTTGTCCAGGCGGTAGTCGCCGTGGACGATCGCCGCGCCGGACTCCGGCGGCGTCCAGGCGTTGAGGCGCCGCGCCAGCTCCTCGAGCTCCGGGACCGGGCGCGTGCGGTGCTGCTCGATCTGGCCGCTGAAGCGCTTCACCTGGCGCGCGATGAACCCCTGCGGCTTGCCGAGGTCCGCGAGCCCGACGGAGGCGGGCTCGAGCGCGTGCAACTCGACGAGCGTGTCGATCAACTCCTCGCCGAGGCGCCGCAGCGTCGGCTGGTCGTAGGCCTTCGCGACGACCTGGGGGTCCGTCGGGACCATGCCGGCCACATACGACATGATGTAGAACGGCGCGTCGTTCACCGCCGTGTCCTCGCAGAGGGCGATGGCGTCCGGGACCGGCACCTTCGTGTCGCGGAGGGCGGAGATCACGCGGAACTCGCGCTTCATGTCGTGCGCGGTCGGCAGGACGTGCGAGAGCGGCGGGCGACGCAGTACCCATGAGCTGTCCCCCGAGAAGAGGCGGTAGGTCAGGTTCGAGCGCCCGTGGCCGATGAGCTCCGCGCCGAGCGCGTCCACCGGCGCGACGTGCTCGCGGAACCACGGCGTCAGCCGCTCGAGGTCGATGCCGCGCGGCGCGCTCATCGCCCGTCTCCGCGGGCCGTGACCCTAGCGTCCGTCCCCACTACAATCCCCTTCGCAGTTCAAGCGCATGCATGGCGCCGCAGTTCCGTCTTCGCGGCGCGGGAGGTACGCGAGATGATCGACTTCACGCTCCCACCGGACGTCGAGGACGTGCGCCGCCGCGTCCGCACCTTCATGGACGACGAGGTGCGGCCGGCTGAAGAGAAGCTACGCCACGGCGAGGCTGACCGCAACGCGTACGTCTCGGCGATCGCGGGGCTGCGCCAGCGCGCGCACGACCTGGGGCTGTGGAACCCGCACATGCCGAAGGAGTGGGACGGCATGGGCCTGGGGCCGGTGGCGATGGCGTTCGTCTCGGCGGAGGCCGGGCGCACGGGCATCGGCCCATTCGTGCTCAACGCGCAGGCGCCGGACGAAGGCAACATGCACACGCTCCTGCACCACGCGACGGACGCGCAGAAGGAGAAGTACCTGCGGCCGCTCACGGAAGGCCGCTCGCGCTCGTGCTTCGCGATGACGGAGCCGGAGGTCGCGGGATCCGACCCGACGCAGATCCAGACGACGGCGGTGAAGGACGGCGACGACTGGGTGATCAACGGCCACAAGTGGTTCATCTCCGGTGCGAAGGGCGCGCGCTTCGCGATCCTCATCGCCCGCACGGATCCGGATGCCGACCCGCCGCAGGCGCGCAACTCGGCGTTCCTTGTCGACCTGCCGGCGGAGGGCTGGGAGATCGTGCGCGACATCGATACGATGGCCGGGCAGGGGAACCACTGCGAGATCCGCATCACGAACGTGCGCGTGCCGGCGGAGAACATGCTCGGCGCGCGCGGGCACGGCCACCTGCTGGGGCAGGCGCGCCTGGGGCCGGCGCGGCTTGCGCACTGCATGCGCTGGATCGGCAACGCGGAGGTCGCGCTCGAGATGCTCGTCGACCGGGCGCTCAAGCGCTACTCGCACGGCTCGCTGCTCGCCGACAAGCAGGCGATCCAGTGGATGATGGCCGACTCGGCGATGGAGCTGTACACGGGCAAGCTGATGGTGCTGCATGCCGCCTACAAGATCGAGAACGGGCTGCCGTTCCGGCAGGAGGTGTCGTTCGCGAAGCATCATGTCGCGAACACGCTCTGGCGGATCGTCGACCGCGCGATCCAGGTGCATGGTGCGCTGGGGTACTCGACCGACACGCCCCTCGAGCGGCTGATGCGCAACGCGCGCTCGGCGCGGCTCGTGGACGGCGCCGACGAGGTGCACCAGCAGACCATCGCGCGGAACCTGATGGCGGCGTTCCAGGAGACGGGCAGCACGCGCAGCGCCACCGGCGACCTGTTGTAGCCGGGTGGGCGCGGATGCCGAGCGGCTGCTGGACGCGTTCGCGCGCGGCCGGCTGCTGCGGCCGTCCGCATCCGCACCGAACACCGTTGACCTGGCGCTGGCGCTCGGGTCGCTGGCCGGCGCGCCGGTGATCCGCACGCCGAATGCGGACCGGATCGCGTCGCTCATCGGGCCGGCCGAGCACCTGGTGTTCGTGCTGGTCGATGGCATGGGGCAGCACATCGTGCGGCGGCTCGACGACGGCTGCTTCCTGCGCCGGCACACCGTGATGGAGCTGCAGTCCGTCGCGCCATCGGCAACGACGGCGGCGCTCACGACGCTCGCGACGGGGCTGTGGCCCGGCGACCACGGCGTGCTCGGCTGGTGGACGTACCTGCGTGCGCGCGACCTGAGCGTCGTGACGCTGCCGTTCATCGAGCGGCACAGCCAGCGTCCGGCGGGCGAGTTCGGCCTGCGCGCGTCCGACCTCTATCCCCGACCGCCCATGGTCACGGCGTACGGGCACGAGCCACAAGGCTGGCTTCCTTCGTACATCGCGAACAGCGTGTACTCGCGGTACACGTCCGGCGGGCGCGAGAACCGCGGCTACCGCAGCTTGCGGCGTGCCTGCGAGGAGATCGCCGCGCGCGTGCGGGCGGCGACGGCGCCGACCTGGAGCTACCTCTACGTGCCGTTCGTCGACACGGCCGAGCACGAGGACGGCGCGAGCGCCGCGCGGCCGCTGCGCGTCCTGCGCGATGTCGCCGCGCGCTTGGCGGCGCTGCGGGAAGCGCTCGACGGCCGCGCGCGCGTCGTTGTCAGCGCGGATCACGGCCAGATCGACGTGCCCCCGGCGCAGGTCGTGCGGCTGGCCCGGAGCGACCCGCTGATGCCGCTCCTGCTGGCGCCGCCGTCCGGCGAGCCGCGGCTCGCCCGCTGGCACGTGCGCCCCGGACGCGGCGAGGCGTTCGCGAGGGCGTTCCGCGCGCGCTTCGGCGCACGGTTCGTGCTGCTGAGCCAGGGGGAGGCGGAGGACCTGCGGCTCTTCGGCCCGGGGCCGCTCGGCGCGGAAGCGCGCGAGCGTTGCGGCGACTACGTATCGATCCCGCTCGACGCGTCATCGATCTGGTACGAACAGGATGGCACGCGCGGGGACCACGGCGCGTTCACCGCGGAGGAGATGCAGGTGCCGCTGGTGGTCGCCTGATTACGCGGCGCGGATCAGGAGCACCGGCAGGCTCGACTCGTGGAGCACCTGCTCGGCGACGCTCCCGAACATCAGCCGGTTGATGCCGCGGCGGGAGTGGGTCGCCATCGCGATCGCGTCGGCGTCCAGCTCGCGCGCGGTGGCGACGATCTCCCTGGCGGGGTGCCCCTGACGGACGATCGTGCGCACGCGGCTCGCGTCGTCCGCGAGGCGCACGGCGATGCGCTCGAGGTAGGCCTCGGCCTGCTCGACGGACCGGGCGTGCGCCGTCGCGTCGGCCGCGGCCTTGCCGATGGCGCCGCGCTCGCTCCACTCGGCCGTCCCGGCATCGACGACGCGCAGGAGCGTGACCTCGGCCCCCATGGACCGCGAGATGGTGCTGGCGTACGGCAGGACGGATTCGCCCCGCGGCGACCCATCGAGCGTGACCAGAAGGTGACGGAACATCGGCTGTCCCCCCTTCGCCGAAATTCGCGCAGGCCGCAACAGTATCGGGCGCGGACCGTGCGCGTCTGAGGGGGCTGGCACCCGGCGCACGCGCACCCGTGGCGGCGCTCTCCGTCCCCCTGAACCCTGACCGTGAGGAGTATCGGCAGTGCGGCACGCATTCCGTGCTATCCTGCGCCGATGCTGCGGATCCTCGTCCCGCTCGCGCTGCTCGGCGCCCTGATCGTCGCCTGCGGCGGCGGCGATGCGAGCGGCGGCAACGGCAACGCAGCCATCACACCGGCCCCATCGCCGCCGGCAGGCTGCGCGCCGGCCCGGCCGCACGCCGCCGGGGAGTCGCTGGAGCGGATCGAGGGCGGCGGCGGGACCCGCACCTACATCCTGCACGTACCGCCGGCCTACGACGGTTCAACGGCCCTCCCCCTCGTGCTCGCGTTCCACCCCTTCGGCGCCGACGCGCGGACCTTCGATGACTACACCGCGCTGCCGGCGATGGCGGACAAGTCCGGGTTCGTGCTCGTGAGCCCGGAAGGGACGGGCGCGGCGGGGGCACAACACTGGAACGTCACCGGGGCGCTGAACGACGCCGACGATCTCGGGTTCGTGCGCGCCCTGCTCGCGAGCCTCGATGCGTCGCTGTGCGTGGACCCGGCGCGGACGTACGCGACGGGCTACTCGAACGGCGGTGGCATGGTGCAGCGCCTGGCGTGCGAGATGCCGGACCGCTTCGCGGCGGTGGGCGTCGTCGCGTCGGTGTACGTCAGCTGCACCGCGAAGGTGCCGGTCGTCGCGTTCCACGGCACCGCCGACCCGGTGCTCCCGTTCGAGGGCGGCGCCGTCGCTCCGGACGTGGTGGGCGGCACATATCCGCCGGTGCGGCGGGTGCTCTCCGAATGGGCGCGCGCGCTCGGCTGCGATGGCCTGCCGATCATCTCGCAGCCCGCGGCCTCGATCGAGCTCTCGACGTTCCGCAACTGCCCGAGCGGCGACGGGCAGGCGTTGCTGTACGCGGTGATCGGCGGCGGGCACACGTGGCCAAACGCCACGCGGGACCTCGACCTCGAGGGGCCGACGACGCACCAGATCGACGCCACCGCGACGATTTGGGAGTTCTTCGCGGCGCACGCACGCATCGCATTGAGGCGCTGACAGCCACCCGCCCGCGTGCGCACGTTCTTGCGTCAACGACCCGGCTGCGAACTGGAGCCGCAGGCGCGTGCCGTCCTCAGCCGCGCACGCGCTGGCGGTACTGGACCGCCTCGGCGAGGTGCTGCGCGGCGATGCCGTCCGACTGGTCCATGTCCGCAATGGTGCGCGCGAGCTTGAGGATGCGGTGGAACGCGCGCGCGGAGAGCGACAGCTGGGCCATTGCGAGGCGCAGGAGCGACTGCGCCTGCTCATCGAGCCGCGCCTGGCAATGCTCGCGCACCTCGGTCGGCGTCATCTCGGCGTTCGCGGCGACGCGCGTGCCGGCGAAGCGGCGCTGTTGGAGGCACCGCGCCCGCTCGACGCGCGCGCGCACGTCGGCGGAGCTCTCGCCCGCCGTCTCCGAGGAGAGCTTCTCGTAGTCGATGCGCGGCACCTCGATGAAGATGTCGATGCGGTCCAGCAGCGGGCCGGAGATGCGCTTCTGGTAGCGGCTCACGGTGCCCTCGGAGCATGAGCACTCCTTCGTCGGGTCGCCATAGTACCCGCAGGGGCAGGGGTTCATGGCCGCGAGCAGCATGAAGTTCGCGGGATAGGTGATCGAGCCCTGTGCGCGCGAGATGGTGACGGTGCGGTCCTCGAGCGGCTGGCGCATCACCTCGAGCACCTGCTGCCCGAACTCGGGGAGCTCGTCGAGGAAGAGCACGCCGCGATGGCTCAGGCTGATCTCGCCGGGGCGCGGGTTGCGCCCGCCGCCGACGAGCCCGGCGTGCGAGATGGTGTGGTGGGGCGCGCGGAACGGGCGCCGGCTGACGAGCGGCGTGTCCGTCGGGAGCAGGCCGGCGACGGAATAGATCTTCGTGACCTCGAGCGTCTCGTCGGCCGTCATCCGCGGCAGGATGCCCGGCATCGCGCGGGCGAGGAGTGTCTTGCCGCTGCCGGGCGGGCCGCTCATCAGCACGTTGTGGCCGCCAGCCGCCGCCACCTCGAGCGCGCGCTTCACGTGCTCCTGCCCCTTGATGTCCCCGAAGTCCGTGCCGAGCCACTCCGATGGGTCGGCATCCGGGATGCCGCGCGCCGGCACGGGCGTGAGCGGCTCGGCGCCGCTCAGGTGCGCGAGCAGCGTCGCGAACGTATCGACCGGATAGATCGTGATGTCGGGAAGCAGCGCCGCCTCCGGCGCGTCGACGGACGGCACGTACGCGGTGCGAATGCCGCGCTCGCGGGCGAGCGCGAGCATGGGCAGGATGCCCTGCGCGTGACGCACCTGGCCATCGAGCGCGAGCTCGCCGAGGAACACCGCTTCGCTGACGTCCGCGAGCACCTGGCCGGCGGCGACCATGATGCCGACGGCGATCGGCAGGTCATAGGTCGGGCCTTCCTTGCGCAGGTCGGCGGGCGCGAGGTTGACGACGATGCGGCCGTTGGGGAAGCGGAACCCCGAGTTCTTGATCGCCGACTCGACGCGGTCCTTCGCTTCCTTCACCGCCGTATCGGGCAGGCCGACGAGGGCGAGCGAGTTCAACCCGCGGCGGGAGACGTCGACTTCGCACTCGACGATCTCGCCTTCGAGCCCGACGACGGCGCAGGAGCGGATCTTTGCGAGGGCCACGACAGGGCGACTATCTCATACAGAACATACGTGCGGCAAGCCCCAAAATGCGCCGGCCGTTCCCCGGCGAAACGGCGCGCGATGTCAAGCGCGGGTGATTGCTCGAGAGCCGGCGCCAGAACATAATCGCGCCACCCTGAAGATCGCCCCGCCGTCGCGCCGTCTTCCGGCACCCGGTTCTCGCTAACAGAAGGGACTCGACGATGAACCGCCCGCTGCGTCTCGCCGCATTGCTCATCCTGCCGCTCTCCCTGCTGCTGCTGAACGGCGGCGGCATCGCGAATGCCGTGGCGACGACGGCGGACATCGCCTCGACCGGGCCGTTGACGCACGTCTACATTGGCACGGACCTGAGCTGCCAGGTCGCGCACGAGGGTGACACGGACCTGGAGTTGTTCCCGCCGGACGAGCTGCTCGGCGACTGCGGCACGTTCCTGCTGGTGGATGGCACCCTCTACTCGCCCGACCTGACGAGCCGGCCGTCGGCCGCGGAGCAGGCGCAGGGCATCGCGTTCACGCCGGTGAGCCAGAGCGGCGTGCTGGGCTCGGGGACCGCCGGCGACCCCTACACCGTCGTCACGGTCGTCGACGCGGGGTCGGTGCGGATCACGGAGACCGATTCGTACGTCGTCGGCCAGGAGTCGTACCGGACCGACGTCCAGCTCACGAACAACGGCGCCTCCTCGTCGGACCTCCGGCTGTACCGGGCGGGCGACTGCTTCCTCGGCGGGTCGGATGAGGGCTACGGCGTGACGATCCCGGCGACCAAGACCGTCGCCTGCACCAAGAACGCGAACAACTCGCCCCCCGACCGCATCGAGCAGTGGTCGCCGATCACGCCAGCAGACCATTTCTTCGAGGAGTACTACAACACGGTCTGGGACACGATCGGCATGGGCGCCGAGCTGCCGGACACCTGCATCTGCACGACGCTCGAGGACAACGGCGCGGCGATCGACTGGAACCGGACGCTGGCGGCCGGCGCATCGTTGACGATCTCGCACCTCACGACGTTCTCGCCGGTGGGCGAGCTGCCGGTGCAGGTGACCAAGGCTGCGGAGCTGCCGGCCGTCGACCCGTCGGCGACCGATTCGTACACGATCACCGTGACGAACCCGAACGCCGCGCAGGCCTCCGTCGATAACATCATCGATGTCCTGCCGCCGGGGTTCGCATATGTCAGCGGCTCGACGACCGGCGCGACGACCGCCAACCCATCGGTGGCGGCGCAGGTCCTAACGTGGGCGGGGCCGTTCAACATCCCCGGCTCGAGCAGCATCACGCTCACGTTCGACGTGACGGTGTCGTCGGTGCCGGGCCTGTACATGAACAGCGCGACGACGAGCGGCGGCGCGGACGTCGTGCCTTCGGGTCCGACGGCGCCCGTTACGGTGAACGCCGTCGTGACCGCGACGGCCACCGCGACGGCGACCGCGACCGAGACGCCGGGCGAGAGCGAGACATCCACTCCGACGCCCGTGGCCACGGCGACATCGACGCCGACCGCGACGGCGACGGCGCCGGCCGGTGCGACGGAGACGCCGACCGCCCAGGGCACCACGACCGCGACCCCCGGCACGCGCACCGCCACGCCGGGGACGCGCACCGTTACGCCCGGCACCCGCACCGCGACGCCCGGCACCCGAACGGCGACGCCGCCGACGCGCACCGTGACGGCGCAGGCCAGCGCGACCCAGGGCGCGCCATCGAGCACGCCCCAGCCTTCGGCCACGAACACGGCGGTGCCGACGGCGACCAACACGTCCGTGCCGACGGCAACGAACACGGCCGCGCCCACCGCGACGAACACGCCGTCGCCATCGGCTACCGGCTCGGTGTCGGGCAACACGGCGACGCCGCGCGCGAACACCGCCACCCCGCGGGCAACGACGACGGCGCCGGCCTCGAGCGCGACGGCGGCTTCCTCGCCGACGTCGGTGAGCAATGTGCTTGGCTCGTCGCGCGGGCCGCAGGCGCCGACGGGCGTGCTCCTGCCGAACACCGGGCGGCAGCCCGAGCGAGGCGGCGCCTCGTGGCCCGTGCTCGCGCTCGTTGCCGCAATGCTGGCATCGGGGATCGCGCTGGCGACGATCGGAGCCAGGCGGACGCGTTAGCCGCACCGGCGGTTGAGTGACGAAGGCCCCGTCCGGCGCGCCGGACGGGGCCTCTGCTTCGTTCTCGCGCCGCGTGTTGTCGAGATTGTGGGTCGTGTTTGTGCTTCTATCGCGAACTGATCCGCGCAGGTACGCTGAGTTCAGCCAATGGCGCTCGACCTCTTCATCCTCGGTCTGTTCCTTGCATCGATGTTCGCCGGGCTGCTCGGCGCCCTCGCCGGCCTGGGTGGGGGCGTCCTCATCGTCCCGCTGCTCACGATCGGCTTCCATCTCGACATTCGCCTGGCGATCGGCGCGAGCATCGTCTCCGTGATCGCAACCTCCAGCGGCGCGGCGGCGGCGTACGTCCGCGATCACCTGACGAACGTGCGGGTGGCGATGCTGCTCGAACTCGCGACGACGACGGGCGCGCTCACCGGCGCGCTGGTGGCCGGCCTGCTCGATGCGCGGCTGCTGTTCATCGTCTTCGGGGTAATCCTCCTCGTCTCGCTCGTGCCGACGGCCATGCGCATCGGCGAGGAGCTGCCGGAGGCGGTCGCCGGCGACTGGGCATCGCGCCGCTTCCGGCTGGCCAGCGATTACCCGGACCACGCGCTCGGCCGCACGGTGCGCTACGAGGTCACGCGCGTGCCGCTCGGCTTCGGCATGATGTACGTCGCCGGGGTGGTGTCCGGGCTGCTCGGCATCGGGTCCGGCGCGCTCAAGGTGCTCGCGATGGACAGCGCGATGCGCCTGCCGATGAAGGTCTCGAGCGCGACGAGCAACTTCATGATCGGCGTGACGGCGGCGGCGAGCGCCGGCGTCTACTTCTGGCGCGGCGACGTCGTGCCGCTCATCGCCGCGCCGGTGGCGCTCGGCGTGCTGGCCGGCGCCACGCTCGGCGCGAAGCTGCTCGTGCGCTTCAACAACGTCACGGTGCGCATGGTGTTCGTGCCCGTGCTCGGCGCCGTCTCGGTCGAGATGCTGCTGCGCGGCCTGGGCGTGGCGTAGGGGAGGCATGACCGTCGAATCGCCTTCGCCTGCCGCCGCCGAGGCGCCGATCTCGGCCCGCACCGTCGAGCTGTGGATCAGCTACGTGCTGCGCGCGGGCGTGCTGCTCGCGGCCGCGATCATTCTCACGGGCGTGGCGCTGCTGCTCGTGGGGCGCGAGAGCGCCTCGGCGCCGCACTCCTTCTCTGCGCTGGTGCACACCCACGCCTCGCCGCTGCGGCTCGACGACGTCTGGTCGCGGGCGATGCGCCTCCACCCGGTCGGGCTGATCCAGCTCGGGCTGTTCGTACTGATCCTCACGCCCGTCGTGCGCGTCGCGATGACGGTGCTGCTGTTCGCCATCGACCGCGACGCGCTGTTCCTGGTGATCGTCACGATCGTGCTCACCGTGCTCGTGCTCGGCGTCACGGCCCGCATCGGCTGAGCGACTATCCGCCGGGCAGGATGCCGCGCGCCGCGAAGCGCGTGCGGTTGACGCCGCTGCGCGCGCAGATGAAGAGCGTCGAGCCGTCCTCGCCCCAGGCGCAGTTCGCCGGCTGCTGCGGGCAATCGATGACGCCGAGCGGCCGTCCATCGGGCGCGAAGACCTGGAGCGAGCCCGCGCACGCGTAGAGGCGGCCGTCGGTATCGACCTTCAGCCCGTCGGGCCGTCCCTCCTCGCGCATCTCCGCGAAGACGTCACCGCCGGAGAGCGAGCCGTCGGCCGCGACGGCGAATGCGCGCACGTGGCGGCGCGCGGTGTCCGCGACGTATAGCGTGCGCTCGTCCGCCGAGAACGCCAGTCCGTTCGGCTTCTCGAAATCGGTCGCGAGCGGACGCAGCTCGCCGTCGGGCGCGAGCGTGAACACGGCGTTCCACGGCAGCTCGCGGTCGCGCTCGTCTTTCAGTCCGTACGGCGGGTCCGTGAAGAAGATGCGGCCGTCCGACCGCACGACGATGTCGTTCGGGCTGTTGAGCCGCCGCCCGTCGTAGTGCGTCGCGATGGGCCGCACCGCGCCGCCCTCCTCGCGCCCGACGTAGCGCGCGTCCTGGAAGCAGATCAGCAGCCGGCCCTCGCGGTCGAACGTGAGCCCGTTGGGCGCCTGGCCGGGCAGTTCGCGATACGTCTCGAGCGCCCCGTCGCGCGCGCGACAGATGCGCCCCGCCTGGTCGCTGAACAGCAGGTATCCCGCCGGGTGCCAGAGCGGGCCCTCGGTGAAGCCGAGTCCCTCGGCGACGGTCTCCCACGGCTCCGGCGATGCCAGCGCCGCGAGGCCGTCGTCGAAGCGGACCGCCGGCATCGTCAGAAGTCCTCGGGCGTGTAGGGCGACCAGGCGACCGCGAAGAGATCGGTGGCATCGGCGAGCGCGCGCTCGTCGCGCACCTCGATCTGGCCGGCGCGTGCGGCGTCCACAGGCTTGGTGAAGCCGTTCCAGATCGGCGCCAGCGCTTGCACGTCCATCGCCAGCCCGGCGGGCGCCGCCGAGGGCTCGACCGAGATGCGCCCTTCGCTCGCCTCGATCCGCCACGTGCCGGCGTTCCAGGGCGCGGCGCCGTCCGTGAGCTCGACGACCAGCGACTTGCCCGATGCCTGGGGGAGCGCGGGCCGAAGCTCGAGCGCGCGCCGCACGTCGACCAGGCGCAGCATGACGCCGGACCAGCCGCCGGGCGGCTGGCCGAGGTGCACCGGCTCGTCGAACACCGCCGGCAGCGGTTCATCGGACGACGCGCGCAGGACGATTCGGTCGGCGAGGTCATGCCCGCGCAGGTACTCGATGATCGCGGCGTACGCCCCGGGGTCGAGCGCGGCCCAGTCGGCGACGCGCAGCACCGTCTCGCCCATCGGCCCCGGGCCGCCGGGGCGGTAGCGTGCGCGGTAGACGGCGTATCCGCGCGGCTCGGCGCGGGCGTTCGACCAGACGACGGCGAAGCGCTCGTCGCTGGCACCCTCATGCAGGACGATCCGGCGCCAGTAGCGCTCGGGACGCGCCATCGCGCCGTTGCGCGCCGCCGCGTGGCGCTCGTGCAGGTCCGCGAGCAGGTGCCAGTCGCCGGGACGCGCGCGCCGGTACGAACCGCCCTCCGGCGGCGGGAGGCGCAGCTTCGCGACCTTCGGCGGGAAGCTGTAGCTGATCGTCCGGCTCGCCAGCTCCCAGCCGTAGCGCCGGTACAGCGAGTAGTGTGGCGTCCAGAGCGCCGAGAGCGGCTGCCCGGCGTCGCGCATCTCGGCGAGCGCGTGGCGCAGCAGGCCGCCGGCGAGGCCGCTGCGGCGGCGCTCCGGCAGCGCGCTCACCGAGGCCACGCCGCCGAGCGGGATGCGCGCGCCGTGCATGTACTGCTCGAACGGGATCACCGTCAGCCCGGCGACCAGCTCCTTGCCGTCGAACGCGGCGAAGCACCAGTCGCGCTCGTACCACGCCAGCCGCCGCTCGATGCCCGCGTCGCTGACCTCGTTGTTGAAGGCGTATTCGGCGACGGCCGCGTGCGCGCGCGCCTCGGCGTCATCACGCACGCGCCGGAACTCGATGCCCATGCGCCGAGCGTAGCAGGTCTTGGTATCGGGAGGGACGTCGGTTGTGGCGGTCGATGGGACCGGTGCGGGGCGCTCCGAAGACGGAAGATGGAAGATGGAAGATGGAAGATGGAGGGTGGATGGCGGGTGGAGGGTGGAGGGTCGAGCGCGGGCGGCGCTACGCCGTCGTGCGCCGGCGGCCGTCGGTCTCGCGGTTCACCGTGATCACGCCACGGACGGACTCGAGCTTGGCCATCAGCCGCGCGAGCTGCGGGACGCCCGTGGTCTCGAGCGTCAGGTACACCGTCGTCGTGCGGTCGCCGTTCTCCTGCGTGCGGACGCCGACCATGTTCACCTTCTCGTCGGACACGATCGTCGACACGTCGCGCAGCAGTCCCACGCGGTCCCACGCCTCGATGTGCACGGCGACGGGGTACATCGCGCCGGTGCGGCCCCACTCGACGTCGACGAGCCGCTCGGTCTCGTCCTCGTGCAGGATGTTGTAGCAGTCGGCGCGATGCACGGTGACGCCGCGGCTGCGCGTCACGTAGCCGACGATGCGGTCGCCCGGAACCGGGTTGCAGCAGCGCGCGATCTGCGTCAGCAGGTCGCCCGTGCCGAGCACCTGCACGGTGTGGCTGCTGTCCACCGGCGCCGGCGGAGCGACGCCGTCCAGCACCGAGACCTCCGGCTCCTCCTTGTGCAGCAGCGGCGCCAGCCGGGCGGGGATGTGCGCGGAGCTGACGCCGCCGTATCCCAGCGCCGCGAGAAAGTCATCGAGCGTCTCGTACTTGAAGATGCGCAGCACCTCGTCCTCGCACTCGGAGAGCGAGAGGCCCATGCGCCGCAGCTCCTTCTCGATGATCTCGCGCCCGCGCTCGATGTTCTCCGCGCGCTCCTGCTTCTTGAACCACTGGCGGATCTTCTCGCGCGAGTGTCCCGTCTTGATGTAGCCCAGGTTCGGGTTGAGCCAGTCGCGCGACGGCCCGCGCGAGTTCTTGCCGACGAGGATCTCGACGACATCGCCCGTTTTGAGCTGGTAGTTCAGCGGCACCAGGCGCTGGTTCACCTTCGCGCCCACGCACTTGTGCCCCAGCTCAGTGTGGACGCGGTACGCGAAGTCGATCGGCGTCGCGCCGGCGGGCATCTCCTTGATCTCGCCCTTCGGCGTGTAGACGAAGACCTGGTCCTGGAAGAGGTCGGCCTTGACGGACTCGACGAACTCCTCCGCCTGCGACATATCCCGCTGCCACTCGAGCAGCTGCCGCAGCCACGACATGCGCTCTTCCCAGCGCACGTCGCGGCGGCCGTCGCGCGCGCCTTCCTTGTACCGCCAGTGCGCGGCCACGCCGTACTCCGCGAGCTGGTGCATCTCGTGCGTCCGGATCTGGATCTCGAGCGGGCGCGCGCCGATGCACATCACCGTCGTGTGCAGCGACTGGTACATGCTCTCCTTCGGGTTCGCGATGTAGTCGTCGAACTGCCCGGGGATCGGGTGCCAGAGCCCGTGCACGACGCCGAGCGCGTTGTAGCAGTCGCTCACCGTGTTCACCGTCACGCGCAGCGCCAGCAGGTCGTAGATCTGCTCGAACCCCTTGTGCTCCGCCGCGTACTTCTCCGCCTTCTGCGCGATCGAGTAGATGTGCTTCGCGCGGCCCTTGACCTCGGCCTCGATGCCCTGCTTCCGCAGCTCCTCGCTGAGGATGCGCTCGACCTGTGCGATGTAGCGCTCGCGGGCCGTGCGCTTGGACTGGATGAGGCGTGCGATCTGCTTGTAGCGCTCGGGTTCGAGGTGCCGGAACGCCAGGTCTTCCAGCTCCCACTTGAGCTGCCAGATGCCGAGCCGGTTCGCCAGCGGCGCGTAGATCTCCATCGTCTCCTGCGCCGTGCGCCGCCGCTTCTCCGGCGGCTTGGCGTCGAGCGTGCGCATGTTGTGGAGGCGGTCGGCCAGCTTGATGATCACGACGCGGATGTCCTCGGCCATCGCCAGGAACATCTTGCGCAGGTTCTCCGCCTGCAGCGCCTTGTCGCCCGGGCGCTCGCCGGGCGCGAGCCAGGCGATCTTCTCCAGCTTCGTGGCGCCGTCGACCAGACGCGCCACCTCCGGCCCGAAGCGCCGCCGCAGCTCGTCGTTCGGGACGCCGCAGTCCTCCTGCACGTCGTGCAGCAGCGCGGCGGCGATCGCGGCGGCATCGAGCTGGAGGCCGGCGACGGTCATCGCGGCGTCGAGCGGGTGGACGATGTAGGGGTCGCCGGTGAGGCGCGTCTGGCCCGCATGCGCCTGCGCGGCGAAGGCGTAAGCGTCCTCGATCAGCTTCAGCTTGTCGGCCGGCAGGTAGGCGCGAGCGCGCTCGATCAGCGGCTGGACCGAAGGCTCAGCCGCCGGCCTGGCGCGCTTGCTCCCGGTCGCGGTTTCCACGGATCGAGTATACCGCCGCCCTTCGGGCGCGATTTCGGGCCGGATCGCGGGGCTGTTATCCTGCGCCTGCGCCATGACAGCCACCTCCGAGCCGCGAAAAGCACAGAAATACGCCGCCCCGCGGGGCACAAACGATGTGTTGCCGCAGGACTGGCCGTACTGGAAGCAGGTGCGCGACATCGGCGAGCGGGTGTGCGAGTCGTTCGGCTACCGGCGCATCGACACGCCGGTCTTCGAGAACGCCGCCGTCTACCTGCGCACCGCCGGCGCGGGGACGGACGTCGTCGAGAAGGAGATGTACCTGTTCGAGGACCGGGGCGGCGAGCCGCTCGCGCTGCGGCCGGAGGGCACGGCCGGCGTCGCCCGCGCGTACATCGAGCATGGCATGGCGAGCCTGCCGCAGCCGGTGCGCCTGTACTACATCGCCCCGAACTTCCGTTACGACCGGCCGCAGGCCGGGCGCTACCGCCAGCACTGGCAGATCGGCGCCGAGGCGATCGGCGACGCCGACCCGCTGGTGGACGCGGAGGTAATCGACCTCCAGCGGACGCTACTCGCGGAGCTCGGCCTACGCGATGTCACGCTGAAGCTGAACACCATCGGCGACGCGAACTGCCGGCCGCGGTACATCGACGCGCTGCGCGACTACTACCGCCCGCACCTCGACGAGGTCTGCGCCGACGACCGCGTGCGGTTCGAGAAGAACCCCCTGCGCCTGCGCCATGACAGCCACCTCCGAGCCGCGAAAAGCACAGAAATACGCCGCCCCGCGGGGCACAAACGATGTGTTGCCGCAGGACTGGCC
>DASRHM010000120.1:0-5526 GCA_035650575.1 Dehalococcoidia bacterium | reverse complement strand
GGCGCAGCCGCCCGACCCCGCGAAGGGCAGCCTCCCCCTCGCCGCGCGCTGCGCCGGCGGCGGCCCGGGCTGCGCCGAGCAGCCGCTGATCCCGCCGCCCGCCGGCGGCCTGCCGCACTTCGACCCGCCCCCGCCGCCCGTGTTCGGCGCGCTCGTCGCCGTCGCGCCCGCCGCGGCGCCGTCCCTCAACCCGTCCCCGCCTCCCGCGCTCGAACATCCGCCGCAGCTCGCGCTCGCCGCATGATGGCGCGCCCGGCCTGACCGGGCCGCCACGGCCAGCATCGAGTTACGGAGGATTACCGTGTCCACCAACAAGCGGCGCAGCGGGCGGAAGCCCGCTGCGGCGAGCCGCCGCCGCACCCGCAGGATCGCCTTCCTGTCGGCCGTCCTGCTCGCCGTCGCGAGCGTCGGTGCCTTTATCGCCTTCCAGGCCTTCACCGTGCACGACACGAAGGTGCCCGAGCGCGCCGTCGCCGGCGAAGGCCGCGTCCTCGGCGACCCGGACGCGCCCGTCACGATCATCGAGTACGCCGATTACCAGTGCCCGGTCTGCAAGCGCGCCGAGACGAGCCTGCTGCCGCGCCTGATCGCGGACTACGTCGATACCGGGGTCGCGAAGATCGAGTTCCGCAACTTTCCGATCATCGGCCAGGAGTCGTGGAACGCCGCGCAGGCCGCCGAAGCCGCGGACGACCAGGGGAAGTTCTGGCAGTACCACGACGCGCTCTACAACGCCCAGGGCCGAGAGAACGGCGGCGCCTTCACCTACGAAAAGCTCGTGAAGATCGCGCAGGACCTCGGGCTCGATGTCCCGCGCTTCGAGCAGGCGCTCGGCGACAACGTGCATCTCGCCGACATCCAGGCCGAGTCCGACGCCGCGCACGCTGCCGGCGTCAGCGCCACGCCCACGTTCTTCATCGGCTCGAAGAAGATCGTCGGCCTGCAGGACTACGGCACGTTCGCGGACGCGATCATGCGGGCCCAGGAGCAGGCGCGATGACCGCGCGCCTCACCAGGACCGCGCTCCCGCTCGCGGCGCTCCTCTGCCTGCCGGGGATCGCCGTCGCCACGTACCTGACGGTCGTGCACTACGCGCACCAGCCGATCGCCTGCAGCGGCATCGGCGATTGCGAGCTGGTCAACAGCAGCCACTACGCCACGCTCGGCGGCGTGCCCGTCGCGCTGCTCGGCGCCGGCGCCTACGCGACGATGCTCGCGCTCGCCGCCGGCGCCTGGCTCCGCCGCGATGCCGCGCTGCTCCTCGCGGCGTGGTCCGTCGCCGCGGCGTCATTCGGGTTCTCGATGTACCTCACGTACGTCGAGCTGCGCGTCCTGCACGCGATCTGCGTCTACTGCGTGATCTCGGCCAGCCTGGTGACCGCGATCTTCGCGCTGCTCAGCGGCGCGCTCTGGTCGGCCCGCGTCGAGGTCTTCGGGGAGGAGGCGGAGCAGGCGCCACTGCGCGCGTGACGGCGCGCCGGCGTCAGAACTCGCGGTTGTAGTACTTCACGGGGCCGCGGTCCTCGAGCGGGCGCTGGTCCTCCGCGCCGAACCGCCGCGCGCGGATCGCCCGCACGAGGTCGGCTTCCGTGCGGATCCCGTCGTCCTCGAAGATCGTCCAGCAACGGCCCGCCTCGTGCGGGCCGTGCGCGTCGCTGCCGCCCGTCGGCGGCAACCCGCTGCGCGCGCACACCTCGCGCGTGAAGTCGACGTCGGCCTGCGTCGCCCAGCCGTTCACCGCCTCCAGCGCGTCGACCAGCCCGAGCAGCGGCGCCGCCAGCGCCTTCTCGATGGTCAGGTGCGGATCGCGCGGCCCGATCCACGGCTTCGGCGAGAGGTCCCACCGGTACGGGTGCGCCGCGACCACCACGCCGCCCTCGGCGCGCACGTAGGCGCTGATCGCCCGCGCCGTGATCAGCCGCTTCGGCACTTCGTCGACGCCGAACACGAGCAGGTCGCCCAGCTCGCAGCTCACCTCCATGCCGCCGAACACCGGGAAGCCGTGGCGCCGCGCCAGTTCCGCCGCGAGCGGCGTTTTCGTCTTCCCGTGCTCCGTCAGGCAGATGCCGTCGAGACCCCGCCCCCGCGCGATCTCGATCAGCCGGTCGGGGTCGTTGACCGCGTCGATGGAGCCGTGGACGGTGTGGTTGTGCAGGTCGATGCGCATCTGCGCCCGAAGCGTAGCAGGGCCGCCCGCCGGGGGCTTGCGGCGCTGCCCGCCCCGCGCCTATCCTGCGCCAACCTTCGGAGGCAGGTATGACCGCCGTGACGCGCCGACAAGCCGTACACACGATGCGCATCGATCGCGTCCGCGGAGTCGCGTCGCTCGCGCGCCCGCCTGTCTTCGAGCGGCACCCCTAGCACGGCACAGCCGGACCGCAGCGAAGACAGGCCCACCACTCCGGTGGGCCTGCGGCATTTTCGGGAGGGAGCGATGATCGAAGGGAAGCTCGTGGACCTCAGGCCGTTCGAGATGAGCGATCTCGACGACGACTGGCGCTGGGTGAACGACCGCGAGTTCACCCGCTACGTGTCGATGCGCTACCCCGTCCCGCGCCTCGCCGAGGAGGAGTGGCTGCGCGCCCGCACGTCGCAGTTCCCCGCCTACGGCGAGCAACGGTTCGCGATCGAGACGAAGGACGGGCGCCACATCGGCAACTGCAGCCTCTTCGACGTGCGCCCCGCCGACCGCGTCGCCGAGCTCGGCATCGGCATCGGCGAGAAGGACTGCTGGTCGCGCGGCTATGGCACGGACGCCGTGATCACGCTCACGCGCTGGGGCTTCGAGGAGATGGACCTCCGCCGCGTCTTCCTGACGGTCTACGACTTCAACGTCCGTGGCCGGAAAGCCTACGCGAAGGCCGGCTTCGTCGAAGAAGGGTGCCTGCGCAAGGCGATCTACCGCGAGGGCCGCCGCGTCGATCTCGTGATCATGGGCGCCCTGCGCGACGAGTTCTTCGCTCTGCACGGCGCGCCCCCCGCAGCGGTCGAGGAGGTGGCGCGATGATCGAGGGCAGGCTGGTCAACCTGCGGGCGCAGGAGTTCTCCGACCTCGACCGCTTCTACGCCTGGATCAACGACCCGGACGTCACGCGCTTCCTCGACGCCCGCTACCCGGTCGCTCGCGAGGCGGAGGAGGCGTGGGCGCGCGATCGTGCGTCGAGCATGATGTCGTACACGAACGTCCACTTCGCGATCGAGACGAAGGACGGCGTGCACATCGGCAGCGTTAACTTCCACAAGATCTCGCCGGAGAACCGCACGGGCCGGTTGGGCATCATGATCGGCGACAAGGCGTACTGGTCGCGCGGCTACGGCACCGACGCGATCACGACGTTCTGCCGCTTCGGCTTCGAGGAGATGGACCTCGCGCGCATCGACCTCACCGTCGACGCCGAGAACGCGCGCGCCATCGCCTGCTATCGGAAAGCCGGCTTCGTCGAGGAAGCGCGCCTGCGCCAGGACCGCTATCGCCGCGGCGCGGCTGCCGACACGCTGGTCATGGGCCTCCTGCGGGAAGAATTCGACGCGCTCGACCGCGCCTAACGAGGAACGAGGAGCGAGGTACGAGGGAGGAGCGACGAGGGACCGCCTCTCTCTCCTCTTCCTACGCCTCCTCCCGCCGCGCCCGCGCCTCCTGCTCCGCCCGCCGGCGCTGGTACTCCGCGCTGGTCCGGCTATCGCCGAACTTCCCGTCGCGCCACTCCAGCGCCGCCTTCAGCCCCTGCGTCATCGCGATGCGCCCGAACTCCCGCACCGCCGGCGCCTGGTGCGCCCGCCCGTCGTTCTCCGCCGCCAGCCGCTGCACCGTCCGCGCGCCCATCAGCTCCATCGCCACGTTGACGATCCGCTTGTTCGGCGACAGGAGCTCGATGTCGATCTTCTCCATCTTCGATGCCAGCGCCTCGACCTCGTCCTCCAGCGCGTCCACCGGCACCGCCTTCCACACGAGCCCGATCTCGGCCGCCTCGCGCCCGGTCACGCTGTCGCCCGTCAGCAGGAAGTATTTCGCCCACTGCGGCCCGACGAGGTACGTCCACATGTGCGCGACCGGCGAGCCCATGGCCCGCACCGGCGGGAAGCCGATCACCGCGTCCTCGGCCGCGACGACGATGTCGCACAGCAGCGCCAGGTCCGTCCCGCCGGCAAGGCAGTAGCCATGCACCTGCGCGATCACCGGCTTGTGCACGTCCCAGATCGCCATCCGCTCCCGCTGCTGCCGCTCGAGCTGCCAGATGTCGTCGTCCATCGTCGCCATGCCGCGATAGACGTGCGTGTAGCGCTCTTCCCCCGCCTGCTCCTTGCGAGGCGGCGGCGACTGCATCGGCGTGAGGTCGTAGCCGGCGCAGAACGCCCGCCCCGCCGCCCGCAGGATGACGACGTGCACGCGCGTGTCGTTGTCCGCGTCCCAGAGCGCCTGGTTCAGCTCCCGCTGGAGCTTCATCGTCAGCGAGTTCAGCTTCTCGGGCCGGTTGAGCGTGATGCGCGCCTTCCCGCCCTCGACCTCGTACAGGATCGTCTCGTAGTCCATGCCATCGCCTCCTCTCCGGAGCGCCAGCATACGCCCGCCGTACCGCGGGTTACAGCCCTCCGCGCCGAAGCGTGCGCGCCGGCAATGCGAGCCGGTCGACCGCGCCCCGCGTGCGCGCACGATCCTCGTCGTGACCCAGCACCGGGTCGAGCGCCTGGCCGGCGGCTGCCGGGTGATCGCGATTCGCCGGTCCCGCAGCGGCTTCCTGGACGAAGGGTCCTCCTCGATCACCTTGTACCGCGGCGATTCTGAGGCGACGAGGCTCGCGATCACGCGCTGGCGGCTGAGGTCATGCTCGCGTCTCGCACCTGCTCGTCGCGGCCCTGGAGCGCGTTCCGGTACGCCTCCCCCCAGCCGCTACTGCGGCCGGAAGATGTCGATCGAGATCTCGACCGCGGGCGTCGTCCCCCTGTTCTCGAGCCAGTGCATGGTGGCCCGATCTTCTGGCCAGCCGACGCCCGGCCCGTACTCTGTCGCCACGCCGTCTCGGTGGTCTGTGATCGTCCCTTGGAGGATGTACACCAGCCCCGGCCTGTCCTTGTGGTCATGGACCGGGCCGAGCACACCACCCGGCTCGATGGTCACCATCCGCATCCGAAGCTGTCGCCCTGCCATGCCCTCGATTTCGGGGCCAAGGTCGATGGCTGCCAGGTGCTCCACGGTGACGCCGTTCGTCTTGGGTGCCTCTTCTTCGGTTGGGATAGCGGTCTCCCTTCTGCCGCTCTCAGCCGGCTCGCGGCTGTGCGGATTCGCGGTGTCCAGGTTCGCAGCAGGGTGCCGCTTGCCCACCGCCCCGGCAAGTTGACGACCTCCCGGCCGCGCCTTCGCCGCGTTCCGCTGCTCGATCGAGGTGCCGGGCCGGCTTGACAAACATTTGTTCTAGCCGTAGTGTGGAAGTCCACCTCTAGAACAAACGTACTGGAGCCGAAACGATGCCGGAAGTCATCTTCGAAGAAATCGAGTGCAAGACCGCCCTCAACCGCGTCAACGTCCCC
>DASRHM010000119.1:0-37306 GCA_035650575.1 Dehalococcoidia bacterium | reverse complement strand
CGTGCGCGCCGCCGAGCACGTGGCGGCGATGGGGCTGCCGGCGCCGCGCGTCGTGGTGCTCGCCGTCCTCCCCGTCGAAGCGCAGCCGCACGACGAGCGCGCCCTGGCCGACGTGCGCGCCCGCATCGAGGCGATGACCGGTGCGGCCGTCGCGGCGCTTCGGGAGCGCGGTCTCGCGCCCGTCGTCGAGGTGCGCTACGGCGCGCCGGGCGAGGAGATCGTCCGCTTCGCCGAGGCGTGCGACGCCGGCACGATCGTCCTCGGGCGACGCGGCGCCGGCCTCACGCAGGCGCTGCTCGGCTCGGTGTCCGGCCACGTCGTCCGGCACGCGACGCGCCCGGTGACGGTCGTAAGCTAGACCGCCGCCGTTTGCCCCAGGCCCGCCCCCGATCCATAGTTGAGCGCTCATTCAATTAGCGGACCAGGAGGAGACTCAATGCCAAGCTTCGCCCTGCGCGTCGAGACCGTCTTCGGCGACGGCTCGATCGCCGAGCTGGGACGCCGCGCGAAGGCGGCCGGATACAAGCACGCGTTCGTCGTGACCGACCCGGGCATCAAGGCCGCGGGCATCCTCGACACGGTGCTCGCCTCCCTCGACGAGGCGGAGGTCGCGAACACGGTGTACGACAACGTCACGCCGAACCCGACGATCCCGGAGGTCGACACCGGCGTGCAGGCGATGCAGGACGCGGGCGCGGACTTCGTGGTCGCGGTCGGCGGCGGCAGCGCGATCGACGCCGCGAAGGGCATCGCCGTCGCGGCGGAGCTCGGCGGCGGCGCGAAGGACTACCTCTTCGGCGTCGGCTCGACGCCATTCCCGGCGTCGATGAAGCCGCTCTTCGCCGTCCCCACGACCTGCGGCACGGGGTCCGAGATCTCCAACGCCGCGGTGATCACCGACCCCGACACCCATTACAAGCACCTCCTGCTGAATTGCACGCCGAACGTGGCGATCCTCGACCCGCAGCTCGTCGCCAACATGCCGGCGCCGATCACCGCGGCCACGGGGATGGACGCGCTGACGCACGCCATCGAGGCGTACGTGAACCCGGGCAACACGCCGTTCACGCGGATGTTCGCGACGCGCGCGATCCAGCAGATCAGCAAGCACCTGCGCCAGGCGGTCAACGGCCCCAACCGGCCCGAGGCGATCAAGCACATGCTCTACGCGGCGGATATCGCGGGCCAGTCGATGGCGCAGGGGCTGGGGCAGGTGCACGGCCTCTCGCACGTCGTCAGCGGCCGCCTCGGCACGCCGCACGGCGTCGCGAACGCGATCCTGCTCTCGCAGGTGCTCGACTTCCACAAGGAGTTCCTGGCCAACGACCTGCTGGAGATCGCGCCGCTGATGGGCATCAACGCCTTCGGCATGCCGGCGGACAAGGCCGGCGCCGAGGTCGTGAGCGCCGTCCGCTCGCTGCGCGGCGACATCAACATCCCCTCGAAGCTGAGCGACGTGGGGATGAAGGAGTCCGATGTCGACCAGTTCGTCGACGACGCGCAGAAGTCGCAGGCGGTCTTCATCAACGCGCCGCGGCAGGGCAACCCGGCCGACCTCGCCGCGATCTACAAGAGCGCGCTCTAGCGCGGCATCGCGCGAGCACGCGGAAGGGGCGCCTTCGGGCGCCCTTTCCTGCTTCCGGCTCCGTCCGGGCGCCGCTAGAATGAGCGCCGTGAAGCCCGATTACGGCATCGACCTCGAGGAGGTGCGGCGCGTCATCGACGCGGCCGAGGTGCTCGTCGTCCGCTTCTCCATCACCAACCGCCGCCTGCTCGTCGACCTGCGCACCAGCGGCGACGAGGGGCCGATGATCAAGGTCGTCCCGCAGGCGTCATCGGCGGAGGAGCGCTTCCGCAGCCTGAAGGTGCTGCGCCCGCGCTTCCGGACGCCCGACCGCATTCTCACCTTCCACTGGCCGCGCCACGCGCGGGCGATGGCCGAGTCCGGCATCTGGGACCACCTGGCGCGCCGCCTGGTCGAGTCCGGCTGGTCGAACATGGCCGCCCAGTGCGACGCCGCCTTCGCCGAGATCGTCGAAGAGGAGCGCCTGGTGGAGCTGGCGGCGATCCGCGGCGGCGAGGGATTCCAGACGCTCTGGGAGGCCGGCGGCAATGCCTGACCGCATCATCGACCTGCGCTCCGATACGGTCACGCTGCCCTCCGACGAGATGCGGCGCGCGATCGCCGAAGCGCCCGTCGGCGACGACGTGCTCGGCGAGGACCCGACCGTCCGCCGGCTGGAGGCGATGGCCGCCGAGCGCACGGGCAAGGAAGCGGCGGTCTTCGTCGCCAGCGGCACGATGTCGAACCTGGTCGCGCTGCTGTCGCACTGCGCGCGCGGCGACGAGGCGATCGTCGGCAGCGAGGCGCACATCCTGCACTACGAGGTCGCGGGCGCGGCGGGCGTCGCGGGCGTGCAGCTCCGCGCGGCGCGCAACGACGCGCGCGGCCGCCTGGATCCGGCGGAGGTGCGCTCGCTCGTGCGGGCGGAGAACGTGCACCACCCGCGCACCGCGCTGATCTGCCTCGAGAACACGCAGAACCGCTGCGGGGGCGCCGCGATCACGCTCGAGGACACGGAGGAGATCGCGTCGATCGCGCATCGCCACGGCGCGCGCCTGCACATCGACGGCGCGCGCATCTTCAACGCGGCGATCGCGCTCAATACAACCGTGGCGGCGCTCGTGGCGCCCGCGGACAGCATCGGCTTCTGCCTCTCCAAGGGGCTCGGCGCGCCGGTCGGCTCCGTGCTCTGCGGCTCCGCGGAGTTCATCGCCCGCGCGCGCAAGATGCGCAAGATGGTCGGCGGCGGCATGCGCCAGGCGGGCGTGATCGCCGCGGCCGGCGTCTACGCGCTCGAGCACATGGTCGACCGCCTCGCCGAGGACCACGACAACGCGAAGGCGCTCGCGCGCGGCCTCGCGGAGCTGCCGATGGTCGATCTCGACGCCGAGTCCGTGCAGACGAACATCGTCATCTTCGACGTGCGCGGTGACTGGCAGGCGTTCGCCCGCAGCCTGCGCGACGCCGGCGTCCTCGCCTCGGTCTACGGCCCCGCGCGGCTGCGCATGGTCACGCACTACGGCATCACCCGCGCGGACATCGACGACGCCCTCGCGCGCATCCGCCACGCGGCCGCCGCGCCGGCATGAGGCGTGCCGCCGCGGCCTGCGCGCTGCTCCTCGCCGCCACGCTCCTGCTCGCCGCCTGCGGCAGCGGCAACCCCGACGCATCGACGTCGGACATCGTATCGGCGGTCCCGTGGTCGGGGAGCGAGTCGCTGCGCTACGAGCTGCGCAAGGACGGCGACCTCAAGGGCTACACCACGCTGACCATCGCAGAGGAGGGCGACGCCGTCGTCCTCACGCAGAGCACGTCGGACGACAAGGGGAACAGCGACGAATCGACGGTGCGCGCCGACCCGCAGACGCTCAAGCCGCGCACCGGCGTGCGCACGATCACGGACCCGAGCCTGAAGAACGTCGTTGACACGACATACGAGGACGTCGACGCGAAGGAGTGCGGCTCCGGGCGCATCGTCCGCATCCACCAGGCGACGTACAAGCCGCCGACCGATGACAAGCCCGACAGCGAGCGCAGCAACCCGCTCTGCGTGCCGGAGCACAGCTACGACAATGACCAGTCGCTCTTCCTCTGGCGCACCATCAAGTTCGAGAAGGGGTACCAGGTGACGTACTGGACGATCACCGCGAACCGGCGCGACAAGCACCTCGTGACGCTGACGGTGAAGGACCAGGAGCAGGCGGAGCTCGCCGACGGGACGAAGGCCGACGCCTGGCTCGTCGAGATCGCCTCCGAGCGCAGCCGGCAGCGCGCCTGGTTCTCGACCGGCGGCGACCACCGCCTGCTGCGCTACATCAACAACCAGGGCCAGGTGTTCGCGCTCATGCCGGGCGGATAGGCGCGGCGGGCGTCATCCCGCGCGCCTCATCAACAGGAGTCTCCGCGCCGGCGAACCGCAACCAACGAACAACGACGCGGAGCGCCCGGCCGTTGCCGGTCGCTCGTTGCTGCTCGTTGTCGCCCGGCGGCAGCGGGCGCTAGCCGAGCTTCACCGCGAGGCAGGTGGTCGTGCGCTGCACGCCCTCGACGCGCTGGATGCCGTCGGTGATCGCGTTGCCGAGCTTGTCCAGGTCGTCGGCCTCGAGCTGCACGATCACGTCGAAGGGCCCGGTGACCGTATCGACCGCGGCGACCCGCGCGTCCGAGTGCTTCATCGAATGGACCGCCTCGGCGACGGCCTTCGCCTTGCCGACCTCCGCCTCGATCAGGATGTAGCCGCGCACAGACATGGCGCCCCCTCGTCGCTGCTTTGCTCCCGCCCGTTGCCGAAAGCATAGCGGCCGCGACCCGCCGCCGGCAGAAGCCGCCCGCCCGGCGCAGGCGCGCCCCGGAAGCGAGCCGAGCGCCCACAGGGGATGTCATTCCGGGCGCGGTGAAGGATCCTCCGCCACGCGGTGGCCTGCGCCCGTCGCTCAGCTCGACGGCGCGACCTGCTGCACCAGGAGGAAGCTCGTGCTGAAGACGTCGGCCACGTGCTGCCCGCCGATGTAGATGCCCGTCGTCCCGTAGCTCTGGTCGGGGTTCATGCACCAGTCCGCCGGCGACGGCTCGCCCCCACACCGGTACTCGACCAGTCGCAGATCCCCGTACCACGCGCGCCGCGCGGTCGCCGGGTCCGGCACGTCGAGCACGGTGCCGTCATCCCGGAGCACGTGCCACTCCTCCGTGCCATCGATGTTCCGATAGCAGCCGGGCTCGCCGGGCTTCGGCTCGATCGCCAGCGCGTAGTACAAGACGGCGTCGCCCGCCGGCGACCACTCGAGCGGCAGGATGTTCCGGTCGGGGGCCGCGACCGCCGCCAGCTCGCGCCCATCCGCAAGGTCCACGATCGCGATGCGCTCGCGCTGCAGGTCCAGCGAGTCACACGCACGGCGCGTGCTCGCCAGCCGGCGGCGGCCGTCCGGCGACGCCGCGAAGAACTCGTTGTTGCCCGGCAGCGGCCGTATCGTGCCGTCGAGGGCGACCTCTGCGAGCACGCCGGGCGCCTCATCGGTCGTCCGGCCCAGGACGATGATCGCGTCGCCCGCCGCCGTCCACCCTACCACGCTGGCAGGCCCCATGAACTGCCCGAGCGCCGGATCCGCCTGGTCCACGGAGAGCAGTCCTCGCCCGGTCATCGTGTCGATCGCGCGCACGAGGCTGTTGTCGCGCGGCGACACCGCGCACGGCGTGGCCAGCGCGCCGGGCGTCTGCGCCGCCCGCTCGCAGTCGCCCGGCGTGTACGTGCTGAACGCGATGCGCGTCCCGTCGGGCGATGCGGCCAGCCCGAACGCGTACGATCCGTCGCTCGCCCGCCAGAGCTCGGTCTCTCCGGTACCGTCGAGCTCGTACCGCACGACACGGCGCATGAGATTCGCAACGATCTTGTCGCCGGCCGCGACGACTTCGTCCGGCTGGTCCGTGACCCCATCGCCGATCTCGAACTGGTGCGCGACCTGTCTCGCGCTCGCGTCGTACACGGTGACGGTGCGGCGGCTGTGGGCATCGGGATATCGGCCCGGCGGCGCTGCGCTGAAGATCACGAGGTCCGGGTCCGCGGCGCCGAGCGTCGCGCGTGGCTCCGCGTGCCGCCCGCCGCCCGTGCGGGCGATCCCCCACGCGAGCGCGCCGATGCCCGCGGCGACGAACAGCACCGCCAGCCCGGTGGCCGCCGCGGTCAGCGCGTTGAGCTTGAGCCGCTGCAGCGCTGCGAACGGCGCCAGCGCGAGCGCCCAGCGCCGGCGCCCGGCCTCCGGCTGCCACTGCGCCGCCTCGTAGCGGCTGTTGACGCCGAGCCGCGCGAGGATCTCGGAGACGTGGAACTTCACCCCGTCCGCGGAGATGCCGAGGCGCCCGGCGATCTCCTCGTTCGTCAGGCCCTGCTGCAGATAGCGCAGCACGTCCTGCTGCCGCGGCGTGAGCACCTCCGGGTGCCGCGGCCGCCCGCGCGTCCTCATGTACCGCTCAGTCCTCCGTCTCCGCCACGGCCGTATCGTATCTGGCGCGCGCGGCGATTTTCCCTACCCGAAGCCTGCGCGAAGCCTTCGCGTTTCGGGCGCAACAAAGAGCCCCGGATCGCTCCGGGGCTCCTGCCACTTGCCTGTGCGGGGCGCGGCGCTAGGCCAGCGCCGGCTCCGCTTGCTTGTCCAGCACGAGCTCGTCGTTCTGGACGTCGATCAGCACCGTGTCGCCCGGCGCGAACCGCTCCTGCAGCAGCGCTTCCGACAGCCGGTCCTCCAGCTCGTTCTGGATCACGCGGCGCAGCGGCCGGGCGCCGAACACGTGGTCGTAGCCCTTCTCGCCGAGCCAGTCCTTCGCCGCGTCGGTGATCTCGACCGACACGCCCTTCAGCAGGAGCTGCTTCTCCAGCTCGCGCAGCTGCAGCTCGACGATCTTCCGGATGTGCTCCTTGCTCAGCGTGTGGAACACGACCTGGCTGTCGATGCGGTTCAGGAACTCCGGCCGGAAGACGCGCTTGAGCTCCTCCAGCACCTTGTCCTTCATCTTGCTGTACTGCTGCTCGGCGGTCTTGACCTCGTCCTTCGTGACGGCGAAGCCCAGGCTGCTGTCGCGCCGGATCAGGTCGGAGCCGACGTTGCTCGTCATGATGATGATCGTGTTGCGGAAGTCCACCTTGCGCCCCTTCGCGTCGGTCAGGTGGCCGTCGTCGAAGATCTGGAGCAGCATGTTGAACACGTCCGGGTGCGCCTTCTCGATCTCGTCGAGCAGGATCAGGCAGTACGACTTGCGCCGCACCGTGTCCGTGAGCTGCCCGCCGTCGTCGTAGCCGATGTAGCCCGGAGGCGCCCCGACCAGCCGCGAGACGTTGTGCTTCTCCATGAACTCGCTCATGTCGAGCTTGATCATGGCGTCCTCGCTGCCGAACATGAACTCCGCCAGCACGCGCGGCAGGTACGTCTTGCCGACGCCCGTCGGCCCCAGGAACATGAACACGCCGATCGGCCGCTTGGGGTCCTTCAGCCCGGCGCGGCTGCGCCGCACCGACTTCGCGATCGCGACGATCGCCTCGTCCTGGCCGATCACCCGGCTGTGGAGCGCCTCCTCCATCTGGAGCAGCCGCTGCGACTCCTCGCTGGCGATGCGGGCGACGGGGATGCCGGTCCACATGCTCACGACCTCGGCGATGTCGTCTTCCGTCACCACCGGCTTGTTGTCCTCGCGCGCGACCTCGAGGCCTTCCTCCATCTGCTCGATCTTCTCTTGCAGCTTGACCTCGCGGTCGCGCAGCTCCGCCGCGTACTCGTACTGCTGCGACGAGATCGCGGCGTCCTTCTCCTTGCGCAGCGACTCGAGCCCGCGCGTCGCCTCCTTGAGGGACGGCGGGGTCGTCGAGCGCCGGATGCGCACGCGGCTCGACGCCTCGTCGATCAGGTCGATCGCCTTGTCGGGCAGGAAGCGGTCCGCGACGTAGCGCGACGCCAGCTCGGCCGCGGCCTTCAGCGCCTCGTCGGAGATGATCAGCTTGTGGTGGTCCTCGTAGCGCTCCTTGATGCCGCGCAGGATCTCGATCGACTCCTCGACCGTCGGCTCCTCGACCAGCACCGGCTGGAAGCGCCGCTCCAGCGCCGCGTCGCGCTCGATGTGCTTGCGGTACTCGTCGAGCGTCGTCGCGCCGACGCACTGCAGCTCGCCGCGCGCCAGCGACGGCTTGAGGATGTTCGCGGCGTCGACCGCGCCCTCCGCCGCGCCCGCGCCGACGAGCATGTGCAGCTCATCGACGAACAGCACGCAGTTGCCGCTCGTCTTGATCTCCTCGATGACCTTCTTGAGGCGTTCTTCGAACTCGCCGCGGTACTTCGTGCCCGCGACCAGCGAGCCGATGTCGAGCGTCAGCAGGCGCTTGCCCTGCAGGGTCTCCGGCACGTCCCCCGCGACGATGCGGTGCGCCAGGCCCTCGGCGATCGCCGTCTTGCCGACGCCCGGTTCGCCGATCAGCACCGGGTTGTTCTTCGTGCGCCGCGAGAGGATCTGGATGACGCGCTCGATCTCCTTGCCGCGGCCGATCACCGGGTCCAGCTTGCCCGCCCGGGCCGCCGCCGTCAGGTCCATGCCGAGCTGGTCCACCGTCGGCGTGCGGGTCGAAGACCGCGCGCCGGCGCCGGCGCTCTGCGGCATGCTCTGGGAGAGGATCCGGGTCGTCTCCGCGCGCACCCGCTCCAGGTTCACGCCCAGGCTCTCCAGCACGCCCGCCGCGATGCCCTCGCCCTCGCGCACGAGGCCGAGGAGCAGGTGCTCCGTGCCGATGTAGTGGTGGTTCAGCCGGCGCGCCTCATCGACCGCCAGCTCGATGACCTTCTTGGCCCGCGGCGTGAGGCCGATCTCGCCGAGGACCGCCCGGTCGCCCCGGCCGATGATGAACTCGACGGCGGAGCGCACCTTGTTCAGCTCAACGCCGAGGTTGGCGAGGACCTTCGCGGCCACGCCGTCGCCTTCACGCACCAGGCCCAGGAGCAGGTGCTCCGTGCCGATGTAGTTGTGGTTGAAACGCTGCGCCTCTTCCTGCGCCAGCGTGAGAACCCGTCGCGCGCGCTCTGTGAACTTGTCGAACCGGTCTGCCATCGCCGCGCTCCAGCCTAATTGCTAACTTAGTCTAACCTTATCACAACGGAGGCTTCGAAGTCCAGTACCAACGCGTCACAGGCGTGTCACGCAGGCCTTGCATCTAGGTCGGCTGTTTCCCTCGCTGCGCCGACCGGCTTTCCCCCGATCTTCCTTCTATAACGGCCGTCTCCGCGGCCGGATCCAATCACGACTTGACGCCGTTATGGACGCGTTGTTGCGTTAGCTGTCCGCTGCTTCGCTCTCCTCGCCATCATGCATGTCCGGTGCCGTCTCCGCGGGCGCATCCTCACTGAAAGCGTCGGCAGCGCCCGACGCTTCGAGCGCCTGGGCCATCGCCGTCGGCGGCTCTTCGTCCTCGATCGGGGGCTGCGGCGCCGGCGCTTCCGCCTCTTCCGCAGAAGCCAGCGTCGATGCCGGCACGTCGTCCGCGCTGACCTCCGCCGCCGCCGTGCTCTCGGCCTCCGCCGCACGGGACTCAGGCGTGCGTACGGGCACCTTCACGCCCTCGCGCTCTTCGAACTCCTGGCGGACGTCGTCCGGCACCTCGATCACTTCGCCCTGGTCGTTGAAGCGGAAGCCCATGCGCTCGCCCTCGTCGCGGGCGTCGCGCAGGCTGAGCCCGAGCCGGTGCCGGTCCCGCTCGATGCGCACGATCTTCAGCGGCAGCAGGTCGCCCTCGCGCACCACTTCCTTCGGGTGCTGGATGCGGCGGTCGACGAGCTCGGAGACGTGGATCAGGCCTTCGACCGGCCCCTCGATGCGCGCGAAGGCGCCGAAGGTCACGAGCTTGGTGACCATCCCCGGCACGACGCGCCCGACCGCGTACTTGTCCACGATCACGTCCCACTGCTCCGGCTGCGCGCGCCGCAGGCTGAGCGCGATCTTCTTCGTCTCCGGGTCGACCTTCATCACGTACACGTCGACCTCGTCGCCGACGCGGTACATCTCTTCGGGCGACTTGTTGCGATCCCATGAGACTTCGCTCAGGTGCGCGAGCCCGTCCGCCCCGCCGAGGTCGATGAACACGCCGAAGCTGCGCACGCTCGAAACGCGGCCCTTCCGGATCTCGCCTTCCTTGAGCTCGGAGAGCAGCCGGTCCTTCTGCTGCGACCGCCACTCCTGCAGCGCCGCGCGCTCCGACAGGATCACGCGGTTGCGCCGCCGGTTGATCTCGATCACCTTCAGCCGCAGCTTTTTGCCGACCGCCGACGCCAGCCCGCCATCGCCATCCTCGCGGTCCGGGCGCACGCCGACGACCTGCGACAGCGGCACGAACGCGTGCACGCCCTCGACGTTCACGAGCAGGCCGCCCTTGTTGTAGCCGGTGACCTCGCCCTCGAACGCTTCGCCTTCTTCGAACCGCTGCTGCAGCACGCGCCAGCCGCGTTCCCCGCGCGCGCGGTCCACCGAGAGCAGGATCTGCCCCTGGTCCGCCTCCGGCTGCATGACGTACACGAGGATCTTCTCGCCCGCCGACACCTTGCTCAGCGGATCGGCGCCCAGGGAGTGCATCTCGTTCGCGGGAATGATCCCTTCGGACTTCGACCCCAGGTCGACGAGCACGCCATCGCGCTGCACCGCCATGATCGTGCCCTCGACGACCTCGCCACGGCGCAACGTGCGGAAGTCCGAGCTCCCCTCGAGCCAGTCCTTCATCGTGAAGGTGGAGTCGTCGATGACCTCGGTGTCCGTGGCTCCACCACTACTCAACTGCGTCAACTGGATGCGTCCTCCCTATGACAAAATCAGCCGCCCGGCGCAGGCTCCAGGCCCGTGGCCTGATCGTCCTGTGACCGGTCCGGCTTGTAGCCGAATTCTATCATAGCCATCGCTTCCGGCGGAAGCTGTGCGGCATCCGCATCTCGTTGTCGGCGTGCCGCTCCGCTATACTCCGCCTGATCCCGGACCAGGGCCCTTCGCTCGCGCGCGCAAGCGCCGCGCGCGGGCGCGTCCCGGCAGGTGGAGAGGAGGACCGCGCATGAGCTCCGTGGTGAAGAAGCGCCGCAAGAAGATGCGGAAGCACAAGCACCGCAAGATGCTGAAGAAGACCCGCTGGCAGCGCAAGCACAAGGGCTAGCCGCGCCGCGTTCCGCCTGCCGCAACGGGGGCGCCCTCAGGGCGCCTCCTTCACGTCCCCCGCGGCGCGGCCCCCGTACAATGCGGGCGTGACCATCGCCCTGCGCCTCACCCACGACGAGCCGCGCCTCGTCTACCTGGCGCTCGTCTACCACCTCGGCCGCCCCGGCTCCGAGCTCGATCCCGCGACGGTCGCCCCGTCCGAGCACGGCCTGCGGTCGGTGAAGGTCGCCCTCGAGCGCGACCTGGCCGCGGACGATGCCGTCATCGAGCTCGACGAGGAGCAGTACCGCAAGCTCCTCTCCGCGATCTACGGCTCGGTCAACGAGCTGCGCGTCCACCACATGCGCGGCGGCGGCGCCAGCACCGTCGAGCGTTTCAGCGAGACGGCGCGTTCGCTGTTCCCGGACCTCGCGCAGGACCCAGCGCGCGCGCTCGACGTCGCGGAAGCGATGATCATGCTGCACCGCCGCATCGAGCGCGCCGTCGCGCGCGCGGCCGAGGCCGCCGGCGAGGAACCGTCGGCGTCCGCCACGGGAACGAAGCGCGGGCGCTGGCCGTTCCGTCGCGCGCGCCGCCGGTAAGGCGTCAAGCCGCGCTTGACAGCCGCAGCCACTAATGGTTATTTGTTTGAGCGTCTTACACGTTGGGGTGCGATGGTCACGAGCCCGTTCGAGAACTACCTGGACCTCGTCGAGGCGGCCCGCCTGCTCGGGATCCACCCGCAGAGCCTGCGCCGGCTCATCAAGCAGAAGAAGGTCCCGGCGGTGCTCTTCGCCGGGAAGTACCTCATCGAGCGCGACAAGCTCGAGATGTTCAAGTCGAACTACGACCCGCGCCCGGGCCGCAAGCCCATCCGCCGCCTGCTCTAGCTGCCCTCGTGCCGCTGCTGCTCCAGGTACGCCATGCTCTTGCGATACCACGACTCATCGATCTTCCCGTGGGACATGAGGTAGTTGAGCAGGACCTCGATCGTCAGCACGGAGACCAGCCGGATCCCCTCTTCTTCGAGCCTGGAGCGCCCGCCGGACCGCCGGTCGAATAGCACCACGGCGTCGCGCACGAACAGCCCTTCGTCCCGCAGCCGGTTCGCCGTCAGGACAATGCTGCCGCCACCGGTGATCAGGTCGTCCATGATCAGCGCCGTCTGGCTCGGGTGGTAGATCCCCTCGACGTCGGAGTCGAGGTCGTCCTTGTGCGGGTGCAAGTAGATCAGCGGCACCTTCGCGGTGAGCGAGAACGCCTGCGCGATGGTCAGGCCGCCGAACGGCACGCCGCAGACGACGTCGAACGGGTCGACCTGCGGATGCCGCATCGACTGCAACGTCTGCACCTGCTGCAGGATGATGTGCGCCGCCCGCGCCAGCGCCGACGGGTGGGCGACGAGCAGCCGCAGGTTGACATAGATCGGGGAGTGGACCGTCGTGCGGCCCAGCGTGAAGTCGCCGAACTGCACGGCGCCGAGGCGCCACAGCGTATCCGCCAGCCAGAGGTTCGATTCGTCGTTGATCGTCTCGTCGCCCATCAGCGGGTCAACAAAAAGGCCTTCCCGTCCGGGAAAGCCTTTTGTCTGCTATGTACCTCCCGATCTTCGGCAGGCCCCATCACGGGTTACCCCCGTCATGGCTCGGTCAATGCTTGTGCTTGAAGCGCCGTTTGCCATTGCGCGTCGGAGCCTGCCTCTTCCGCGCGCCCTGCCCTCGAGCAGGGCCTCACCTGTCGACTTGCCAGACACCCCAGCGGATGCGGTCCTTCATGAGACACCTCCTTGAATCGGACGTCCTCATGTGCCCAAACCGGGCATTGCCAACATAGTCCGGGCATTCCGGGCCTGTCAAGCGCCGGCGTCACTCTTTCGATGCCCGATGGCGCCCCGCGGTACCGGATTCGCAAGGCGCGCGCCAATCCGCGCCGCGGTCACGGCAGTATCATCGGTGGGGTACTGGAGCATCGATGTGAGCTCGCGCGCCGTCACCCTGCCCGCCCCGCCGGCCGGTCCCGCGCCGCGTGGCCTCGCGCGCGCCGTCCGCGCCGCCCGCATCGTGCACCCGTTCCCGACGCTCCTGAACGTCGCGGCGACGGCCGGTCTCGCCCTCGTCGCCACCGGCGGCGACCCTCCGGCTGGCGTGCTGTCCCGCATGCTCGCCGTCATGCTCTGCGCCCAGGCCTCGATCGGCGTCACGAACGACTACTTCGACCGCGACCTCGACGCCTTCACGAAGCCATGGAAACCGGTCGCCTCGCACCTCGTCGACCCGCGCCCGGCGCTGTGCCTCGCTGGCGCCCTGGCGGTCGCTGCGCTCGCCCTGGCGGCGACGCTCGGGCCGCGCTCCTCCGCGCTCGCCGCGCTCGGCCTCGCCTGCGGCCTCGCGTACGATGTGCGGCTCAAGCGCTCCGCGTGGAGCGCGTTGCCGTACATGGTTGCCCTGCCGGTCCTGCCCGCCTGGGTCTGGGTCACGCTGGGGCAGTGGCGCCCCGCGCTCTGGTGGATGCTCCCGCTCGGCGCCCTCGTCGGCCTCTCGCTGCACCTCCAGAACACCCTCGGCGACATCGACGCCGATGCCGCGCATGGCGTGCGGGGCTTCGCCCATCGCATCGGCGCGCGCGGCGCGATGGTCCTGGGCTGGGCCTCGTTCGCGGCCGCGCTCGCGCTCGCCTTCGCGCTCGCGCCGGCCCTGTCGTACGACGTCGCGGTCTTCGCCCCCGCCGCCGCTGCCGGCCTGGTGTGCCTCGGCCTCAGCATCGGCGTCTGGTCCCTGCGTCGCGACGAGATGGGCGGCCAGGTCGGCTTCGGGCTCCTCGGCGTCGGTTCGGCGGTGCTCGCCGTCGGCTGGCTCGCGGCCGTCGCCTGACGCGCCTTCCTCCCGGCCGCGCAGCCGGGTTACGCTGGGACGTGCCCCCGGCGATCGGCCTCTACATCCACATCCCCTTCTGCACCGCGAAGTGCGGCTACTGCGATTTCAACTCCTACGCCGGCCACGAGCACCTCATCCCCTCGTACACGGAGACGCTGGTCAAGGAGGCGCAGCTCTGGCGGCGCACCGTCGGCGCGCGGGCGGTCGAGACGGTCTTCTTCGGCGGCGGCACGCCGAGCCTGAACCCGCTCCCGGAGATGGCCACGCTGCTCGACGGCCTGCGCGCCGCGTTCGCGTTCACGCCCGACGCCGAAATCACGCTCGAAGCCAACCCCGGCAGCCTCACCGTGGACTACCTGCGTGGCCTGCGCGCCCTGGGCGTCAACCGCCTCTCGATCGGCGTGCAGTCGTTCGACGACGAGGAGCTGGTCGTCCTCGACCGCATCCACACCGCTGAGCAGGCGCGCGAGGCATTCGGCGCCGCGCGCGCCGCGGGATTCGACAACGTCAACCTCGATCTGATCTACGGCCTGCCCGAGCAGCCGCTCGACGCCTGGCGCCGCTCGCTCGAACAGGCGCTCGCGCTCGCGCCCGAGCACCTCTCGCTGTACGCGCTCACGGTCGAGGAGGGCACGCCGCTCGCGCGCGACATCGCCCGGGGCCGCGTCCCGGCGCCCGACGCGGATGCGCAGGCGGAGCACTACGAGTGGACGCAGGACCGCCTGGCCGCCGCGGGCTACGTCCACTACGAGATCTCGAACTGGGCGCGCCCGGGGCGCGCGTGCCGGCACAACCTGGTCTACTGGCGGAACCGCGAGTACCTCGGCCTCGGCGCCGGCGCGCACTCGTTCCTCGATGGCGTGCGCTTCTCGACCGCGCTCCTCCCGCAGCGCTACGCCGAGCTCGTCGACGAGTCGTTGGCGCAATCTGCCGGCGAGCGGGCGGAGATGCGCCATGTCGTCGCCGGCGAGCGCATCACGCCGGAGCTCGCGATGGCCGACACGCTGATCCTCGGCCTGCGCCTGGTCGAAGGCGTGGCGTTCGACGAGTTTGCCGCGCGCCACGGCACGTCGATCGACGCCGCGTATGGCGACGTGGTCCGCGAGTTCGAGGGCTACGGCCTGCTCGAGCGGACGCCGGCGAGCCTGCGCCTCACGCGCCGCGGCCGCCTGCTGAGCAACGAGCTGTTCCAGCGCCTGCTGCCCGAAGCGGCGCCCGCGCCCGTCGCCTAATCCCCCAGCACCGCCCGCGCGCGATCGCACGCCGCGCGCGAGGTGACGCGCAGCGTCCACGCATCGCCTTCCACGGCGAGCGCGCGCACGGGGAAGCGCGCGATGATCCCCTCGAGCCCGCCGCCTTCGTCGCTGACATTGCGGGCCCAGGCGATCGCCTCGGCCCCGAGCACGACGGGCATCCCTGGCCGCCCCGCGATGACCGGGCGCGTGATCGGCGCGCCCGCCGCCGCGTGCGCTTCCGCGAGCGCGGCGAACATCGCGGCGCTGCGCGGCTCGGCGATGCGCGTCACGAGCGCAGCGGCCGCACCGCGGACGAGCGCCGAGAGGCCCGCGCGCAGCGCCGCGGCGTCCGACCCCGCCGGGGCCGGCACGGGTTCGATGTCGCCGGTGGCGACGAGCGGGATGATCGCGTTGGCGTGCGCTCCGACGACCACTTCCACCGCCGTCGCACCCGCCGCGATGAGCGCCCGCGCCTGGTGCTCCACGAGCGTCGCGTCCTCCCCGAACGGCAGCAGCGGCAGCGGGACGCCGTCGATCATCGCGTCGCTGGCCGCGAGCAGCACCGCCGCGAAGCTCACGCGCCGTCGAGCAGCAGGTCGCCGCGGAGCACCGTGACCGCGTGGCCACCGATGCGCACGCGTGGCGCGCCGTCGCCGGCGGCCACGCTCGCGTACACGCGGCCGGGCTGCCCCATCTCGAGCCCCTGCTCCGCCACGTACGCGATCTCGCCGCCTGGCGCGGGCAGCAGGCGGTCGCGCGCGATGAGCGCCGCGATGCAGCCGTTCGCGCTCCCCGTCACCGGGTCCTCGGCGATGCCTTGGGCGACCGGGAACGCGCGCACGCGCACCGGCGCTTCCGCCCGGCCAGCGTCGACGCAGAACACGGCGAGCATCAGCGTGCGAAGGGCGGGCGCGTCCGGTGCCACGCGCGCCATCGCGTCGGGCGCGACCTGCGCGATCAGCCACTCGAGCCCGGTGGACACGTACTCGAGCCGCACGATGTCGCGCTCGCCGAGCCCGACCGCCGCCGCGACCGCCGCGACGCTCACGTCCACGGGCCGGAACGACGGAGCCGCCTGCGTCATCGTGTAGCGCGCCGGCGGGCCCGCCGTCACGTCCACGGGGATCACCCCGGCGCCCGTCTCCAGCCGCAGCGCCGCGCCTTCCGCGCGCGGGACGAGCCCTTCCTCGACGATCGCGTGCGCGGCGGCGACGATGGGATGGCCCGCGAACGGCAACTCGGCCGCCGGCGTGAAGATGCGCAGGCGCGCGTGCGCGCCGCCGGACTCGGGCGGAAGCAGGAACACCGTCTCGGAGAGCTTCTGGTTCAGCGCGATGCGCTGCATGGTCGCCGGGTCGAGGCCGTCGCCATCGACCACGGCCGCCGGGTTCCCGGCGAGCGGCTCCGTGGTGAACGCGTCGATGTGCCGGATGCGACGGCGGGTCATCCTGCGCGGCGCAGCGTGCGCCAGGCGCCGCCGAGCGCGGTCGCCAGGAGCGTCCAGGCCAGCGCGTTCATCACGACGTTCATCGGGTACATCATCCACATCCGCTCGGCGCGCCCCTCTTCGAGCGCCTGGCCGGCGAGCCGCCGCGTGATCACGAACTGCACGATCGCCGTGACGATCAGGGAGCGCATGAAGGTGCGTCGCATCGGTCCTCCTGGGATCACTGGAGCGTCTTCCTGTAAATCCGCATCCGCCGGTCGGGGCGCCACGGCGGCATCACCGAGCGCTCGGTGACCCATCCCTCGCGCTCGAAGAGGTTGTGCGCCTTGTTGTTGTTCTCGCTCGTGTGCAGCCAGAGGTAGCGCTTGCCGCGGCGGCGCGCTTCCTCCTGCACCGCCTCGATCAGGCGCCGTCCGACGCCCCGGCTGCGGAACCCGGGCGTCACCTCGATGTTCTCGAGGTAGGCGTTGTCGCCCGACTGGAACGCGCGCCCCTCCGGGTCTTCCTCCCAGTCCTGGTCCTCGCGGTAGCGCGTGTGCACCACGGCCCAGCCGACCGCGCGGCCGCCGTCGTCCGCCACGTAGGCGAAGCAGTCGCCGTCGCGCAGCGCCGGCTCCAGGTGGTCGAGGCGCATCTTGTCGCGCTCGCCGAGAAACGCCTTGAGCGGTTGCTCGTCGCGGATGATATCGATCGGCCGGATGGTGATCTCGCCGGACATGCTCTCCATGCGCTGGTACGCCGGCGGTGCGGCGGGGCTGGGTGGCCGCGAGCGCCCGGCGGCCGGGCCGGAGGGCGATCCCACCGATTCTATCGTCCGGCTTGCGCCGCCGGTAGTCAGCCGACGCGCTGCATGGTGCCGCTGAGCGGCCCCGAGAACGTGCCGTCGCGCGAGGCGCTGATCCGCGTCGTCACGCTCATGCGCACGCCGTCGTACGGGCCGACGCCGTCGCACGTGAGCCGCATGTAGCCGTCATCGAGCTGCGTCAGTCGGCCGGCGCAGATCACGCTGTTCGACTGCGGGTCGCTGAGCGTCGCGCGGTTCACCGTCACCGAGTAGTCGCCCTCGGCCTGCTCGTCATCGGCCACGCGCTCGGATGCCTCATCGTCCCGGTGCCCGCCCGCCTGCGTATCGAGCTGCACGCTGAGCCCCAGCGTCAGGTCGCCCTGCACCGTGCCGGTCAGCAGAAGGTGCGAGCCGTCCGCGCCCTGCTGCTGCACGTACGTCCCGCTGATGTCGGCGTCGAACGACGGGACGAACGGGTGCCCGCCGTCCGCCGTTCCGGCGGTGCTCGCGGCGGCCTGCGCGCCGTCGCCGCCGCCGCCCGCGTGCCCCGTGAACGCCACCGGCGCGATGAGGAGCACGAGCGCCGTCGTGCCCATCGCCAGCGCGCCCGCGCCGATCCGGCGCGCGTCGAGACCAGGGGCGCCGCGCGGCTGCACGCGCCGCACGACGAGCGCGACGACGGCCGCGCCCGTCAGCGCGTACATCCAGCGCGCCCACGCCGCCTGGGTGTCCGATCCGGCGGTGACGCCGTGCACCAGCACGAGCAGGAACAGCCCGAACGTCAGGTAGTGCAGCGCGCGCCACGCGCGGTAGCCGATGAACCGGCGCGCGTAGAAGCTGCCTACGATGATCGCCAGCAGGTACATCGAGAAGATGCCGGCGGCGACCTGCAGCGGCCGGTAGGCCGAACGGAACGGCACCGCGAGTTGCAGCGGGCCGAAGCCGATGAACGTGTCGCCGAGCAGCGTCAGGACGTGCAGCAGCGCGACCGCCAGCGCGAGCAGGGTCGTCGTCTGGTGGAGGTCGAAGACCGCGCTGCGGTGCGCGACCCGGTCGCTGATCCGGGTGCGGATGCTGATCCCCAGCGCGACCGACGCGAACAGCAGGAGATACGCCGTGATCCCGGCCGCCCGCGTCAGGAACCACAGCTCGTGGCTCACGCCACGTACTCCCGCATCCGCTCGCCGAGAATCATCCGCCGGTCGTGCGTCACCGCCATCCACGCCGCGCCAAACCGGTCGATGAACCGCGCGCCCGCCTGCTGACCGAGGAGGAGCGCCGTCTTCGCCAGCACATCCGCCTCCGTCGCCGTGCGCGCGACCACCGTCACGGACACGAGGTCGCTGTCGGCGCTCGTGCCTCGCCGCGGGTCGATGAGGTGGTGATAGCGCGCGTCGCCGCCGCCCCAGTGGCGCTTCGTGACGCCGGAGGTCGCCACGCCGCGGTCGCGCACGCGCAGGAGGGCGATGTCCGCGCTCGGCACGTGCGGGTCGGCGACGCCGACGTACCAGCCGTCGCCGTCCGGGCCCGCGCCCGCGGCGTAGAGGTCGCCCGCGGCGTTGACGAGAGCGTTCGGCCGCGCGCCGAGCAGCGGCCACGCGCGGTCCACCGTGTACCCCTTGCCGATGCCGCCGAGGTCGATCCGCACGCCCGGCGGCAGCGTGATGCGCTCCCGCTCGTGGTCGAAGCCGATGCCGCGCCAGCGCCCGCGCGCCGGCCGCACGGGCGCCTGCGTCGTCGCGACGCCGCCGCGCAGCTCGTCGAAGCTGCGGTCGTAGCCCGCCGCCTCGAGCGCGTCGATCATCGTCGGGTCGAAGATGCCGTCGGTCACGCATGCCCAGCCGACCGCCTCGTTGACGGCGTCGAAGAGCACCGGCGAAGCCGCGTACGCGCGGCCGTCGCTGCGGTTCAGCGCGGAGAGGTCGCTGTCGGGCAGGAACCGGCTCATGGCCTGCTCGTACGCGGCAAAGAGCGCCTCGACGCGCGCGAGGCCATCGCCCGCCGGCGCGCCGGCCAGCACGATCTCGACCTCGCCGCCCATCGCCGGGAACGCGTGTCGCGTCAGCTCAGGAGACATGCGTCCGGGTGTGCGCGCGGCGGACAGGCGCCGGCTGCGCCTGCCCGGTGCTGTTGCTCGTGCCGGGGGCTGTGCGCTGCGTCGCCGGGGCGGTGCTCGTCGCGGCGGGCCCGCTGTCGGCCGAGGTCGTCGCGGCGCGCGGGTCGTTGCGCACGACCGCCCACGTGCCCGCGAACGCCGCGACCGTGGCGCCGAGCGCGGCGAGCCGCATTGGAAGATGTTTACGCGCGTTCATCTCGCCTCCGGGGAAAGCATCGCACGCCGGGCGCCCCCATCGTGTTTCGAAGACGATACGGGGACGGTGATATACTCGGCCGCCCGCAGTGAACGACGCATCGCGGAGGACGGCATGAACGGCGGCCAGCAGGCACGCGAGCTCATCGGTTTCAACGAGTGGGCGAACGCCCGCGTGCTCGATGCCGCGGCGCGCCTCACCGTCGAGCAGCTCACGGCACCGCAGCTCGAAGGCTCCCTTTCGATCCTCGATGCCCTCGCCCACCTCGCCGGCGCGCAGATGATCTGGCTCGAGCGCTTTCGCGGCGCCCGCGGCGAGTGGCCGCCGTCGCCCGGCGTCGCCGAGCTGCGCGCCCGCTTCGACGCCTCCCACGACGACCTGCGCGCCTTCGCGGGCACGCTCACCGACGCCGACTGGGACCGCGTGATCGAGTATCGCAGCACGAAGGGCGACCCCTACAGCCGCCCGCTCGGCCTGCTCGTCACGCACCTCGTCAACCACGGCACGCAGCACCGCTCCGAAGTGGCGCTGGCGCTGACCGCCCTCGGCCATTCGCCCGGCGAGCTGGACTACCTCTATTACACGTACGAGCGCGACGGCCTCTGATCGCCGCGCGCTGTCATGCCGAGCGCAGCGCGGCATCGCTCGACTGGTCCGCGCCCTCCCGGTCCGCCCGGTGCCACCGCCCGCGCGGTCACGCGCCGGGCGCTTCCGCGACCGCGCGAACGATCGCTTCGACGTGCGCGATGTTGTTCGGCTGGAACCGTGGCAGCGCGAGCCGTACCGTCGCGTCCGGCGCGATGACGAACACCGCCCGCCGCGACCGTCGCGGGTCGCCCTCGTCGACCACGCCGTACGCGCGCGCGACCGCGAGACCGGCGTCCGACGCCAGCGGGAACGGCACCCCGCCGAGCCGCTCCGCGAACGCCCGATGCGATTCCGGTGAGTCCGTGCTGACGGCGAGCACGCGGGCGCCCAGCGCGCGCAGGTCATCGTGGGCGTCGCGGAGCATCGAAACCTCCGTCTCGCACGCTGGCGTCGCGTCCTCGAAGTAGAACGCGAGCACGAGCGGCCCTTCGCCGAGCAACGCGTCGCGCGTCACCTCGCCCTCGGTCGAGGGCAGGCGGAAGTCCGGCGCCCGGGAGCCCTCCGTCACCTCAGGCATCGTCGCGGAACCCGCGCGGCGGCGTGTCCGGCACGCCCCGCCCCTGCAGCAGCACACGGATGCGCCCGAGCCCCGCGGGGTCGATCAGGTCCATCACGATCCGCCGCCGCGCGAAGTACTCCTCGATCTCCGGCGCCGCCGATTCCGCGACCGCGGCCACGCCGGCGCCGATGCCGAGCCGGACGAGGAAATCGGACTGCGCCGTCTCGCCGACCGTGCGCAACCCCGCGCGCTCGCCGGTCGCGCGCAGCGTCGTGAAGTCGACGCTCGCGGTCATGTCCTGGCGTCCGATGCGCCGGTAGGGGTCGCTGCTCGCCGATTGCCGGTAGAAGCACAGCAGCGTGCCGTCGCGGCGCCACGGCGCGTACAGGTCGCGCGCCTCGTAGCCGTAGTCGAACGTCAGCACATAGCCCCGCTCGAGCGCGCCCGCGATGCGTTCCATCCACGCCACCGCGTCGAGGTTCACCTCCGCGGCGCATCCCTCGCCCGGCAGGGCGCCGGCGCGCGCGAAGTACGACGCGATCTCGGGCGTCGAGAGCGGCCCGGGCGCGTCGAAGAAGCGCCCGTCGCGGTGCGCGACGTAGATCTCGCGCAGCTCGCCGTCCCGGCGCACGACGCGATGCAGCGGCAGCGCGTCGAAGAACTCGTTCGACAGCACCACGCCCTCGATCGCCGCGGGCAGCGCGTCGTGCCAGGCGACGCGGTCCGCGCCGGCGCCGAGCGTCTCCCGCTGCTTCGCGCGCAGCGCCGCGCTCGTCTCGACGATCGCGTACCGGAGCGCATCGAAGAACGCGGGCTCGCGTGCCGCGCGGCGGATCAGGTCGCGCGCGAGCAGGCCCGTGCCGCCGCCCAGCTCGATCACGTCGAACCGCGGCGGTTGGCCCATCAGCTCCCACAACTCGACGAGCTGGACGGCGACGAGCGTCCCGAAGATGCTGTGCATCTCAGGGCTCGTGACATAATCGCCGCCACGCGTCATCGCCGCCGCCTGCGTCGCGTAGTAGCCGTGCCCGGGGTCGTAGAGCGCGGCCGCCATGAAGTCGCGGAAAGTGATCGGCCCGTCGCGGCCGATGCGCTCGGCGAGCGCGCGGAGGAGCGCGTCGTCGCTCGTGACGGACTCGAACTCGTCGGCGGCGCGATGCGTCATCGTGGGCATGGTAGCGCTCACCCGCCGGCGGCGCGGGCCTCCGCGAGGCGGCGCACGTTGTCGAGCGAGCGCCCGAACAGCCGCTCGAGGTGCGGGCGCACGAGGCGCGCGAACAGCGCCTCGCCGAGGCGGCCGAGCGGCGGCTGCACGTCCTCGATCCAGACGAACAGCGTCGTGCCGCCTTCCGCCGGCTCGAGCAGGAAGCTGCCCGTGCCGTGGAACTGCCCGCGATGCAGCACGTCCACGCGCCGCGGCGGCTCCCACGCCGTGACCTCCATCACGTCGTGCAGGACCGGAAGCCCGAAGAGCGTGCTCGTCACCTCGAGCACGGCGCCGCGCCCGCGCTTCTCGGCGGACGTGATGCGCAGCGCGCGCACGTCCACCATCCACTCGGCCTGCCGCTCGAGGTCGGCGATCACGTCCCACACGGCCTCGCGCGGCGCGCGGATGTGGCGGATGACCTCGACGCGCGCCATCAGCCGCCGAGGAACGCGCGGATCTCGCCGGCGACGCGTCCCGCATGGCTCCAGGCGATGCCGTGCGCGGCGCCTTCGACCCAGACCATGCGGCTGTCCGGGATTCCCGCGGCGAGCGTGTCCTGGAACCGCTTCGGCGTCAGGATGTCCTCCGTGCCGGCGATGATCAGCGTCGGCGCCGCGATGTCGCGCAGGCGGTCCTCGGTGCAGGCGTTCGTCGTCGCCGCGACCTGGCGCTCGTACGCGTCCTGCTCCTGCCAGAGCGCGTTCTCCGCCGAAGCGCGGACCTGTGCCTCGACGAAGCCCTCCCGCCGGTAGTCCTGGTGGCTGTACACCGACCACGACGTCGCGCGCACGTAGTCCTCGCGCGAGAGCGTGCGCCGCAACAGCGCGTGCGCCGCGAAGATCGCCGTGCCGCGCGGGTCGCCGCTCGTGTACGTCGCGATGAGCACCAGCCGGCGGACGCGCTCCGGCCGCCGGATCGCCAGCTCCTGCGCGATCGCGCCGCCCATCGAGAGCCCGGCGACGTCCGCGCGCTCGACGCCGAGGGCATCGAGCACGCCCGCCGCGTCGTCCGCCATGTCCGCGACGGTGTACGCGCCGGGCGTGCGCTGCGAGCGGCCGGCGTCGCGGTTGTCGAACGTGATGCAGCGGAACGCGTCCTCGAGCCGCGCGACGACCGGCGTCCACGCCCGGTGGTCCATGCCCAGCCCGGCGATGAACAGCACCGGATCCCCCGCGCCGCGCTCGATGCAGTGCAGCTCGATGCCGTTCGCCGTCAGCGTGCCCAATCGCCGCTCCCCGCCCGCGCGCCTATACTCGCGCGATGCTCGACGCCGCCTACCGCCTCGGCGCGCGCCTGCTGCGCCTGCTGCTCCTGCTCGCCGCCGCGCGGTTCGCGACCGGCCTCGCGCTGATCGCCATCTTCGACCGCGGGTCCGTCGCCTGGGGCTGGCAGGCGACGGCGGTCGTGCTCGCGTCCGCCGCCGTCTACCTCGCCGCCGCGCTCGCCCTCCGCCGCGCCTAGCTGACCGTCCCTTCGCGCGTCGCCGGCTCGACGGGGGGCAGCGGCCCGGAGGCCGGCGTCGCCAGCGGCTCGTCGCCGCCGCCCGCGGCCTGCGGCTCGCCGTTGACGCGCACGCGCGGCCGCGTGCTGTCCCCTCCGCCGCCGCCCGCCGCGCCCCGGTGCCCCGCGAGGAACACGTCGAGCAGGTCGACCGGCACGGGGAAGACGATCGTGCTGTTCTTCTCCGTCGCCACCTCGGACAGCGTCTGGAGGAACCGAAGCTGCAGCGTCGCCGGCTGCTCCGACATGATGCGCCCGGCCTCGGCCAGCCGCTCCGACGCCTGCAGCTCGCCGTCCGCGTTGATCACCTTCGCGCGCCGCTCGCGCTCGGCCTCCGCCTGGCGCGCCATCGCGCGCTGCATTCCCTGCGGCAGCTCGACGTCCTTCACCTCCACGGTGCTGACCTTCACGCCCCACGGCTCCGTCTGCTCGTCGATGATCTTCTGCAGCCGCTCGTTGATGTGCTCGCGCTCGGACAGCAGCTCGTCGAGGTCCGACTGCCCCAGCACGCTGCGCAGCGTCGTCTGCGCGATCTGCGATGTCGCCCGGAAGTGGTCCAGCACCTTCACCACGGCGTCCTCCGGGTTCACCACCCGGAAGTAGATGACCGCGTTCACCTTCACCGTGACGTTGTCGCGCGTGATGCACTCCTGGCTCGGCACGTCCATCGTCACGGTGCGCAGGTCCACCTTCACCATGCGGTCGATGATCGGGAGGATGACGAACAGGCCCGGCCCGCGCGCGCCGACGAGCCGGCCGAGCCGGAAGATCACCCCGCGCTCGTACTCGGAGACGATCTTCACCGAGTAGAACCAGACGATGAACCCCCAGGGCGGGATCAGCAGGAAGATCGCGAAGAGGTACAGCAGCCAGCGGATCGCCGCCGCCATGCCCCCTTCGTTCCGCGCGCGCGGCTCCTCCTCGGGGCGCGTCTCGACGGTCATCGCCGGCCTCCTTTTGGCACTCGACGGCATCGCGTACCCGCCCATTCTACGCTCGTGCGCGCGTCAGGCGATGCGTCGCGCGCCGGGGGAGCGGGCATCATGCTGGAGCACGTCGACCGGGCGCGGCTCGCGGTGCGCGACCGTGCCGCGGCCGTCAGACGTGGCCTGATCTTCGCCGGGAGGGCGTGGGCGGCGACGCAGCCTCCCGCCCGCGCGTGCCCGTCGTGCCGCGTTGCACGTGTTATCGAGCGGTAGCCGGGCAGCGGCGGCGCGGCACACATGGATCCGCGCAGACCTCGGTCGGCACGCTTCAGTCCGGTGCACCGAGGCGATCGGATTTTCCGACGGGCATCGATTACCGCAACGAGGCGTGCGTCGACCGGCGCTGATCCGTACGGTGTCCCCTACAGCGCGACCTCTCCGACCTCGCCGGTGCGCACGCGGATCACCGCGTCGATGGTCGAGATCCAGATCTTGCCATCGCCGACCGCGCCGGTCCGCGCGTTGTCTGCGATCGCCTTCGCGATCGCGGCGGCGGCCTCGTCGGCGACGATCAGCTCCAACTTCACTTTCGGGAGGAGATCCACGGTGAACTCACGTCCGCGCCACTGCTGCTTCACGCCACGCTGGCGTCCGTGCCCGCGCACCGCGGCGATCGTGATCCCCGGATAGCCGATCTCTTCGAGCGCCGCGCGCACGACCGGCAGCTGCTCTTCGCGAATCACCGCTTCGATCTTCTTCACGTGCCGCTCCTCCTCTCAATACCAGTGGCCGCTCGCACCGGCGCCATCACACGCTGCCAGGAACAGGTCCAGATGAATCATCAAGAGCTTGTTCCACGCCGCCGCCGTCATCGCCAGTTCCCGCAGATCCTCAATGTGCTCGGCGAGCAGGTCGACCACCGCCGTCTGCACGAAGCTGATCGTCATCAGCAGGTACCGCGCGTGCACCCGCAGGGCGGGGTCGCCGGCGCGTGCGGTGTGTGCTCGGCCGATATCAATGAGCCGCGCGGCCGCGTCCTCGTCGAGCGGGCCATCCATCGACGCGAGCCACTCCGTGAGCGAGTCGATGCGACGCCCGATGTGCTCGCGGTCCCGGCTCCCGTGAGCGAGCTGGAAAAACGATGCCGTCTCCGGGAATTTCATCAAGTGCCCATACACGGCCGTCGCGAGCTCATCGGCGCGCGCGGCGACCAGCTCATGCGTGAGTCGCACGCGGAACTCGTCTTCGCCGTCGTACCCGATGATGGCGCGCGCCACCGCAAGCCGCCGCCCGAAGGCGCGAGTCGCGCGGCGTCGCAGCGCGCGCTCGTCGCCCGTGTTCACGCCAACACTCCGCAGCCGCATGGTCGCCACGTTGCATCCAATCGCTTCTGTTCGTACACGCTGCCTCCGCTGCCACCCCGCTGTCCCAGGATCGGACGGGAGGCGGCCGCCACGCGGGAAGGGCCGCCCCCGTCCGTTCACCGGCGCTCGCGCGCGCGCGGGCCTGGATCGCTATCCCGCCGGCGCTCCGCCGAGCTGCGCCACGCCGGCACCCCGTGCGGGTTGCGGTGCGGGCATTGGCCAGATCCCCTTCGAGAACTCTTCATCCCAGTTGTAGGCGAGGCCGCCCATCTCCGGGATGTCGAGTCCTGCCAGCTCGTCCTCCGGCTTGCTGCGGAACAGGCCGACCGCCATCAGCACCTTGAAGAAGACGAACGCCATGCCGAACGCCCAGATGAAGCAGACGGCCGCGCCGATGAGCTGCGCGCCGAGCTGTCCCCAGTCGCCGAACAGCGCTCCCTTCGGCGCGAGGCCACCGTAGTTGGCGGTCCCGTCCGCGAAGATGCCAAGCGCGATCTGCCCCCAGAGTCCGTTCACGCCATGCACCGAGATCGCGCCCACCGGATCATCGACCTTCAGCACGTTCTCGAAGAACGAGACGGCGTAGACGACGATCGCGCCGGCGATGCCGCCGATCACGACGCCGGAGGCCGGGCTGACGAAACCGCTGGGGGCGGTGATCGCCACGAGCCCGGCGAGCAGCCCGTTGATCATCATGCCGGCGTCCGGCTTGCCGCTCTTCGTCCACGTGATCGCCATCGCCACGACGGAGCCGCTCATGCCCGCAAGCATCGTCACCACGGCGACCATGCCGATGCGGAGATTGCCGTTTCCGGCCGCGCCGAGCGTGCTACCGGGGTTGAACCCGAACCAGCCGAAGGCGAGGATGAAGGTGCCGAGCGTCGCGAGGATCAGGTTGTGGCCGGGGATCGCGTTCGCGCTGCCGTCCTTGTTGAACTTCCCGAGGCGCGGCCCGAGCACGAGGGCGCCGGCAAGCGCGGTCCAGCCGCCAACTGCATGCACCACACCGCTTCCCGCGAAGTCGAGATAGCCGTTGCCAAGGTTGCTGTGCGCGCCGAGCTGGGATAGCCAGCCGCCGCCCCACGCCCAGTTGCCGAACACCGGGTAGATCACCGCGCCGATGAACAGTGAGTAGATGCAGAACCCGGTCCATTTCCAGCGCTCGGCGAGCGCGCCTGTCGGGATCGTCGCCGCCGTATCCATGAAGACCATCTGGAACAGGAACAGCACCGCGATGCCGACGTCGTAGCTCGAGCCGGTCAGGAAGAACCCCTTATATCCGATGATGCCCCAGTCAACCCCGCCGATGTTCCAGGTCCACTCTTTGTTCAGCTGGGCGAGCCCGCCGAGGTTGCCGACGCCAACCAGCCCGATGCCACCGAACTGGAACGCGAAGCCGACGGCGAAGTACGCCAGCATGCCCAGCCCGTACACCATGTAGTTGGTCATCATCACGTGGAGCGCGTTCTTCGCGCGGCAGAAGCCGACCTCCACGAGGGCAAATCCCGCCTGCATGAACATGACCAGGTAGCCGGTGATCAGCACCCACATGAAGTTGATGCCGAGGCGGTTCTGGTTGACGAGATCCGCGAGTTTCGTGGCGAACGGCTCGTTCGTCGCGGCCGTCGCCTGGTCGTCGGCGGTGATATTCCCCGGGGTGACGCCCGCGAGGTCCGCGCCGCTCCCCGTCGTCGTGCCACCTGGGTCGTGCGCGGGGATCGCCGGCGCTGACTGGTCAGGTGGCGTCTGCGCGTGCGCGGAGAACGCCGGCCGTGCGGCGAAGAACGCCAACGCGGCGATCGTTGCGATGACGAACAGCCAGCATGATCTGCGGGTCGCGAATGTGCTCAGCGCGCTCACGTGCATTTGCTCCTTCTGTCCACCTGGCTCCTCCCCGTGATCTAGGACCTGCTGTGGGGCCTCATCTCGACCCCGATCCGCCGCCCGCGCGGCGTCTTCGCCCGTGTTGACTTCGGCAGCAGGCCGCTGAGCGCCTTCTTCGCTGCCTCGGCGTTCGTGCCCGTCACGACGATGCGGAAGTCGCGCTCCTCCTTCGCCTCAAGCACGAGGCGCGCGCGCTCTTCGCGGTACCCCGAGAACTCGGACCAGCGACGAAACACGACGTTGTTGAGTGCGACTCCCTGGGACGTGAAGCGGTAACGCGCGGGAATCGTGAGGATCGCGAACATCGCCAGCACGGCGACCGTCTCGAGCGGTCCGGTGAGCATGCCGGTCAGCGCGCCGAGCAGGATCACCGCGCCGACGAGGTACATGTTCGTGCGCTGGAGCAGCAGCCGCTCACGAAGCGTGAGCGCGATCTCCGCGAACGGCTTGCCTTCCACCTTCGCCCCGATCGGCATGAAGACCCGCATCGCCGTCATCGAGAGCATGAGCGCAAGTAGCAGGATGAGTGGCATTTACTTGACCTCCGGTTCTGTCGTTGCGGCCTGCCGGCGCTTGCGGACGAAGCGGGCACGAATGCCCGCGGCGATGCTGGGGAAGGCGACGGTATTGCGCGTGAACGATCCGCGACGCTTCTGCTCGATCGCCGCGAGCATGGACTGCGCGAGCTCGCGCTCGCCGGGCGAGCCGCCGCTCTCGCGCATCGCCTGGCGCAGCTCGTCGCGGGCGTTGTCGTACACGCCGATGAGCATCCAGTACTCGGCGCGCTTGATCGCTACGAGCACGTCGGCCGGCGCGAGCGTCCGCGCGCGCTCCAGCAGCTCCTCTGCTTCGTGCACGCGGCCGGCGTGCGCCGCAAGCCCGCCGAGGTAGGCGTATGCAACGCCGTACCCGGGATCGACCGCGAGCGCGCGCTCGAGCTCGCGCCGCGCCTGCACGCCGTCGCCGCGTCGGAGGTAGAGCGTCGCCAGCGCGACGTGAAGGTGTGCCGCGGGCGATTCACCGATCGCCCGCTGAAGGGTGGCGATGGCCTCCGGCAGGAGCCCGCGCGCGGTGAGCGCCTCGGCCTCCGCGACGGGATCCGCCATGCCCTTGTCGTCGTCGGCGAGCACTTCGCCGCAGCCGCGGCAGTAACGGTCTGCACCCCGTGCCGGCCGTCCGCAACCGGGACAGTACGCTGTGCGCGGCAATCGTTTCTCCTTCTGCCGTGTGCGATGGCGCCATGATGGACGCGCGCGGTTTCGGGCGGATGAAGCGGGGATGAAATCGGTGTGAGCAACACGTTGCGAGATCATTTCGTGAGAACGCCGCAATGAATGCACATGCGCGCGCATTCGCGTGTTCGTTGCGCTGCCGTGCGACGCAGAATTTGAAGATCAGATGAACAACGGTGCGATCTCCGCGGATCGCACGGCAGGCGTGTTGATCCGCGCGCGCACCGCGCGTAGCCTCGGCGTAACTCGAAGAATCGAGAACGCGACGTATCGATGGCAGCGAGCACCGAGAGAAGGCCCCTGCGCTCCTCAGGTGCGGTGCGCCGCAAGCGGCGCATCGCGCTGGCGCTACCCCTCGTGATCCAGCCGATGCAGGAGTTCCTGCAACTCGAGGCGGCCGGCGGGATCCTGCTGCTCGTGGCGACGGTGGCCGCGCTCATCTGGGCCAACGGGCCCTTCGGGAACAGTTATCTCGACTTCTGGGGCGCGCACCTCGGTGTCGACATCAACCTCCTCGCCATCAACATGCCGCTCGGCACCTGGGTGAACGACGGACTGATGGCGATCTTCTTCTTCGTCGCCGGGATGGAGATCAAGCGCGAGATCCTGCAAGGCGAACTCGCGGACCGCCGCAAGGCGGTGTTGCCGATCGTGGCGGCGCTCGGCGGCATGATCGTACCGGCGCTCATTTTCCTCACGTTCAACGCCGGGCGGCAGGGCGAGCACGGCTGGGGCATCCCGATGGCGACCGACATCGCGTTTGCCGTCGGCGTGCTCTCGCTGCTCGGCTCGCGCGTGCCGCTGTCGCTCAAGGTGTTCTTGCTGGCGCTGGCGATAGCGGACGACCTCGGCGCCATCGTGGTCATCGCTCTCTTCTACAGCCAGGGCATCGCGTTCACCTGGCTCGCCGCCGCGTGCGGTTGCTTCGCGCTGACCGCGCTGCTCGGGGTGATGGGGGTGCGTCCCGTAATCGTGTACGTGGCGGTGGGCGTCGTTGCGTGGGTGGCGATGTACGAATCGGGCATCCACGCGACGATCGCCGGGGTGATCCTCGGGCTACTGACGCCGCTCCATCCGCATTTCCGCGAGCGCGAGCTGGAGCGGAATGCGCTGGACCTCGTGGTCGAGTTCCGCAGCGCAGAGCATGAAGGCACACGGGAGGGGCACGAGCGCGGCCGGTCGGCGCTCCGCGCGCTGGAGAACCTCTCGCGCGAAAGCCGCTCGCCTCTCGACCGGTTGGAGCACGCCTTGCATCCCTGGACGAGCTACGCGATCGTACCCGTCTTCGCGCTCGCCAACGCCGGAGTCGTGTTGGACAGCCACGCGATCTCGAACGCGGCGCACTCGCCGATTACAGCCGGCGTCGCCATCGGCCTCATGCTCGGAAAGCCGACCGGCATCCTGCTCTTCTCCTGGCTCGCTGTGCGGTTCGGGCTCGCATCGCTGCCTGGCGATGCGAGCTGGGACGAGCTGGCCGGCGTCGCGCTCGTCGCCGGGGTGGGGTTCACGGTGTCGCTGTTCGTGTCCGGTCTTGCTTTCCCCGGCTCCGTGCTCGTCGAGGACGCGAAGATGGGCATCCTTGCCGGCTCTACGAGCATGGCCGTGATCGGGTACGCCGGCCTCCAGTTGATCTCGCGCCGGTCGCCCGCGCGTGCCATTGTCCCCGATTCGCCGCCGACCTCCGCTTCGGGCGCCTAACTTCGAGTCGCCAGAATTCGAGGAGAGCGACGCAGGTCTTTCCCCCAGTGAATCGCGCGGCCGCTTCTCAGGTACGGCCCGCCCCCAGGCCTCATCGGACGCCCGCGATGGGCATCGTCTTCGACCATCACGTCACCGTCCGCCCACTCGTGCTTCTCCGGCATGATCGCTGGTGCCTCGTCGACCGGCAGCAGCTCCACGCGCAGCTCGTCGGTGCGCCCGCGGCAGCCCCCTTTGTCACTCGACGGCGGTCGCGTAGCCGCCTATTCTACGCTTGTGCGCGCGTGAGGCGATGCGTCGTGCGCCGGGAGGGCATCATGCTGGAGCACGTCGACCGGGTGCAGCTCGCGGTGCGCGACCGCGCCGCCGCCGCGGAGATCTTCGCGCACGTCTTCGCCGGGGAGGTCGTCGCCGACGACGAGGTGCGCGCGCTCGCCGCCCGCCGCCGCACCGTGCGCTCGGGGCGCGCACAGTTCGAGCTGCTCGAGCCCGCGGGCGATGGCCCGGTCGCGGCGTACGTCGCCGAGTGGAATGAAGGGCTCTTCGCCGGCGGCTTCTCGACGAAGGACGTCGGCGCGGTGGCGGCGCGGTTAGGCGAGCGGGGCGTCGCGTTCGCGGAGGAAGGCGGGCAGCTCTTCATCGCGCCCGACCAGACGCCCGGCCTGCGCATGGTGATCAGCGCCGAGCGCGACGAATCGAGCCCCGGGCTCCTGCGCTACCTGTACGAGGTCACGAACCTCATCGACGACCACATGGCGGCCGCGAAGTTTTACTCCGATACATTCGGCCTCGACGCCTCGCGGTTCTCGCCGATCAACAGCCGCGAGTACGGCTACACGGGGCAGCTCACGCTGTTCAACCCGCCGGAGCGCCTCGACCGCATCGAGCTCTCGCAGATCACCGACTGGGAGCGGCCGATGGGGCGCTTCATGAAGCGTCGCGGCGGCCAGACGCTGTACATGTGCTACGCCGAAGCCGACGACCTGGCGCCGATCGTCGAGCGCCTGCGGGCGCGCAACCTGCGCTTCGCCCCGCACGATGCCGCCGGCAACGTCAACGGCATCTTCGTCCACCCATCCGCGCTGAAGGGGATGCTGATGGGCGTGAGCCGGACGAACGTCGCCTGGACGTGGTCCGGCCGCCCCGACCTCGCCCCGGCCGGCGCCCGCGCGGGGCATTGAGGACTGCAACCGCTTCGCAAGACGCGCGCTGCCGGCGCTGACCGCGGCGGGATGCGCGCTGCCCGACACTGTCGGGCGTGAGCATCAACGACCTGTTCCGAAAATTCGCGCAGCAGACATCGAACCTCGTCGGCTCGCCGTGGGCGTTCATGGCCGCGGCCGGCGTGATCGTGCTCTGGGCTGTGACCGGCCCGCTGTTCGGCTTCTCCGATACCTGGCAGCTCGTGATCAATACCGGCACCACGATCGTCACGTTCCTCATGGTGTTCCTCATCCAGAACACGCAGAACCGCGACGCGAAGTCGCTGCACCTGAAGCTCGATGAGCTGCTGCGCGGCACCCGCGGCGCCCGCACCGGGCTCGTCGGGCTCGAGGACCTGAACGACGCCGAGCTCGAGGAGCTGCAGCAGGAGTTCGTGCGCATCCGCGACCGCAAGGAAGGCAAGACCGGGGAAGTGAGCGGGCGGGCCGCGGACGCCGTGGAGTCGGTGCAGCAGATCAAGCGCAAGGCCGCGCGACGCCAGTCGCGCAACCGCAACGGCTCACACTAGCCCGCCCCGCGCGCCGGCGGCACGGCTGGACGAGACGCGCCCTGTCGTTGTCCGTTCCGGCAAAACGATCGAGATCAGGCTCGAGCCGCCGGGCTCCGGCCGCGCATCGGCTGCAGCACATCCCGCTGCCGCCGTTGCGCGAACGACGTCAGCCCAAACGGCAGCGCCGGAAGCGCGACCCCGACGGCCGCCGCGCGCGCCACGGCCGATGCGCCGCCGCCGCGTCCCGGCGCGCGGATGGCCGGCTGCGCGAGCGCGGCATGCACCGCCTCGTCGATCGCGGCTGACGCATAGAAGGGCGGCTGTTCGCCACCGCCGCCGTTGCCGACGGCCATGCCCTGCGTCTGCACGAGCACGCCGTTCGCGCAGCCAGTCGCGTCGCACGGGTGGTAGTCGTACACCGCGGGCCGCCTGAGCTCGGGGAACGGATCCTGCGGCTCCGGCCATGCTTCGATCGTGAGCTTCGCGCCGGTGAACGGCGGCTCCGGCGCCGGCCCGAGCGCGGCGGGGCTGTTGAATACGAGAACCAGATCGTCCGGCACGGCGCGCTCGATTCCGAAGCCGTCGCGCACGACCACGCGCTCGATGCCGCCCGAGTACTGCCGCGCATCCGCGAGCGGCACCGTGCGCCAGTCCTCGACCCCGTCGAGCGAGAGCGGCTCCACGCCGCCGTCGCGCATCAGCTCGTCGAACTCCGGCGGGACCGCCAGCGCCGTATTCCAGTACGCGGGCGGGCTCGCGAGCGTGCTGTACGACCAGCTCGGGAAGAACGCGGAGTCGGGGAAGATGAGCCCGTACGGCGCGAAGGCGCCCGGCGGCGCGTAGATGAAGGCGACCTCGTCGCCGTCCGCGAACCGGACCGCGACGTGGGGGCTGTTCGCGGCGCGCTGCCCGAGCAGCGTCCCGCGCATGCCGAAGACCACCGCCTGCGAGCGGCCGAGCGCTTCGACGAGCCGGCCGGCCGGCACCTTCCGTCCCTCGCCGCCCCACTCCACGACCTGCGGCTCGGATAGCGACGATTCCGCTCGCAGCGCCTCCGCGAAGGTCGGCGTCTCGCCGACCATGTCCGCGCGCCCGACTGCGATGTAGCGATCGAGCATCGCCTGGAACCGCGGCGAGACGTACATCCACGCCCCGCCGTCGAAATACAGCCCGCGCGCGCCCTGCACGTACTGCGCGCTGAACACCGGCTCGGGCTGATCCTTCGCGACGTAGTCGAGCGTGTAGTGCACGGCCTCCGGGCCGGCGATCGCGGGCGCCTGGTCAGCGGACCATCCGCCGAACGTGGCGAGCACGTAGTCCTCGACCGGCACCGTGACGGCGTGGGGCAGGCCGCCGCCGGAGATCCGCACGGTGTCCGGCGCCGGGCCGCCCTTCGCGGACGCGACACGCGGCCTCGCGACGGGCGCGAGCGAGAGAGACAGCAGCGCCACAAGCAGGAGCAGGCGTTTCATGGCGCCGATCGTACACCCGTCGCACGTTCCCGGTTCGCCGCCAACCCGACGCGATCCCTACGATCCGCCCGGGACGCGGCCTACTCCCGCTCGATGATCAGCTTTCGCACGTCGGGCGCCGGACGGGGCTTCGGCGCTGCGCCGGAGGCCGGATAGCCGAGCACGACGAACGCCTGCGCGACGTACTCATCGGGCAGCGCCAGCGCCTCCCGCGCGGCGTCCGGCGCGAACAGCGCCGCGGAGATCCAGTACGACGCCAGCCCGAGCGCGTGCGCCGCCAGCATGAGGTTCTGCAGCCCCGCGCCGAGGGAGTGCTGCGCCATCGCCCATTCGTGGCGCGCGCGCCGCTCGTCGGGCCAATCGCGCAGCCCCTCGCGCGTCAGGCACGCGAGCACGAGCGCCGGCGCGCCGGCGATCTGGCGCCGCGACTTCGCGAGCAGCCGCGCGATCGTGCGCTCGTCGTGGCCGTCGCGCTCGAGGTCCGCGCGCCATGCCTCGCCCATGCGGCGCGCCAGCTCTTCGCGCGGGTCGCTGCCGACGATGACGTAGCGCCACGGCCGGGTGTGGTGCGGCGCCGGCGCGAGGCACGCCAGCGCGAGCGCTCGGTCGAGCAGCGCGCGCGGCACCGGACGCGAATCGAGCTGGCGCAGCGAGCGGCGCGACGCGATCGCGTCGAGCGCGTCCATCAGACCGCCGCGCGGCCCGTGCGCGCGTGCGCATCGAGCCAGGCGCGCGTCGACGGGCCCGCCGGGAGGCCGCGCAGCGCATCGAGGTCAGCCGGCGCATCGACGTCGAACGCGAGGCGCTCGAGCGCGAGGTCGATAACGCGCGCACCTGCGTCCCGCGCCGCCGCGCGGTGCGCCCGCGCGCTCTCCGGACCGAACGCGGGCTGCACGAGCTCGGCGGGGCGCATCGCAAGCGCGTTGGTGCCGCCGTCGCGCGCGGCGACGATCGCGCACGCATCGCCATCCGGGCCGAGCGCGTCGACGACGGCGCGCAGGTCGTCGGCCCGCGCGAGCGGGATGTCCGCGGGCAGGACCACCAGCCCGGTGACGCCGCGGCGCCGCGCCAGGTACTTCTGCGCGAAGCGCAGGCCCGCGTTGAGCGCGACGAGCGGCGCGTCGTCGGCGAGCGTCGCCGGCTCGGCGAGCGGCGATGCGCCGCGCTCGCGCGCCTCCCAGCGGACGTCCGGGTCGCGGCTCAGCACGCACACCTGCTCGAAGCAGCCGCTCTCGAGGCAGGCGTCGACCACGTCGGCGAGCATCGCCAGTGCGAGCGACGCGCGCTCCGCCGGCCCGAGCCCGGGCGCGAGGCGCATCTTCGCCTGCGACAGCTCCTTCACGGGGATCAGTGCCGCCCGCATGGGGTCATTGAACCGCGCGCAGCGCCGCTTCGGCCAGCCCGCGCTTCTCCTCCGGGCCGCGCATGATCGTCTGTGCCACGACGGGCCGCACGCCCGTCGCCGCGACGTCGTCGGCGAGCGCGGCGTCCTCCTCGTCGATCACCAGCACGTCGAGGAAGTCCGCGTACGCCGCGGCGACGCCGGCGGCGTCCGCGCGCATGCCGAGTGAGGCCATCATGCGGTCCGCCGGGCCCTTGATCGTGCGCCCGCCGACGATCGGGCTCACCGCCGCGACCTTCGCGCGCGTCTCGCGCAGGGCGTCGCGCACGCCCGCGACCGCGAGCAGCGGGCCGATGCTGACGACGGGGTTGCTCGGCGCGACGAGCACGGCATCGGCCTCTTCGATCGCCTCGAGCACGCCGGGGGCGGGGCGCGCGGCGCCGGCGCCGTCGAAGCGCACCGCGCGCACCTCGTCCTGCGTGCGGCGCCGCACGAAGTACTCCTGGAACGCCAGCGCGCCGGCGTCCGTCTCGACGACGGTGCGCAGGCGGTCGTCGGTCACCGGCAGCAGGCGCAACCGCAGCCCGAACGCCTGCGCCACGCTCGCCGTCGCCGCGCTCAGCGTCGCCCCCTCGCGCAGCATGAGCGTGCGATGGGCGTGCGTCGCGAGGTCGCCGTCGCCGAGGTTGAACCAGGTTTCGTAGCCGAAGCGGCGCAGCGCGCCGAGCGCCTCGTACGTCTCGCCGGCGAGGCCCCAGCCCTGCGCGGCATCGATCGCACCGGCGAGCGTGTAGATGACGATGTCGATGTCCGGCGAGACGTGCAGGCCGTAGAACTCGTCGTCGTCGCCGACGTTCGAGATGACGGTGACCTGCTCCTGCGGGACGACCTGCACGACGCCTTCGAGGAAGCGCGCGGCGCCGACGCCGCCGGCCAGCACGGTCACCCGCATCCCATCGAACTCGACGGTCATGTCGTCCTCGCCGTGCCCTCGCGCCACGCGGTCCGTGGTGCGCCGGCTCCTGAAGCCAATCGAACGATCTCTTCCCGATTGCTCCGGCGCGGCTTTCAAGATACAGGCTCGACTGCCACGTGCCGGAAACGCGCCCGGGTCGCGCGCGGCACGCGGTCGTGGCATGCTCGCGGGCGGAGGTGCGCCATGAAGTTCGGGCTCCTGTACGAGATCGAGGTCCTGCAGCCGTGGGGCGAGCACAGCCACCGCGACGCCTTCCGCGAGGCGCTCGAGCAGATCAAGCTCGCGGAGGAGGTCGGCTTCGACTGCGTGTGGGAGGTCGAGCATCACTTCCTCGGCGAGTTTTCCATCTCGTCGGCGCCCGAGGTGTTCCTGGCGGCCGTGAGCCAGCACACGTCGCGCATCCGCATCGGCCACGGCGTGGTGCTGCTGCCATTCGGTTACAACCATCCGATCCGGGTGGCGGAGCGCGCCGCGGTGCTCGACATCGTGAGCGACGGCCGGCTGGAGTTCGGCACGGGCCGCTCGGCGACGTTCTTCGAGATGGAGCCGTTCGGCGTCGACCCGGAGCGCAACCGCGACGAGTGGGACGAGGCGGTGCGGATGATCCCGCAGATGTGGATGCGCGACGAGTTCTCGTGGGACAGCCCGCGCATGCGGATCCCGACACGGAACGTCGTGCCGAAGCCGCTGCAGAAGCCGCATCCGCCGATGTGGATGGCGGGCACGCAGCCGACGTCGGCGCAGCTCGCGGCGGAGCGCGGGCTGGGGTTCTTGCACTTCAGCTACACCGACCCGGACGCACTCGACGAGAAGGTGGAGCGCTACCACGAGACGGCGCGTCGAGCGGAGCCCGTCGGCGCGTTCGCGAACGAGCAGTTCGCGGCGTTCACGCTGCTGCACTGCGGGCGCGACGACGCCGACGCGCTCGCGACCGGCGGGCCCGGCGCCGAGTGGTACGTGCGCGCGACGAACCAGCTCTACGCGATCTGGGCGAAGGCTGGCGCGCAGTCGTATCGCTGGTACGCGGAGCAGTTCGAGAAGGGCAAGACGGAGGGCGAGGTCGACATCGCACGGATGGCGGACGAGTCGATCCTGTGCATCGGCGGGCCGGAGCGTTGCGAGCAGGTGATCCGGCACTACGCGGCACAGGGCATCGACCAGCTGATCTTCCTCGTGCAGGCGGGCGGCACGCCGCACGCGGCGATCATGGACTCGCTGCGGCGCATCGGTCCGGTGCTGGCGCGCTGCCGCGAGGCCTGACCGGCGGGGCGGATGGTCGACCTGTCACACGTGTGACAGATTGTTCAATGATGCACTTGCCTATCGCCGGGCCGCTCAGGTGAAGAGCGGCGCCATGCCGGCGCGGGAGGCGAGGGCGCGCATGTCGTCGTCGGCGACCGGCGCGCCGTCGAAGCGCGACGCGGCATCGATGATGCGGGCGAGCAGCGTGACATCGCTCGCGGTGTTCAGGAACACGCCCGGCCGCGA
>DASRHM010000118.1:0-31827 GCA_035650575.1 Dehalococcoidia bacterium | reverse complement strand
GCACGGTCGCGGCGGCATCGGGGAGGCCGTGGACTGAGGTGCGCGCGCCCGGGCGTCCCGGCGCCCGCGTCGGGTCTCGCTGGCGAGTGGGAGAGGGGATGGATGGTCGGGGTGGGCAGATTTGAACTGCCGACCTCACGGTCCCGAACCGTGCGCTCTAGCCTGGCTGAGCTACACCCCGCCGAGGGCGCTGCATCCTAGCAGATGGGCCGCGCGGGCGCATCGCGCGGGCCGGGGGGAGCCGGGGCTGTCGCCACAGCGAGATCTCTCAGGCGTCGTCGTCTCGGCGCGAGCGCAGCGCCGCGCGCAGCGCGTCTTCGAGCTCGGGCGCATCGACCGGGGCGTGCGCCAGCACCTGCCCGTCGCAGAGCACGACGGGCACGACGTCGTTGTACTCCCGGCGCAGCGCCGCGTCCGCATCGACATCGACCAGGCGCAACTCGAAGCGCAACGCGCGGCGCAGGCGCTCGAGCGCGGCCGCGACGTCGTCGCACATGCCGCAGTCGCGGCGCGTGACCAGCGTGATCGTCCGGGACACGCTAGCGGGCGGCGGCGGTTTGCCTCGCGCGCGCGGCCGGGGCGGCGGGCGCGGCCTCGCGCGGCTCCTCCGGCTCCGACAGCACGGACCAGGCGAGCCCCAGCATTCCCACGGCGAACGTGCCGATCGAGACGACCTGCGGGAACGTCAGCCAGTCCTTGATCACGAAGAGCGAGTCGATGCGCAGGTAGCTGACGCCGAAGCGCATCGCCGAGTAGAGCACGACCCCGGCGAAGAACGTGATGCCGGGGCGCGTGCGCCAGAGGCGCGCGTAGATCAGCGCCATGACGCCGATGATGAGCAGGTCGCCGATCATCTCGTACGTCGTCGCGGGGTGCGTCGGCCCGCGCAGCCAGCTCGGGCTGTTGGGGTTGGTGTAGACGAACGCCCACGGGAGGTCGGAGGACTTCGCGATGTGCTCGCCGTTGATGAGGTCGCCGATGCGCCCGATCGCCATGCCGAGGAGGAGGCCGAAGCCCGCGACGTCGAGCCCGCGGCGCACCGGCAGCCGGCGGACCGCGCCGTACAGCACCGCGCCCAGCACGCCGCCGATGACCGCGCCGTAGATGGCGATGCCACCCTCGTTGATGCGGAACCAGTCGGTCCAGCTCCCCAGCTCGCTGTGGCGCTCGGCGATGAAGAGCCCGCGCGCGCCGATGATGCCGGCCGGGATGCCGACGAGGGCGATGCTGTAGCCGTCGTCCTCGGTGAACCCCTGCCGGCTGCCCAGCCAGACGCCGAGGTAGACGCCGGCGGCGATCCCCACCGCCGTGAAGATGCCGTGCCACGTGAGCTGCACGTCGCCCCACTTGGCAAGGTTCGGGTCCCAGCTAATCGTGATCGTGAGGAGCTGCAGCAGCAGCACTAGGGTTCCTCCTGGAGCTCCGGCGGGATCTGGACGCCGAGACGGCGGGCGAGGATGCGCATGTCCCTCTCGAAGCCGCCGCTCTTCTCGGCGAGCGCGGCGACGTGGGTTGCCTCGCCCGTAAGCTTCAGCCACAGCCGGCGGCGGGGCACGTAGAAGGTTATCGCAAGGCCCCCGAGGAGCATAGCCGTCGCCACCCAGATGAAGGTGGCGCCGTGGTCGCGCTTGACGGCGATGCCGGCGAACTCGCGCGTGCCCTCGAACGTGTACTCGTAGCCGCCGGCCTGCACCGGCTGGTCGGGCGCGAGCAGCAGCGCCGGCCGGCCCGGCCCGACGAGCTGCAGCAGCGGCCGGCCATCGGACGCGTGCGAGAGCTCGGCGAGCAGCTTGTCCGCATCGGGGCCGGCTGCCTGCGCGCCCGAGGGCACGATGCCCACCGCCGAGGGGAGCGAGACGACGCGGTCGAAGCGCACGGTGAGTGCCCCCACCGGCGCGCTCGCGCCCTCATCGATCCGCGCCTGCGCGTCCTGCGGCGAGGTGGCGGGCGAGCTCTTCGGGTCGAAGACGGCGAGCTGCCACGCTTGCTGGTCCTTCGCCGTGAGCCCGATCCAGAGCACGCGGTCCGTGCCCGGCACCGAGACGAGGCCGCCGCTGGCCGCGCTCAGGAAATCGGTCGGCGGCAGGACGTCGTTCAGGAGCACGTTGCCCGATGCGTCGGTGATGGTGACGGAGGGCGCGGCGGTCGTCTCCTGCAGCGGGAACGTCTCGTGCACGACGGTGTTGCCCGTCGCCAGGTCGCGGATGCGCAGCGCCGCGCCGTCGGGGAAGTAGGCGACCTGGTGGAAGCGGTAGCCTCCGTATTTCAGCGGGTCGTTCACCGTCGTGAAGCCGGACGCGACCTGCTGCCCGTTCTTGAAGATCGTCAGGTGCGTGCGGAAGTCGAGGGGGTTGCCCTTGTCGCCGAATGCCCCGACGGCGTCGTCGATGCGCACCTGCAACTGGTTCGGGTTGCTCACGGCGAAGATCGGCGATGTCGTGCCTTCGCCGGAGAAGATCTCGGCGCTGAAGCCGGTGAGCCGCGTGACGAGCCCGCCGGCGATGAACAGGATCAGCGCGAGGTGGCTGATGAACGTCGCGAGCTGCGCCCAGGGGTAGCGGTCGGCGAAGAGGTACGTCGCGCCGCCCTGCGTCTCGCGGCGCACGCGGAAGCGCAGCCGCCGGAGCGCCGACTCCGCGTGCTCGGGCTCGACGGCGGCGAGCGTCGTGCGATTGTGGGCGTGCGCGAAGAACGGCTCCGGGACGCGCTTCGGCGGGTTGAAGACGTTGCGGAACGTGGGGGACCAGCGGTTGACCGTGCACGTCGTGACGTTGAGCACGAGGAACGCGAGCGCGAAGAGGAACCACCGCGCGTGGAACACCTCGAACAGGCCGAGGCGGTGCATGGGGTCAGTGAAGGGCCCGAAGGTACCGCGCTCGTGCGCCAGCCAGGCGTCGATGGCGGCGTCGTTCCCGCGCATGGGCTCCGGCACCTGCGGGATGACCACGCCCATCAACCCGACGCCCGCGAGGACGCTGATGTAGAGCACGGCGAAGCGGACGGAGGTGAGGAGCCGCCAGATGGGCTGGAAGAGGTCGGGCGCTTGCCGCCTCGAAGCCGTCGCCGCCGCGTTTGCCGTCGCCACAGTCCTCCGGTGACCCGCCCGCGGCATCGCGCCGGCGGCCGAATCCAGTATGTCGGATCGAGCGCGGGGGCTCACGGAACGTTGAATCCGCGTTGGAGCAGGCCGTCAGGGCGCGCCGAGCCACCCGAGCACCGCATCGACGACGCGCGCCTGCACGGCCGGCGCGTCGTCGAGCGTCTTGTGGGTAACGGGGGCCGGGCCGCCGCCGCCGTCGCTCGGCGCGACGGGCGCCTGCTCGGCGGATGCATCGACATCGGTCACGTCGGGGAAGCCGACGGCCTCGCCGTGCCAGCCCTCGTTGGTCTGGAAGATGTTGAGCAGCGGCGTGCGCGCCGGCCAGTCCGTCGCGAAGCGGTCGTAGAGCACGATGGTGCGGTCGAGCAGCACGCCGAACACGCGGTCGCCGTATGCGGCGTCGAGGGCGGCGGTGACGGTCGTGACGGTCGCGCCGCCATGGCTATGGCCGATGACGACGGCGCGCAGGCAGGGCAGCGCATCCATCTCGCGACGCAGGGCCAGCTCGCCCCATTGCTCCATCGCGGTCTGCGGGGCGGGGGCGTCGAACACGGCCGACGCGTAGATGCTCGCGCGGCTGGCGACGCCGCGCTCGGAGAGGCGCGCCTGCAGCGCGTTGATGATGTCGAGCACGCCCAGGCTCTCGCCGGACGAGGCGTCGAGCAGGTCGCTGCCGGCGCTGACGAACGCCATGAGCAGCACCGGGCGCTGGTCCGCGGCGCAGGCGTAGGCCGCGGCGTCGGTCGGCGCGCCCTGCAGCGAGTCGGCGCGTACGCGCCGGCCGCCCGGGACGGAGCCGCCGTCGCCGGAGTAGGGGCAGGCGTTGGGCACCAGATCGATGGCGACGCCGGCGAGCTCCGGCGCGTCGGCGCCGTCGATGCGCGCGTTGCCGTCCGCGTCGTGGCAGGCGATCAGCTCCTCGCGGGCGCCGTCATTCGCGCGCAGCAGTTCGCGCCACTTGCGGGGCGGCGGGGTCGGCATGGCCGGCGGCGGCGCTGACGCGGTGTCCGTCGCGCCGGCGGCGCCGCTCCTCTGCGCGCCACCGGTGCACGCGACGAGCGCGAGGACTGCGGCGGCGAGCGGCAGCACGCAGACGACTGCGCGCCACCGCACACTAGCCTTCGCCGGCTGCACCGCGAGGATCCGGGGAAAGCCGGGAGGGGGAGGCTTCGCGATGACGCACGGGCGCCAGTATGTCGGATCGTGCGCGGGGACTCACGGCGGCGGCGGTCGCGAGCCTACGGCGCGGCGGCCCAGGCGAGGACCGACGCGACGACCTGATCCTGGACGCCAGGCGCGTCGTCGAGCGTCTTGTGCGTGACGAGCGCGGGCCCGCCGCCGCCGTCGCTCGGCGCGATCGGCGCCTGCTCGCGGGACGCATCGATATTCGTGACGTTCGGCTGGTCGATCGGCTCGCCGTGCCAGCCCTCGTTCGTCTGGAAGTAGTTGAGCAGCGGCGCGCGTTGCGGGATCTCGGTCGCCGAGCGGTCGTAGAGCGCGGTCGAGCGGTCGATGAGCACGCCGAGCATGCGGCCGGCGTAACGGTCCTCGAGCGCGGCGGTGACGCTCGTCACGGTGACGCCGCCATGGCTGTGGCCGATGAGGACGGCGCGCAGGCACGGCAGCGCATCGAGCTGGCGCGACAGCGCATGCTCGGTCCACTGCTCCATGGCGGTCTGCGGCGTGCGGGCGCCGAAGAGCGCCGCGGTGGTGATGCTGACGCGCGTGCCGGCGCCTTCGGCTTCGAGCCGCGCCTGCAGGCGGTTGACGATGTCCAGCAGGCCCAGGCTCTCGCCGGACGAGGCGTCGAGCATCTCGGTGCCGCCGCTGCCGAACGCCATGATCAGCACCGGTCGCGCGGCGTCCGTGCACGCGTAGCGGGTGGGGTCGGGTGGCGGCGCTTCGAGCGCGTCGGCGTGTCCGGGGTCCGGGCAGGCGCCCGGCTGCAGCTCGATGCTGAGCCCGGCCAGGTCCGGCGCGTCGCCGCCATCGATGCGGCCGTCGCGGTTGGCGTCGCGGCAGGCGAGGAGCTCCGGCCTGGCATCGCCCGGCTGGCGCAGGCCGTCGCGCCAGGTTGCCGGAAGCGGCGTCGGCGTGGCCCCGGGCGCGGGCACAGTGCGGGTGGGGAGGGGCGGGATGGCCTCGGGCGCGCTGGTGTCGCCGCGGAAGGCGAGGACGAGGACGGCGGCCGCGGCGAGCGCGAGCGCCGCGAGCACGGCCGCGCCGGCGATCCTCATCCGGCGCGAGGGAGCCAGTCGTCGAAGGCTTCGGCGCGCCGCGCGCGGCGGCGGCCGGTGATGACGCGCGCGGCCCAGGCGCGGGCGGGCCGCCAGGAGAGCGCGGGCAGCAGCTCGAACAACGCCGTGCGCTCGGCCGTCGCGACGTGCAGGCGGCGGGCGCCGGCTTCGTTGCAGTCGATGATGTCGGCGAGCCAGAACGCGGCATCGCCGATGAGGTCGTTGGGGACGGTCGGCAGGAAGAAGAGGCGGTCGGAGGTGAGGACGAGCGCGCCGTCCCACCAGAAGGGCGGGTGCGGCGTCCGCAGGCGGGCCCGGGACTCGCACAGGAGGCGCTCCTCCGGGAGGAGCTTCTCGGAGTCGAACCAGCTATGGCGGGGTGCCATACCTGAAGTATACGTCAGGAAGGGCGGGGCATTTGTTGCGCTGGTGCATCGCACCGGGGAAGCAGGGATCGGGCGTCGGGCGCGAATCCGCGGGTCGGCTGGCTACGGGATCAACCCGTGCGCGCGGGCGGCGACGCGCAGCTCGGCGCTCAGCGCCTCCGCAGCCTCCCGCCGGCCGTGGAACGCCGCCGGCGCCGTGCGCGGCCGGGCGATGCGCAGGGCGGCGCAGGCGGGCCGGCGCGGGGAGCCGCGCAAGCTACTCGGTGCGGCCGGCCATCGCTGAGACGCGGGCAACGACGGCGTCGAGCGGCACGACTTCCGCGTCGGGCGAGGTGCGGCGCTTCAGCTCGGCGCCGCCGTTCTGCAGGCTGCGCGGGCTCACGGTGACGCGCAGCGGCATGCCGAGCAGGTCGGCGTCGTTGAACTTCACGCCGGCGGAGCCTTCCTCGCGGTCATCGAAGAGCACCTCGAGCCCCGCGTCGTGGAGCTGGGCGTAGAGCTGCTCCGCCGTCTCGCGCACGCCGGGCTTGTCGAAGCCGATGCCGACGAGGTGCACGGCGAACGGCGCGATCTCCGGCGGCCAGATGATGCCACGCTCGTCGTGGTTCGCCTCGATGGCGCCGGCGAAGACGCGGCCGACGCCGATGCCGTAGCAGCCCATGACGGCGGGGCGCAGCTCGCCGTCCTCGGTCGTGAACGTGCCCTCGAGGCGCTCGGTGTACACGGTACCGAGCTTGAAGACGTGGCCCATCTCCATGCCGCGCTTCGTCTCGAGCCGCCCGCCGCAGCGGGCGCAGACGTTGCCCGCGCGGGCGAGCGAGATATCGGCGACGACGGCGGCGGTCCAGTCGCGCCCGTAGTTGACGTTGCGGTAGTGCACGTCGGGCTCGTTGGCGCCGGCGACGAGGTTGTACGCGTTGAGCGCGCTGTCATCGGCGACGACCTTGACGCCCTCGAGCCCGACCGGCGACGCGGAGCCCGCGACGAGCCCGTGCCGTCGCACCGCGTCGTCGTCGAGCAGCGCGAGCTGGGTCGCTTTCAGGGCGTTGCGCAGCTTCGCCTCGTTGACCTCGAGGTCGCCGCGGATGGCGACGAATACGGGCGCGCCGTCGGCTTCGTAGAAGACCGCCTTCAGCGTCTTGAAGTGCGGCACGCCGAGGAACTCGACCAGGTCATCGATCGTCTTCTGCCCCGGCGTGCTCACCTTTTCGAGCGGGAGCATCTCCTCGAACGGCAGCTCGTCTTTCTTGTGGTCGGCCTTCTCCTCGTTCGCGGCGTAGCCGCACGAGTCGCAGAGGAGGATGGTGTCCTCGCCGACCTCGGTGAGGTACATGAACTCCTCGCTGTCCTTGCCGCCGATGGCGCCGGAGTCGGCGAGCACGGGGATGGTCGGGATGCCGCAGCGCTCGAAGATGCGGGTGTAGGCGGCGCGCGCGGCCTGGTACGTCACGTCCAGCCCATCCCAGTCGGCGTCGAAGCTGTAGGCGTCCTTCATCGTGAACTCGCGGACGCGCATGAGGCCGCCGCGAGGCCGGGCCTCATCGCGGAACTTCGTCTGGAGCTGGTAGACGAGGACGGGCATGTCGCGGTAGCTGCGGACCTGCCGCTTGAAGAGGTCGACGACGACCTCCTCGTGCGTCGGGCCGAGCACGAAGTCGCGCTCGCGGCGGTCCTGCAGGTGGAAAAGCACGTCGGCCATCGACTCGGCGCGGCCGGAGGCCTCCCACAGCTCGCGCGGGTGGACGGCGGGCATCATCACTTCCTGGCCCCCGGCGCGGTCCATCTCCTCGCGGATGATCTGCTCGATCTTGCGCATCGCGCGCCAGCCGACGGGCAGGTAGCTGTAGATGCCGGCGGCGAGTTGCTGGACGAGGCCGGCGCGCAGCATGAGCTGGTGGTTCGCCGTGTCGGCGTCGCCGGGCGCCTGCCGCAGCGTCTTGCCGAAGAGATTGGACATGCGCATTGCGCCGCGTGCCTTTCCCCGAAGTGGCGCCGCCGGGCGGCGATGCTGCATGCTATCCGACATGCCTTCCTCGCAGCAGGGCGCGTGGGACCCGGCGCCGCCGACGCCGCCGAAGCACGACGTGCGCGGCCTCTGCGGCACGGCGCGGCCGATCGTGGACCGCGTCGCGGACGTGTACGCGCGCCACTTCGGGCGCCGGCTCGTCGGGCTCGTAGCGAAGGGCTCGGCGGTGAACGGCGACTACATCGCCGGCTGCAGCGATATCGACCTGCACCTGTACCTCGACGACGCGGCGTTCGACGCGCGCGGCATCGTGCCGTTCGCGGTCCAGGTCGCGGTGCACCGCGAGCTTCAGAAAATCGAGACGTGGCCGTTCGCGTACGTGCAGGGCATCGCGCTGCGCTGCGAGCCGCACCCGGGCTGGGTGGGGCCGATCCCCGGCATGTACCACGTCGTCGCGGGGCGCAACCCGACGCCGGAGGCGACGCCCGAGGACCTGCGCGCGTCGGCGAAGGCGGCGCTCGACGCGCTGGACCCGCCGCCGGCATACCTGCGCGAGGCGCTGCTCGACTCCGGCGCCGGGCGCGTAGGGCGGCTCGTGCGCCTGCTTGTCACCGCGGACTACTGGCCGACGGTGCGGCATCTGCTGATCGCACGCGGCCGTGAGCCGCTCGCGGCGTGGCAGATGCGCAAGGCGGAGGCGGTCGCCGCGCTCGGCGACGGGTCGGAGGCAGGGCGTCACGCACGGGCGTTCTTCGACGCGCTGGAAGCCTTCTATCCGGCGGCGGTCGACGTTGACCGCGGGCTGGCGATGCTGGAGCATGGCGTCGCGTTCCTGGCGGCGGCGAAGCGCGAGGCAGCGCGCTGAGGCGCCGGGCGCAACGCAACGGCAAACCGCAAGAGCGCAGCAACGAGGTGCGGATGGCGCGATGACGACGACGCTGGAGATGCTGGGGTACGCGCCCGATGACCGCGTGCTGATCCTGCACGCGGACGATGTGGGGTTCTCGCACGCGTCGAACGTCGCGGCGTTCGAGGCGATGACGCAGGGCAGCCTCACCTGCTGCTCCACGCTCGTGCCCGCGCCGTGGTTCATCGAGACGGCGACGCTCGCGAAGCAGCACCCGGACGCCGACATCGGCATCCACATGACGCTGACGGCGGAATACGCGACGTACCGCTGGCGCTCGCTGACCGGCGGCGCCGGCTCGCCGTTGCATGCGCCGGACGGTGGCATGTGGCGCGACGTGGCGAGCGTGGTGCAGCACGTCCCGGTGGAGCTGGCGGCGGCGGAGCTGCGGGCGCAGGTCGAGCACGCGCTGGCGATGGGGATCGACGTCACGCACCTCGACACGCACATGGGCACGGTGATGCTGTCGAAGTACCTGCCGCCGTACGTCGACCTGGCGCTGGAGTTCCGGCTGCCACTGTTCTTCATCCGCCCGGGCGAGCGGCGGCTGGCCGCGCTCGGCGCGGACGCGGAGGTCTATCTGGCGCAGGCGCGGCGGCTGGAGGAACGCGGCTGGCCGCTGCTCGACAACGTCATCGTCAAGACGCTCTCCGAGATCGCGGCCGAGGACAAGGAGGCGCGCTTTCGGCGGTTCCTCGACGAGCTGCGGCCGGGCCTCACGCACCTGCTGGTGCACCCGGCGAAGGGGGGCGAGGAGCTGGAGGCGATGGCGCCCGCGGACTGCCGTCACCGGGCGAAGGAGTACGAGATCTTCCGCACGCCGGCGCTGCGCGAGTACGCGGAGGCGCGCGGCGTCAAGCTCACCGGCTATCGCGCGATCCGCGACCGCCTGAGGGCATCGCTGGGGGGCGGGGCGAAGTGATGCGCCGCGAGGACCTGCGCGGCGCGGTGGTGATCGTCACCGGCGCCAGCGCGGGCATCGGGCGGGAGACGGCGCTGGAGTTCGCGCGACACGGCGCGAACGTCGTCGTCGCCGCGCGGAGGGCCGACCGGCTCGAGGCGCTGGCCGGCGAGGTCCGCCGCATCGGCGCGGAGGCGCTCGTGGTGCCGGCGGACGTCGCGCGGCCGGAGGATATCGCGCGCATCGTGCAAGCGGCACTCGACCGCTGGGGGCGGATCGACGTGCTCGTGAACAACGCGGGCTTCGGCTTCAGTGGGACGATCGAGGAGACCGACGACGCGACGATGCGCGAGCTGTGGGACGTGAACTACATGGCGGCGTTCATCGCGACGAAGGCGGTGTTGCCGGTGATGCGTCGGCAGCGGCGCGGGCACATCGTCAACGTCTCGTCGGTCGTCGGCAAGCTCGCGTTCCCGTTCCACGGCGCCTACTCGGCGACGAAGTTCGCGCTGATCGCGATGACCGAGGCGCTGCGCGGGGAGCTCGAAGGGAGCGGCGTGACGGCGACGGTCGTGCTGCCCGCGAGCACGCGCACGGAGTTCTTCGACGCGCAGCGCACGAACGACGGGCACGTCTCGGCGCCGACGGGGCCGCAGCAGGACGCGGACGTCGTCGCGCGGGCGATCGTGCGCTCGGCGTGGCATGCCACGCCGGAAGTGAACATGGTGCGGATGTTCCGCATGGCATACGGGCTGTCGGGCTTCTTCCCGTTTCTCCGTGACTTCGCGGGGCGGCAGTTCTACCGGCGCTCGCACGGCAAGCCGCGCCGCAAGCCTTCGCCCGGCATGCCGCCGGCGGCACGCGGCCGGTAAGGGGACGGCGTCGGCGGCGCGCGGGGAGCCGCGCGGGGTTGCCCGCGACCCGGATACATCGGATAGGATGCACCGGCGCGCCGGAAGGGCGCGCGCACGCGGGCCGCGGTCGGGGTTGTGCAGGGGAGGATCAGGATGACGGCGACGCGACGGGGGCTGCTTCTCATCGGGATCACGGCGGCGATGGCCCTGGCGCTGGGGCCGCGGGCGGCGGACAAGCTGGCGCGGGCGGCGGCCTGCACGGTGACGGCGAACCCGGCGAACCTGCAGGCGACGATCAACGGCGCCGGGCCGGGGACCGTGATCTGCATGGACCCGGGGGTGTACCTGGGGCCGGTGACGTTCGACCGCAAGAGCGGCATCACGCTGCAGGGCGCGGGGCACCGGGTGAGCATCGTCGCGGGCGGCACGAAGGACGCGATGCTGGTGTTCAACAGCCGCGACCTGACGTTCCGGGGCTTTACGCTCTACTTCGGGCATCCTTCCGACGCCTACGTCTACAACAGCCAGAACGTCACCTTCGACGACATGGAGGCGGGCGGCGGCGGCATCGGCATCCACTACGACGTCAGCAGCATCGGCCGCATCAGCAATTCGTTCGTGTACGCGATCGAGGGTGACGCGCTGCTGATCCGCCGCAAGTCGAACGTAACGGTCGACCGCAACTGGGTGTTCAACAACGGCGGCGTCGGCGTGTCGACGGTCGGCGAGACGGCGACGACGACGATCACGCACAACATCATCTCGGACAACCGGGGGCCGGGCGTCTTCGCCGGGCAGACGCCCTGCGCGCTGCTGCCGCCGGGCTTCGTCGAGATCCCGGACTGCTACCTGAACAACCTGCAGGCGTTCGTCGGCGACGCGAACATCATCCTCGACACGAACGTGATCCAGGCGAGCGGGAGCACCGGGATCGTCATGTTCCCCGGCACGCGCGGCACCTTCCGCAACAACCACATCTGGCGCAGCGAGCTGACGGGGCTCTTCGCCTGGGGCGCGAGCGTCACGTCCGAGGGCGACGAGTTCTCCGGCAACGAGGAGCACGCGATCGAGTTCCGCGCCTACCCCGACCCGCTGAAGTACCCGGCGGCGACGATCCGCATGCGGGCGACGGGGCGCATCAACAACGCGGACGTGCACGACAGCGTGGTGCTCGCCGAGACGGGGCGGCTGGGGGGCGGCATCCTGGCGCAGGGCGCGAACCTGGACGTCAGCAACTCGCGGGTACACGACAACCGCGGCATCGGCATCTCCTACGTGAACACGTCGCTCGGGTCGATCAGCGGGAACAGCATCTTCAACAACCGCGGGTCGGCGATCTGCGTGTACCGCGCCGGCGTCGTGAACATCGGCTCGAACGCGATCTCCGGGAACGTGGACAACACGCCGGGCGACTGCGTCGAGACGACGCCGTAGGGCGAGACAACGAGCGGTGGGGGAGTGCGCGGTGAGGAATCCGAGCACACCGCTCGCCTCCGGCGGCTTGTGGCCCCTTGATAGGATATGCGCCGTGAAGATCATCGGCGTGCACCACGTGACGGTCGCGGTGCGGGACCTGGAGGGCGCGCGCGCTGACTTCGCGCGACTGTTCGGGATGGAGGCGGGCGCGGTGGCGGCCGTGCCCGCGTTCGGCGTGCGGGTGCAGGACCTCGCCGCCGGCGGCGACGCGCTGCAGCTCGCCGCGCCGGACAGCGCCGACACTCCCGTGATGCGCTTCATCGAGCGAAAGGGCGAGGGGTTCTACAACCTCGCGCTGGAGGTCGAGGACCTCGACTCGGCCGTCGACGAGCTGGCGCGCCAGGGCGTACGGGTGAGCCGTCCGGCGGAAGCGACGCCCGGGCTACGCTCGGCATTCGTGGCGATGGCGGCGACACACGGCCTCAGCATCCAGCTCGTCGAGCGCATCGGCGCGCGGGCGGCGCCAGGGCGGGAAGACGCGCGGGGGCCGGACGAGGCGCCGGGGCGCGAGCCGGCGGCCGCCGCCGCGGAGACGCCGCCGCTGGACCTCACCCCGGACGAGTGGTCGGACGTCGACTGAGGCGCCGCGCATCCCACATCTCGTTCGCGACCGCGGTCGCGAAGATTCCCGCCCGCGCAGCCGCCCGATAGGATGCGCCCGACGATGAAAATCTGCTTCATCATGTACCAGGGGAACATGTACTCGGGCGGGCAGGGCGTGTACCTGCACTACCTGACGCGCGAGCTCGTGCGCATGGGCCACGAGGTGCACGTGATCTCCGGGCGCCCGTACCCGCGATTGAGCGAGGGCGTCGCGCACCACCGCCTGCACACGTACAGCTTCTGGGCGTTCCTCAACGGCCGCGACGAGCACGTCTACGACCACTCGCACAACCCGATCGCGTTCTTTCACCCGTGGAACTTCTACGAGTTCGCGGCGACGCGGGCCTCGCTGGCGTCGCTGTTCTTCACGTTCAGTGTGCGCGCGTACCGCAAGCTCGCGGAGCTGGAGGCCGCGCACGGGCCATTCGACCTGGTGCACGACAACCAGACGCTGGGCTACGGCATCCTGGCGATGAAGCGGCTGATGGGGAAGCGCGTCGTCGCGAGCCTGCACCATCCGCTGGCGATCGACAAGGCGAACAACCTGCGCGAGGCGAAGAGCGTCTCGGCGCGCGTCGCCAAGGAGCTGTGGTTCCCGTGGCGCATGCAGTCGATCGTCGCCAACGGCATCGACCGCGTGCTCACCGGCTCTCGCAACTCTGCGGAGTCCGTCAGCCGCTCGATGGGCATCCCGCGCGAGCACATCGTGCAGACGCCGTACGGCGTCGACGAGGAGGTGATGCGCCCGCTGCCGGACGCACAGCGCGTGCCGGGCACCGTCCTGTTCGTCGGCGATTCGGAGGACCGCAACAAGGGCGCGCGCTACCTCATCGAGGCGTGCGCGCGGCTGCAGCACGAGATGGACTTCCGGCTGCTGTTCAAGGACAAGAAGGAGAAGGACATGAAGGTCGTGCCGCCGCTCGTCTGGCAGCACGGCCTGAAGCGCAGCGTCGAGTACATCGCACGGCTCGAGACGGACGAGCTCGTACGCCTCTACAACAGCGCGCAGGTCGTCGTCTCGCCGTCGCTGTACGAGGGATTCGGCCTGCCGGCCGCCGAGGCGATGGCGTGCGGGGCGGCGGTCGTCGCGACGACGGCAGGCGCGTTCCCGGAATTCATCGACGACGGGCGGACCGGCTTGCTCGTGCCGCCGGGCGACCCGGATGCGCTGGCGGACGCGATCAAGTCGCTCCTGCTCGACCCGGAGCGCTGCGCGCGGATGGGCGCCGCGGCGAGCGCCGACATCCGCAGCCGTTTCACCTGGCGGCGCACCGCCGAGGCCACGGTCGATGTCTACCGCGACGTGCTGGGCGCACCGGCGCCGGCCGGGGCGGGCGCGCCCTGACATGACCGACGGCGGCGCGGATCGGGACATGCGGCCCTGTGCGGCGCCGGCGCGCTCGTGCGATGGTGCGGGTGATGGGCGCGGTGGCGACGCAGGGAGCGATGGCACAGCATGACGCACGGCACGACGGCCGCGGGTTGAAGTACGCCTGCGCCGGCGTCGCGATCTCCGCCATCTGGACGGCGGTGCTGCTCACGGGGCTCTTCGCCCCCGATATGGTCACCGGCTCCGAGCACGACCACACGCCCGTGGCGGCGCTGTTCAACTGGTTCTGGGCCTCGCTGGCGACGGGGTTCATCCTGCTCGCGGTCGCGTTGCGGCGGCGCGACGGCGGCACGCATCGGCAGTGGTGGTACGCGCTCGCTATCGGGTCGGTCGCGTTGTGGGCCGGGGTGACGGTCGTCAGCGTCGCGATGCCGGTGCAGAAGACCGGCAGCGACCCGACCGAGGTGCCGACCGCGGCGCTCGTCGCGCCCGTCGTGGCGATGGTCGCGACGTCGTTTCTCGCCGCGTTCGTCGCGATCTTCTCATCGGAGAGTTGAGCGCATCTCCCGGCGCGGTGGCCCGCCTGTCTCGTCCGTGGTGTTGAGCGTGTCGTGCAGGGTTGCGGGAGGCGGGCGCCGCGCCTGAACGCGCGCGGCCTGGGCGGCCGCTTCGACAGGCGATCCCTCGCGCAGCCATGCCCGGAGCGCCACGTCGTAGCGCCTGACGACGCGCGCCGGGTTCCCGGCGGCGACGCAGAAATCCGGGACGTCGCGCGTGACGACCGCGCCGGCGCCGACGACGGCGTGCCGGCCGATGCGCACGTCCGGCAGGATGACGGCGTTGATGCCGATGAACGCGCCATCCTCGATGACGACGCGGCCGCCGCGGCGCAGCGGCTGGTCGATCACCGGGACGTCCGGGTCGTCGTAGCGATGGATCGTGTCGCCGACGTGGACGTTGCTCGAGATCAGCACCTTCGAGCCGATCACGATCTCGCCGGCGCAGCTGACGATAAAGCTCTGGCCGATGCTCGTGTCGTCGCCGATGCGCAGCACGCCGTCGTAGCGCTCGCCGAGACGCTCGCCGAGGACCGAGATGAAGGCGTACGGGCCGATGACGGTGCGGGCGCCGACGTGGATGCGCCGCGCGCCGATGATCCGGTAGGGCGGCGTGATGAGCGCATCCTCGCCAAACTGCGCGAAGCCGTGGACGCGCCGCTGCAGGGTCGAAGCGACGCGCAGCGCGAGGCGTCCGGGCCCGGACGGCAGGCGGTCAGGCATGGCGCGGCTCCGTGCGGGCGACGGCGCGCCAGAGGAACGGCGCCGTCCTCGACAGCAACGCGCCGACGGGGCGCTGCCAGGGCCGCAGCGGCGGCGTGCAGCCCTCGATGCGCGCGCGGGCGAACCCCGCGTCGTCGAGCAGGCGCTGGAGGCCGACGCGGCTGAACGGCCGCACGTGGGTGTAGTCGTCCCAGAAGTTCGCCGGGAACGGGTAGAGCGTGGACCACTGCGTCGGCACGTAGGCGAGCAGGACGCCGCCCGGGCGCAGGACGCGCCGGATCTCCCGCGCGAGGTCGAGCGGGCGAGGCACGTGCTCGAGCACTTCCTTCAGGCGGACGGCGTCCAGAGACGCCGTCGCGAAGGGGAGCTCTTCGCCGGCCGCGTGCACGACGGGCGCGCCGCTGCGCGCGGCGACGGCGACCGACGCATGGAACGCCTCGACGCCGACGGCGGCGATGCCGGCCGCACCGCAGGCGCGGACGAAGGCGCCGTTGCCGCAGCCCACGTCGACGACCGGACGCGCGCGCGATGAGACGGCGCGCAGCAGCGCGAGGTCGCGCTCGACGAGCGCGGCGGGCTCCCGCAGGCGCTCCCAGTAGCGCTCGCGCGCGTCCCCGGACGTTGCGCCGATGTGCTGGAGCTGTTGCATGTCCCGAATCCTTTCGGTGCGGCGATCACCAGCGCACGGCGCGCCGGAGGAAGGCCGCATAGCGACGGAAGAAGCCGTTCGCGAGCCGGGTGATGGCGCCGCCGGCGGCGTCGAGGCCGTCCGGCAGCCGCGGCGTCATCGCCGCGAGGAGGTCGGCATCGCGGACGCGGCGCAGGCGCTGCACACGCCGTCGCTGGCGCAACACCGCGTGCAGGCTGCCGACCACCGCGACGTACGCGTGCAGCTTCTCGAACACGTAGGCCGGGCCGCGGCGGAAGGCGTAGATCCAGACTCCGGCCTCGGCGGCGGCGAGCGCCGGCGCCATCAGCGCGAGCGTGCGCCAGCGGAAGAGGTTCAGGAGCATGAACGCCCGGTTGCGCTCGAGGTAGAAGAACTTCCACGGGGGCACGCTCAGCTCGTACGCGTGGACGACGCGCGAGCGCGGCGTGAGCACGACGTCGTAGCCGGCGAGCCGGGCGCGCATGGAAAGCTCCGTGTCCTCCATGTACATGAAGAAGCGCTCGTCGAAGCCGCCGATCTCGTCGAGCACGTCGCGGCGGGCGACGAAGGCGGCGCCGGAGACGGCGGCGACGGGCTCGTCGGCGACGAACTCGTCCTGGTGGCGCATCAGCGCGCGGCAGTACGCGATGCCGGCGAGATGCACGTCGTTGCCGCAGGCGTTCACGCGCGCAGGGTCAGATTCGAGCAGCACCTTCGAGGTCGCGAGCGCGGCGTGGGGGTGCGTCTCGAGCGCGCGGACCAGCGCGCGCAGCCAGCCGGGCTCCGGGCGGGCGTCCGGGTTGATGACGGCGACGTACTTCGCCCGGGTGCGGGCGAAGCAGAGGTTGTTGCCGGCGCCGTAGCCGTTGTTGCGCGCGCTGCGGATCACCTCGACATCCGGGAAGTGCACGCCGACCGACTCCGCGGTGGCATCGGTCGAGGCGTTGTCGACGACGACGACGCGGTACGACGGGTAGTCCTGCACGGCCAGGGCGGGCAGGGTCGCGCGCAGGTCGCTCCAGGAGTTCCAGGAGACGACCGAGACGTCGACGTCGTCTTCGCCGAGCGGGCGCCGGATCACCATCGCCCCGCCTCCGGCGCTTCCGGCGCGCGGCCGGTCATCGCGATCGCGCCGATGGCGAGCAGGAGCGCCGGCGTCAGCCAGTAGAGCCCGTCGGTGTGCGCGTCGGCGAGCATGTCGCGCACGGGGAAGATGGTGTTCGCCTGTGTGACGACCGCGGCGGCGTAGAGCGCCGCGACGATCGCTGCGGCGAGCCCGGGGCGGAGGCCGGCGTGCAGGATGAGCGCGAAGGCGGCGGCGAGCAGCCCGGCGTCGTAGAACTGCGCGTAGGGCGTGAGCGGGATCATCGCGAGCGCGGCGACGGCGGCGCCCTTCGCCGCATCGACGCGCAGCCAGGCGACGACGACGACGGCGGCGGACAGCGCGAGCAGGTCCAGCGTGAGCAGCGGGTCGGGGCGCAGGCCGGCGGAGATCAGGAACCCCGGCCAGGAGTACATCCACGACTGCTGCGTCGGCAGCAGCTTGTTCGTGCTGTCCGGGCCCCAGTCGAGCCACAGGCGGGCGAAGGTTACGACGGAGCCGGGGCCGATCGCGACGAACGCGACGGTGGCCATGGCCGCGGCGGCGGCGAGCATCGTCGCGGCCAGGCGCCACTGCCGGCGGACGAGGAGCCAGAGGAACGGCGCCACGGCATATTGCGGCTTCAGCGAGAGGAGCGAGAGTACGACCGCGCCCCAGCGCGCGTTGCGGCGCATCAGCAGGAAGCCGGCGAGCGCCGCGAGCGTGAGAAGTGGCGTCAGGTGCCCAAGCCGCAGGGCGTAGTGCATCTGCGGGAGCGAGAGCACGGCGAGCGCCGCCGCGATGCGCGCCTCGGCGCCCCGCACGCACGCCTGCGCGAGGTACGCGGCGGCGAGCACGCAGAGGACGTTGATCATGAACCAGGCTCGGAAGGCGGCCAGCTCGGGCAGGCGCGCGATGGGAAACAGCGCGAGCGTGACGGCCGGGCTGTAGAGGTTCATCAGGTCCAGGTGGCGGCTGCGGATGTAGAGGTTGTGAAAGTCGCCGATCGGCCCGTTCCAGCCCTGGCGCACGGTATCCGGGAGGTAGGCGGCGAGGACCGCGAGCTCGACGCCGATCGCGGCGAGGAGGGCGGCGCGCGCGAGCGGCCGCGCGAGGGCGCCGGCGGCCGGGAGCCGCCACGCGGGTACGATCGCCGTCGAACGGGCCAGGATCACGCCGATCTCGCAGTGCTAACGCGCCACCGCGGGATGGTCGGCGCCTCTGATGGCGCCCGCGCATCGGGGCGTCCCCTAGGGATAGGCGCGCAGGCGGAAACGCCGCCGGGCGCGGTGCGCCGGCGTCAGGCGGCGACGAGCAGCGGGCCGCCGGCGCGGGAGCGGAGGCTGCGCACCTCGGGCACGAGCAGCACGAGTGCCGTCGGCACGACGATCAGCGCCACGCCGATCCAGAGCGTCGCATCGATGCCGATGAGGTCCGCGAGGGGGCCGCTGGCGATGAGTCCCACGGGCGTCGCGCAGATCGAGCCGAGCGCATCGTAGGCGCTGACGCGCGCGAGGGCCTCGGGCGCGACGTGCTCGTGCAGCGCGGTGTACCAGTACACGCCGAAGAGCTCCATGCCGGCGCCGTTGACCAGCGCGGCGGCGACGATCAGGGGCAGGGGCAGGCCGAGCGCGAGCGCGGCGATCGGCAGCGCGTTGCCGAAGACGGCGATCGTGGCGACGAACAGCGGGTGCGCGGGGCGCCAGCGCATGGCGACGAGTCCGCCGGCGAGGAGGCCCGCGGACTGACCGCCGAGGATCGCGGCCCAGGCCGTCGCGCCGGTCAGCTCGCGTTCGGCGACGACGGGGCCGAGCACCATGAAGGCACCGAAGAAGCCGAGCAGCATCACCGTGAACTGGGCGACGATGGTCCACAGCCAGCGGTGGGCGATGAACTCGCTCCAACCGGTGCGCAGGTCGGCGAGGACGCTGGCGCCGGCGGGCGCGGCGGCCTCGATGCCGCGCATCAGCGACAGGAGCGCGGCCGCCGCGAAGAACGTGGCGGCGTCGACGAGGATCGCGGTGCCGGGGTTGATGGCGGCGACGACGACGCCGGCGAGCGCCGCGCCGAGGATCATCGTCGCGTTCGTCCCGAGCCGGAGCAGCGCGTTGGCCTCCTGCAGCCGGTCTTCGGCGACCGTGAGGGGCACGACCGAGGTATCGGCGGGGTAGAAGATCGCGAAAGCGGCCCCGTTAACGGCTTCGAGCACGACGAGTTGCCAGACCTCGGCGCGTCCGGAGACGAGCAGCACGCCGGCGACGGCCTGGGCGACGCCGCCGGTGAGGTTCGCGCCAACCAGGACGGTGCTGCGCGGCAGGCGGTCGGCGATGACGCCGCCGACGAGCAGGAAGAGCACGTTCGGCAGCATGCGCGCGGCGAGCACGATCCCCAGCGCCGACGGCGAGTCGCTGATGTGCAGCACGGCGAAGGCCAGGGCGACGGGCGCCATCGCGTTGCCGAGGAACGACACGCAGCGGCCGGAGAAGAGCAGCCCGAAGTTTCGGCCACGGAGGAGGGAGATGGCGCTGCGCATGGCGGCGGGAGTATAGCCGCGGCGCGGGGGGAGGCGGTGCGGAAGACGACGGGAGCCCCGGGCGCAGTCGCCCGGGGCTCCGGTACCAGCGCGCCGGCGGGGGCTATTTCGGCGCGATGTTCTGGTTGAGGTTGAAGACGTTCTGCGGGTCGTACCGGCGCTTCACTTCGGCGAGGCGCTCGTACGTGCCCTGCGGGTAGGCGTCGCGGATGCGGTCCGCGCCCTCGTCCTGGAGGAAGTTCACGTAGGCGCCGTCGCCGTAGGCGCGGATGTCCTCCCAGAACGCCTGCGTCCAGGCGTGGTGCGCGCCGGTCACATCATCGCCCTCCCAGAGGTTGATGATGGTGGCCATGTACTGCTTGTCGCGGTGCGCGAAGGCGGTGGCGTCGCTCGGGACGCGGGCGAAGGCGCCGCCGAGACCGCGGATCTGGAACATCGCGATCGGCGATGTGGCCTTGGGCATGTGCGCGAGCGTCGTGTCGATGACGGCGTCCGGGAACTCGCGCAGGTACATGGAGCGGATGGCCACGCTGTGCGGCAACGTCGCCTCGCGCGTCAGCTCGAACATCGCCTCGTACGGCATCGGCTGCACCATGTCGACGAAGGGCGCGGCGAGCGCGCGGATCGGCTGCAGCGCCCGCTGCCCGGCTTCGACCTCGCCCGCCCAGCAGACGAAGACGATGACGGCGAGGTTGCCGTGGAACTCGGGCGACACGAACGGCGCGGGGGGCAGATGCATCACCTGCGCGATCGTCGTGAGCTCCTCGGGCGCGCGCACGACGTAGTCCATGAGGCCGCGCAGCACCTCGCGCGTGGGGGGCAGGGCGATGATCCCGCCGAGCACCATGCCGACGGGCTGCAGGCGCAGCTCGAACGCCGTGACGATGCCGAAGTTCCCGCCGCCGCCGCGGACCGCCCAGAACAAGTCGGCGTGCTCGTCGGCCGTGGCCTGGATGATTTCGCCTTCGGCGGTGACGACCTCGACGCCAACGATCGCATCGATGGTGAGGCCGAACTTGCGGACCATCCAGCCGATGCCGCCGCCGGTGGCGAGCCCGCCGATGCCGACGCTGGCGGCGTCGCCGGTCGAGACCGCGAGGCCGTACTGCTGGGCGGCGGGGGCGATGTCGCCTGACGTGGCGCCCGGCTGCACGCGGGCGGTGCGCGACGCCGGGTGGATGCTGACCGCCTTCATCTGGCTGAGGTCGATGACGAGCGAGCCATCGACCACGGAGTAGCCGGCGACGCTGTGGCCGCCGCTGCGGACGGCGATGCGGAGCCCGTGCTCGCGGGCGAAGCGCACGGCGGCCGCGACATCCTCCGCGCTCGCCGCGCGTACGATGACCTGCGGGTGCTCATAGAAGGAGGTGATCGGCACGCGGCGGGCGTCGTCGTAGTCGGCGTCGCCGGGGATGATGACGCGGCCGGAAAGCTGCGCCTGGAGCACGTTCAGCGGCAGCTCTTCGGGCGTGGTGCCGGTCAGCAGTTCGCGGGCGATGGTGGTCATGTGGTTCCTCCCTCGTCTTGTCCCTCGCGCCGGGCGGGCGGCGGGAGCGTCCGGTCGATGTGTCAGTTGTAGGCGCTGGCGGGGCGCGCGGAATCGGACGAGGGCCGGGTTGGCGGGTGGGACGATCGGCGTTGCGCGTTCCTCGGCCTTTCGGCGGAGGCGCGCGCCGGCGCCGAGTTCGGGGGTGGAGAGCAGGAGTGTGGAGAGCCCGGGACGGCCGCCGGATCCCCCGGCGGCCGGCGTATCATCCGCGGGTCAGGCGAGGGCTTCCGCGATGGGCGTCCACTTGCGGTCAGCGGCGAGGATGATCGCCGGCAGGGCGCCCGGGCCGGTGCCCGGGACGGGGGTGTAGCGCAGCGCCATGACGAGCGCGCCGCGGCGGAACAGCGTCGGCACGGCGAGCGCGGCGACGGCGGTGTAGTGCGTGAGCGGAGCGCCGGAGACGCCCGAGAGGCCGGCGTCTCCCGGCTCGTGGCCGGCGAGGTCGCGCAGCGCCCAGCGCGGGAGCACCGCGACCTCCTGTTCGAGGCGCTCGCCCGTGTCGGCGCAGCGGAAGGCGGCGCAGACGCTGGCCATCAAGAGCGGCGCATAGGGCGTGCGGTCGAACAGCGACTCATCGCCGGCGGACCGGTCGTCGGCCCAGCCGGCCGGCAGGTCGCCGGCATCGAGCAGCGTCTCGGAAAGAAGGCTACGGGCGAGCCACTCCTGGAGCACCGCCTGGACCGCGTCGTCGCCGGCGCGCCGCGCGGGGCGTGGGTCCCGGTTGCCGGTGGCAGCGGCGGTGAGCAGGGCGGGCAGCGAAAAGGACATGGGCCGGATAACCTCGCACGGCGTGATAACAGAACCGTATCAGTCTGGCTGCCCCGCGTATATGCCACGTGCAGGTGAGCTGCCGGCGGCCGTTCGGGTGGCCGGTCAGCGGGGTTCGGGGGCGAACGACGTAGGGATCGGCGTGAAGTCGAAGGTGAGGCGCGTCCCGCCCGGGATGGCGGCGAGCGAGAGCTCGGCGAAGTGCGTCATCTGGCCCTGCGAGCTGACGCGCGCGAGGTGGGTCGTCACGCCGTCGGCGAGCGGCTTGTCCTCGGTCAAGGACCACTTCGGCGTCCGGCCGAGCGCCGCCAGGATCTGCGAGCCGACCTGGTCCGGCGGCTCATGCGCGGTCCATACGCTGTGGTAGGCGAGCGGGTCGCCGTGGCCCGCTTCGGCGAGCGCGAGGCCCTCCGGGAGCGGCGCGTCGTACGGGATCGCGCGCTCGACGGCCTGCGGGGCGTAAGGGTCGGGCGGCGCGGCGGCGAACGGGAAGACGCGTCCGACGCGGGCGGCGCCGAGATAGGTGAGGACGACGACGGCGAAGGACAGCCCGACGCGCGCGGCGAGCGCCGGAAGCCGAAGGCGGTCGGCGTGGGGGAAGGGGAGCGCGCGCTGCATCGCCTGATCGTCGGGCGCGGTCGCGTGGGCGCGCATCGGGCGAACCCTGATGCGCGCGCTCGCAACGGGTCGGGCGGTGGAGTAGGATTGGGCATGCTCGCCATCCGCCCGGCCGCGCGGCGATGAATTTCTCCCGGATCCGCAACCGTCTTCTGATCTCGATGCTGCTGGGCATCGTGGTGTTCGCCGTCCTGCTGGCGTACGGCGACTTTCGCCGGATCGGGACGCACCTGGAGGAGTTCCGCTGGGAGCTGGCGCCGCTGATCCTGCTGGTCACGTTCGGCAACTACGCGCTGCGCTTCATCAAGTGGGAGTACTACCTGCGGCAGATCGGCGTGCGCGGGCTGCGACGGACGGACAGCTTCCTCATCTACTTTTCGGGACTGGGCATGACGGTGACGCCGGGAAAGATCGGCGAGTGGCTGAAGAGCTACCTGCTGAAGGAGGTCCACGGCACGCCGGTGACGCGCTCGACGCCGATCCTGCTCGCCGAGCGGCTGACCGACAGCCTGGGGCTGCTGATCATCGCGGGGGCCGGGGTGGCGGTGTTCGGGCCGGAGTACTGGCCGGTGATCGGGGCGATCGCCGTCGGGGCCGTGGTGGTGATCGCCGTCTCGCGCCACCGGCCGGCGGCGCACGGGCTGCTCGGGCTCCTCGCGCGCGTCCCGGTGGTGCGACGCTTCGAGCCGCACTTCGAGGAGCTGTACGAGAGCACGTACGTGCTGATGCAGCCGGGGGGCGTGGCGCTGATGACGGCGCTGAGCGTGGTGTCGTGGTTCTTCGAGGTGCTGGCGTTCTATCTCGTGCTGACCGGGCTGGGGGTGAGCGGCTCGTTCGACACGTTGTTCAAGGCCGCGTTCATCCTGCCCATCGCGACGCTGGCGGCGGCGTTCCTGGCGACGCCGGGCGGGCTGGGGGTGGCGGAGCTGGGCATCACGTCGTTGACGCAGCGGCTGCTGGTGAAAGCGCCGGCGTTCGCGGACCCGCGGGCGACGGCGACGCTCGCGACGATCCTGGTGCGGCTCGCGACGCTCTGGTTCGGGGTGGTGCTGGGCCTCGCGATGTTCGCCCTGCTGGCGCGCAAGCTCTCGCGGGCGGGCCACTCGATGGGAGCCGACGGGGAGCCGCTGCCCGCGATGCCGGCAGCAGAAACCTAGGCGTGCGCGCTACTGCGCGGCAGGCGGCGTCGCCTGCGCCGCGGTCTCGGTCCTGATGTCGTACACCGAGCTCGCGACGAGCTGCCAGTAGTCATCGCCGATGGGGGCGCCGGCCGCGCGCGCTTCCTCGAACCGCGCCCGGTGCAGCTGCTCGATCAGGCGGTTGGCGTTGACGAACTCGTCGCGGTGCGTGAACTGGTACAGCCGCATCGTGGCGTTCCCGGCGAAGAAGCAGTTGCCGAGGAGGACGGGCCAGTAGTTCTCGTCGGCGTGGTCCTTCCCGGAATCGTCGGCGCACTTCTGCACGAGCCCGATCACCGTCTTCGGGTCAGTGAAGGCGGTGACGAGCGTCTGTTCGTAGCCGATCTCCTGGCCGATGAACCCCTGGCCGATATAGGCGCCGATCTCCTCGACGGAGGGCACGCGGGCGGGAGGCTCGGGCGTCGGCGTCCGGTGGTCGCCGCCGCCGCCGCTGCAGGCGGCGAAGAGCAGCGCGCCGAGAAGCGCGGCGAGCGCCGCCGCCGGGAATCGCAGGTGGAGCACGGTGCGAAAAGGATAACAGGTGCGCGCGGCGCGCCGGGTCCGGGGCGTCAAGGGCGGCGCCGGGTCCGCCGTCGCGGTCCGGCGGGATTTCGCGCGGGCGCGGCGAGCCTGTATGATTGGCCCCATCCAAACTCGGGGGAGGGGCTATGGGCCGGCTGTTCATCGTGGGCGCGGCGATCGCTGCCGCCGTGGCACTGTCGCTCACGCCCGCCGCGACGACGCAGGCGGTCCAGCCGATCAACTTCACGCGCGGCATCCTTGCCGGCGCGGGGTTCACGACGACCAACCCGAGCGCGATGGCGATCGGGCCAGACGGGCGCCTCTACGTGGCGGATACGAACGGCCGCATTCAGGCGCTGACACTCGATCCGACGACGAAGGCGATCACGTCGGTGCAGCAGGTGACGACCAACGCGGACCTGCAAGAAGTGTTCGGCCTGACGTTCGACCCGAGCGACGGCTCGAGCCCGCCGCCGGTCTACGTGACGAACACGGTCTCCGGCTTCGGCGACGCGGGGCAGGCGCCGCCGGGATCGTTCCCGGGCAAGGTCACGAAAGTCAGCGGCGCCGGCTACGCGACGCGCACCGACGTGATCACGGGGCTGCCGATCTCGAATTCAGGGCACGAGGCGAACGGCCTGGCGTTCGGTCCGGACGGCCGCCTCTACATCGCGCAGGGGAGCAGCACGAACGCCGGCGTGGTGAACCCGAACCCGGGGCTGTTCCAGCTGCCGGACACGCCGCTCTCGGGCGCGGTGCTCGTCGCGGACATCCACGCGCCGGGGTTCAACGGCAACGTGACGTACAACCCGCCGAACACGTACGCGGACACCGTGGACCAGGCGGGCGGCGACGTGAGCGTGTACGCGCCGGGATTTCGCAATCCGTACGGGCTCGTGTTCCACAGCAACGGCGGACTGTACGTGACGGACAACGGGCCGAACGCCGGGTACGGCCCGTATTCGACCTCGTGCAGCACGGACAGCGGGACGGACGCGGCGGCGCTCGACAAGCTGGTCCTCGTCCGGCCCGGCGAGTACTACGGGCACGCCAACCGCAACCGGGGCCGGCATGACGCGCGGCAGTGCGTGTACCACTTCGGCTCAGAGGCGAGCACGGCGGACTACACGGCGCCGATCGAGTTCCCGCTGCCGGCGTCCTCGAATGGGATCGCGGAGTACACCTCGGCGGCGTTCGGCGGCCAGATGCAGGGCGACCTGCTGTATGCGGCGTGGGTCGACAGCGAGCTGCACCGGGTGAAGCTCTCGCCCGACGGGCAGTCGGTGGTGTCCGACACGACGCTGGCGACCGGCCTGACGAACGCGCTGGCGGTCGCGGTGGGCGGCGACGGGACGATCTACGTCGCGGAGTGGGGCGCGAACCGCGTGTCGTACTTCAAGCCGGACGAATCGCCGGTGAGCAGCATCTCGGTCACCTCGGTGTCGCCGTCCGCGGGGCCGGTCGCGGGCGGCCAGCAGATCACGATCACGGGCTCGAACTTCACGACGGCGGCGGAGACCTCGGCCGACATCGGCGGGGCGCCGCTGGCGAACCTCGTCGTGCAGAACTCGACCACGATCACGGCGACCACCAGCGCGAGCACGGCCGGGACGAAGAACCTCACGGTGACGAACTCGATCGGCACAGCGATGCTCGCGAACGCCTACACCTACGTCACCGGGGGCGGGACGCAGCCGCCGATCGCGAACGCGGGACCGGATATCGTGACGCCGATCGCGCACGAGAACCACGCGCACGTGACGCTCGACGGCCGCGCGTCGACGGACCCGGACGGGTTCATCGCGGCGTACAACTGGTCGGAGAACGGCGTCACGCTTTCCACGAACGCGGTCGATTCCGTGCAGCTCACGGAAGGGACGCACCTGATCACGCTGACGGTGACGGACAACGACAATTTGACCGCAACGGACGAAGTTCGCGTCACCGTGACGGCGACGCCGCTGAACCCCGACCCGTACTACTGCTTCGACGTGGACGGCGATACGGACGTCGACCTCTCGGACGTGATGCTCGTGGCGAGCGCGTACGGCACGCGCTTCGGGCAGGCGGGCTACAGCCGGCTCCGCGACTGGAACGCGGACCGGGTGATCAACGCGGCCGACGTGATGGGGACGTTCGAGGACATGACGGCGAGCTGCCCGCTGGTGGACCGCCAGATCCGCGCGGCGACGGCGGCGATGGAGAAGTACCAGAACGTGAACACGGCGATCGCGGACGGGTACGGCCAGGTGACGCCGTACATCCCTGGACAGGGCCGCCACATGGTGAAGGGCGGGCTCGCCGGGCTGGGCTCGCAGGACCTCGTGTTCGACCCGGCGCAGCCCGAGAGCCTGCTCTACGAGCCGGACGCGAGCACGCCGGGCGGCTGGCGCCTGGGCGGGGCGATGTACATCGTGCCGTACACCCTGACAACGGTCCCGCCCGATGGCTTCGCCGGCAATGACGACGCATGGCACTACCACAACAATCTGTGCATCTGGAACAACGGCAACGCCGTCCAGGAAGACGTGGACCAGGCGACGTGCCTTTCGCGGTCGAACGCGATCTGGATCGAGAAAGCCGGCTGGCTGCTGCACCTCTGGAACTATCACCTGAACCCGACCGGGCGCTTCGTCGAAATCAACAACATGCTGACGACCGGCCCCGCGCCGTCGAGCGCGACGGTCGGCGTGGATGTCGACACGATCGCGCCGGGCGTGCAGTCTTCGCGTTCGGTCGGGAGCGCGACATTCTCCGTCGATGTGGTGGCAGGCGGGGTCGCGGACGTGGCGGCGTTCAACTTCGACCTGCTGTACGACCCGGCGGTGCTCGCCGCGCCGGCGATCACCGCGGTCGACAGCCGCGACCGCAACCCGGACGCGAACCAGGCGATGCTCGAGAGCACGGGACGCGCGTTCACGTGCACGCCGCCCGACCCCGCGCCGGCCGTCGTGGCCGGCACAAAGCGCGCGGCGCGGATCTCGTGCACGAGCAGCGGCCCGGTGGCCGGCGTCGACCTCTCGGCCGCGCCGCAGGCGCTCGCCCGGGTGACGTTCTCGGTGCTCGCCGGGTCAGCGGGGACGGCGCTCCAGCTGGCGAACGTGAACGTATTCAGCTCGGGCGCGAAGACCGAGCTGGCGAGCTGCAGTCCGACCGTGAGCGTAACGACCACGTGCTCGAACGCGACCGTCGCGACGGCGGCGCCCGTGGACTCGGATGGCGACGGTTGCGTGGACGGGATGGAGGCGCGCTTCGCGAACCTGCGGCCGGACGACCCCTGGGACTTCTACAGCGTGCCGGTGCCGGCGCTGATCGCGGCGCTGAACCCGACCGGCATCGTGCGCGATGCTGTGGTCGGCCCGACGGACGCGCAGGCGGTGTTCGCGTACTTCAAGGCGGGGGCCAGGGCGGGCAGCTCGCCGTACGCCGACGACCGGAACGGCAACGGCACGGCGGACGGGATCGAGTACGACCGGACGGTCATGGGCCCCGGCAAGAGCGGGCCTCCGGACGGATCCGTCGCTGCGGCCGATGCGCAGCTCGCGTTCGCGCAGTTCAAGCTCGGGTACAACTGTCAGTAGGCGGCCGGGACGATGGAGTCGAGGGCGCACGAAACGGCGCGGCCGGCCCTCTGTGCTGGCGCGGAAATTTTGTTGCGCCGGGCAGATCCGGGACCCCGGCACTGACGTAGGCTAGGCAGCCCCGCCCCGGCGAACCCCGCACCGGCGAATCCGGACCCCAGGCGGTCAAGGACGAGAGGAGCGTGCTCATGTGGCGCCTCATCCTGGCATCCGGCGTGCTGTTGGCCGCGCTCGCGGCGGCGGTGGGCCCCTCGGCGGAGGTGACGTTCGCTTCGTTCCACTGCATGCGGATCCATGCGGTGAAGGCCGGCTTCGGCGGCGACCCGAAGGTGCAGTACATCGAGCTGCGGATGAACACCTTCGGCCAGAACCTCGTGGGAGGCCATGTCATCGAGTTCCGCGACGGGTCGGGGACGTTGAAGGCGACGTTCACCTTCCCGGCGAACGTGACGAACGCGAACACCGGCGATTCGATTCTGATTGCATCGCCGGAGTTCAACGCGATCTCGCACGGTGGCGGCGCCGACTTCATCTTCTCGAACGGGAACACCGTGGGGGCGAATGGCGGCGACCCGCTGCACCCGATCCAGACGCCGGACGGGAAGATCACGTTCGCGCCCGGATTTTCGAACTGCGCGCCGACGACGCCGGTCGACTCCGTGTCGTACGGGACGGTCTCCGGCGCGGCGGCGCCGGACTACGGGTCGGCGGCGGTCGCGCTGCCGGCGGCGACGGACAACCGGGCGCTGCGGCTGAGCAACCTGGGATTCACGCCGACGAACAACAGCACCGAGTACTCGCTGCAGCCGGTGGCGACGTCGTCATTCGCGGTGGCGCCGGCGAACCTGGCGAGTGACTTCTCGACGCCGCGGAACAATTCGCGCAACGTGCTGGAGCTGTCCGTCGCGGTCGTGGCGCGGGTCGGCGGTGTCGCCGAAGCGCCGGCGCTGGCGCCCGGGGCGGTCGCCGCCTCACCCGGGGATGCCGGCCACGGGCATCGCGGGTGGTATGCCGTGGCGGGCGTCGCGGGCGCGCTCTCGCTCGGCGCCTGGGGGGCGTTATGGGCGTTGGGGCGGTGGCGGGCACAGGCGTGAAGGGCGCGGCGGGGCGCCTCAGATCCAGCGGCGCCAGCGGAACCAGGCGATCAGCCCGACCGCGATGACGGCCATGGCGCCGAGCATCCCGAAGTAGCCCCAGCGCCAGGTGTACTCGGGCAGGTGCCGGAAGTTCGTGCCGTAGATGCCCGCGATCAGCGTCAGCGGCAAGAAGATGACGGTCACGATGGCGAGCGTCTTCATCACCTCGTTGATGCGGTTGTTGACGGCGGACAGGTAGGTGTTCAGGGCGCTGTCCGCGAGGTCGCGCAGGCCCTCGATCGTCTCCTCGACGCGGACGGTGTGGTCGTAGACGTCGCGGAAATACATCAGGCGCTCTGGCCGCACCAGATGCGGGTACTCGCCGCGCGAGAAGCGGTTGACGACATCGCGCTGCGGCAGGATCGAGCGCTTCAGGCGCTGCGCGTTGCGCTTCAGCCGCAGCACTTCCTGCAGGGTCTCGCGCTGCGGCCGGTCGATGACGACCTCCTCGATCAGCGCGACCTGTTCATCGAGCGTCTCTACGACGGGATGGAACTCGTCGACGACGACGTCGATCAGGGCGTGGGCGAGGAAGTCGGCGCCGTCGTCGAGGACCAGGTTGCGGCGCTCGGCCCGGCGCCAGACGTCATCGACGGAGCGCAGCGGGAGATGATGGAAGGTCACGACGAAATGCGCGCCGAGGTAGAGGTCCAGCTCGGTGGTGCCGAGGCGCTGGGCGGCTTCGTCGTAGCGAACGGCGTGGACGATGAGGAAGAGGTAGCGGCGGTAGTCGTCGACCTTCGGTGGGTCGATGAGCGTGTTGTAGCAGTCATCGATGGTGAGCTCGTGGAACCCGAAGACATCGCGCAGCAGCGGCTCGCCGGAGGCGCGGGGTTCGGCCTCGAGGTCGACCCAGAGGAGGCCGGACTCGTCGCAGGCCGCGCGGCGCAGCGCTTCCGGCGCGAGGTCGAAGCGTACATCGCCCGCGGCGTCGCGGTACGCGGAGCGGATCACGTCGCCGGCCTGCCGCGGTGCGGTCTCATGCGGCGATGATACCGGCCGGCGCCGGGGCGCGCGGCGCGGGCGGGCGCAGCACGGCGTTCGGCGCCGCAACGGCGCGCGGCGGCAGGGGCTCGCCATAAGCGGCGGCGGGCGCGCGGGGAGGCCGTGGTATCATGCGGCGGCCGGCGCCGCGCGCCCGCTTCGCACCACCATGGGGATGCAGCCGATGTACTCCGACCTCGCGATCTTCACGGGCAATGCGCACCCGGAGCTGGCGAACGCCATTTGCCGCTCGCTCGAGATGCCGCTCGGGGAGAGCGAGGTGTTCGAGTTCTCGAACGAAAACATCTTCGTGCGGATCCTGGAGAACGTGCGATCGCGCGACGTGTTCATCGTGCAGCCGATCTCGTCGCCCGTGAACAAGAGCGTGATGGAGCTGCTGATCATGATCGACGCGTTCAAGCGCGCGTCGGCGGGGCGCATCACGGCGGTGATGCCGTACTACGGGTACGGGCGCAGCGACAAGAAGGACCAGCCGCGGGTGCCGATCACGGCCCGGTTGCTCGCGAACCTGATCGAGACGGCGGGCGCCGACCGCGTGCTGACCGTGGACCTGCACGCCGGGCAGATCCAGGGCTTCTTCAACATCCCGGTCGATGAGCTGACGGCGCTGTACACGCTGAGCCGCTACTTCAAGGAGCGCGACCTGTCGGAAGTGACGGTGCTCGCGACCGATGTCGGCGACGCGAAGCGCGCGCGCAACATCGCGCGGCAGCTCAACACGCCGCTCGCGATCGTCGACAAGGAGCGCATGGGGAACGAGGAGCGCGTATCGGCGCTGAGCCTGATCGGCGACGTCGCGGGCCGGCACGTGCTCATCGCGGATGACGAGATCGACACCGGGGGCACGATCCTCGCGGCGGCGCGCATCGCGCTGGACCGCGGGGCGCGGAGCGTCACGGCGGCGTGCGTGCACCCCATCCTGTCCGACCGCGCCGTCGAGAAGATCTGCGGCAGCGAGATCGAGGAGCTGGTGGTGACGGACACGATCCCGCTGCCCGCGCAGAAGCGGCACGAGAAGATCACGATCCTGAGCGTCGCGCCGCTGATCGGCGAAGCGATCACGCGCATCCACACGGGCCAGTCCGTCGGCGAGCTGTTCCAGTAGCCGCCGCGCGCCGTCGGCTATCATCCTTCCGTGAGCCTGCGCTTCCTGGTTTCCGTGTTGGCTTCCGCGTGCCTGCTCCTGGCCGCCGCATGCTCGGGCGGCGGTGATGGGGAGTCGCCGACGGCGGCGCCGCGGCCGACGTCGGTGCCCTCGGCCGCGAAGCTCGTGAGCAAGGACCAGGCGTTCGGGAGCGCGTCCGTCCCGGCGGGCAAGGACCGTGCGGATAGCGAGCTGTTCTCCTCGACCAACTGCGCGGACGACATCCTGACGATCACCACCAACCATCACGCCGTGTACGCGGAACTGCCGTGCGACCGCGCGCTGCCGGCGGACGTCAGTGCGCGCTTCATCGACAAGCCGGTGCAGGTGCGGATGGTCGTGTCGGAGCCGGCGAAGCTCTACGTGGACTCGAGCGAGGCGGGCAGCGCCGAATTCACGGTGGGCCGCATCTGGCTCGAGGAGTGACGGACGCGGTCGGCGCAGCCCGCACCGATCAGCACGCATACCCTTCCTTGAACTGCGCGAACGCGAGCTGCGCGTCCGAGGCGCCGACCCTGCCGTCCGGGGCGCCCGTCTGGCCTGGGCCGACGAACGTGCGGTCATACTCGATGCCGTCGGCGATGCCGTTCACGTTCAGGTCCTGGTCGTAGATCAGCGTGCCGGTGGAAGCGCCGGCCTTGAAGTAGGAAAACACGGCCTGTGCATCGGAGGCTGAGACGCCGCTGTCCTTGACGACGATCGTCGGGTCGGGCGCGGCGATCAGCGCGGGGACGGGGACGCTGTAGAAGTCCCATGGGTCCGCCGGGTCGGTCGGCGGGACGAGCAGCGGCTCGAGCGCATCCGCGCAGCCGTCGCCGTCGGTATCGACCGAGAGGTCGGGGGTGGCCGTCGCCGTCGCGGTCGCGGTGCTGGTGGGCGTCGGCGTGCGGGTGGGCGTGGGGGTCCGCGTCGGCGTGCTGGTCGCGGTCGCGGTGGGGGTCGAGGTCGCGCCGCCTGGGCACGTGGAAGCGTGCATCGACCCGGCCCACGTGCCCCAGAGGACGCCGAACTTCGCGTACTCCT
>DASRHM010000117.1:0-6553 GCA_035650575.1 Dehalococcoidia bacterium | reverse complement strand
CGATGTTCATCGGCAGCGCGGGCGTGCCGGTGCACACGGCGACGACGCCGTCGTGCTGGCGCACGCGGCCCTCCTCGCCGCTCCCCACGTCGATGCACATCGCGGCGACGTAGTTGGCGTCGGCGCGCCACAGCAGCTCTGCTTCGGACCATTCAGCCATCACGCTCTGCATAGCCGCCAGCGGCTCCTCGCGCAACTGCCGCCACGCACCGGCCAGCGGGCCGAAACGGGGCTCCGTTACGGGTCCGCATGCGCCGGCAGGCCGCGGATGCCGAGGGTCATCGCGATTTCGCTGCTGCGCCGCCCGGCGCGCGACTTCAGCCGGTCGCCAGAGAACCTAGCGGGACGTGATCGGTAGCGGCGCGGAGAGAAGTTGGAGCGGGGGACGGGGCTCGAACGCTCGTCAGTGCTCGATGAGAGCTACGTGTCACGCCTGTTCTCCGGCGAACGGTCAAACCCGTGCCGCGGCGCGCTGATCCGGTTGTGCGTCTATGGCTTGGAGCTGTCGGTGCGAGACACAGAGGAGATTCAGCTCGCGGCGGACTACAAGGGGTTAGTCCTGCCTCAGAGCCTCAGGTAAGGCGAGGAGGAAGGCTGCCTGGCCCCGCCCTCCTTCTTGGATTCGCTTCGACGCCCTGGTGCGCGAACGTTGCGCGCTACCCGCTTGCTATGAAACCCGGGGTTGGGCGGGCTTTGCCAGCGCCATCGATGCAGAACTGCGTGCGTGTGTCATGCGCGTCGTCCCCGCGTTGACAACGACAAGCACAAGCCGCCGGTGAGCGAGACCACGATCACTGTGACGAGTAAGAAGAATGAACCAACAGAACGGCCTGTCCGGCTCGCTCCGGTATTGGGCAGTTCGCCTGCAAGCGGTTGCTGCGCCGGGATACCAAAATCGATGTTCAGCACTCGGCTGGCTCCGTGAATCTGAACGGTCTGCGCAACAGCGTGGATCGTTTCATTGGGGTTCAATGCGATAGCAACCACCGGAGGTATTGTTCTTGACCACTGCTCCTGAGGAACGGGAGGGTCCCATCGAACTCGATATGTACCATCGGGTAATGCGCGGAGCTCCCAGCGCCCGGATTCATCGGTCGCCGCAGAGTAACCGGTCGGCAGGACATTGCCGGCACCGTCGAGCGAGTCAATGATCACTGTGCCACCGACCGGAGAATCACCTGCGCTATATTTGCCATTCTGGTCGCTGTCAACGTAAAGGTGCCCGCTGAGGACGCCTCCCTGTGGTCCGCCTTGTTCGGGCAACGCCGGCGTTGGGCTGGGAGGACCAGGGGTCGGCGGAATGACTTCGGGGGTGCTCGTGGTGACCGCTGTCGGCGTCGCCGGCGCCGGGGATGGAGTGCGACTTTGCACGCTCGGTACCGGTGTCGCGGCGAGAATGAAGGAGGACAGCAACACTAGGCCTAGGATGGATAATGCCGTGGTGCGATCTATCAGCCCTCTGCGCATTGGGAGAATCTCCCTGCTACTGACGTCTCTCCGCCACGCACTCTACTCAAAGTCAAGATAGCCCAAGAGCGACAAAGTCTCGCTGTCGCGGTCGGGTGCGATCGCGCGGTTGCGAGGCGATTCTTGCCGAAAACAGATTCAGATTGGGCAGTTGGAGCGGGGGACGGGGCTCGAACCCGCAACATCCAGCTTGGAAGGCTAGCGCTCTGCCAATTGAGCTACCCCCGCCCTCGGCTAGGGATTATATCGGGCGGACGGACCCGCGTGGCGCGCAGCGGCGCGAGAGCTGCTGTCGCGCATCTGCTACTGCGGCGTCGCCGTCGCCTGCGGCTGCAGCGCCTGTGCGATCGCCTCGGGCAGGCGCATCCACTTGCCCGCCGCCCAGCCGTTGAAGCCGCCGCCCGCGAACTCCCCCGACACGCGCCACCAGCGGAACGTCTCGGCGTCCACCGGCCCTTCCTGCACGATCGCCTTCGTGCCATCGGGCACGCACTGCAACTGCTTCCCTTGCTGCGAAGGCAACTCGCGGATGCGCAGGCAGTCGCCCTCGCCCAGGCCGATCACGACGATCTGGTCGCCGACTTCCAGCGGCCAATCGATGCCCGGCACGTTGCCCGCGCTCGGGTCGTTGTTCGTGACGGAGAGCAGCTTCCAGGTGCCGTCCGCCTGCCGCTCGACGATCGCGGTCGCCGTGCCCTCGCTGAACGTCGGCCCCATGCTGTAGGCGCGCCGCGTGCCGCGCTCACCGATCTGCGCGACGCACAGCTTGCCGACGTCCACCCCCGGCTTCGCGCTGCTGCAGTCTCCCACGAAGTCCACATTGCGGTTCTGGCGCACCCAGTCGCCGATGACCTGCTCGGGCCCCGGCACGCTGGGCGTCGGCGTCGCCCGGTCGCCGGAGCCGCTGGAACAGGCGGCCGCCAGCGCCAGCAGCAGCGGCGCGAGCAGTACGAGGGACACGCGCTCGAGCATCACTCCTCCTCGGCGCCGGCGCCGTCCGCACGCTGCCGCGCATAGCGCGACATGAAGTCGTCGTGCACGCGACGGCCGCCGGCCGCGAATGCCCTGCTCCAGATCGTGATCGGCCCGCCGTTGCGGTCCGATGCGGCGCCGCCCGCTTCCCGTATTAGCACAATCCCCGCGGCGATGTCCCACGGCGCGACGTTCATATGCGTGAAGAGGTCGATGCGGCCGGCGGCGGCGTACGCGAACGCCAGCGCGGCGCTGCCGAGGATGCGGATCGTCTGCACGTTCGGGAAGATGCGGCGCATCAGGGCGATCTGGTTGCCGCCGGCGGCGTCGTCGTACCCCAGGTCTACGCCGATAACGGAAGAGGCGACGTCCGGCCGCTCCGACGGCGCGATCGGCGCCTCGTGCAGGTACGCGCCGCTCCCGGCGACGGCCCAGAACGTCTCGTCGTGCACGGTGTCTCGCGTGACGCCGGCGACCGGCTCGCCGTCGTGGCAGAGCGCGACGTTCGTGCACCAGAACGGGATGCCCATCGAGTAGTTCTTCGTGCCGTCGATCGGGTCGATCACCCACGTCCAGCCGCGGGAGGCGTCCGTGGAAGCCGATGTCTCCTCGGACAGCACGCGGTGCTCGGGGAACTCGCGCGCCAGGAGCGCCTTGATGTGCAGCTCAACCTCGACGTCGGCGTCCGTGACGATGTTGCCGCGCCCCTTCGAGGTGATGCGGCGGTCGCCGCGAAAGCGTTCGAGCGCCAGCGCGCCGCCGGCCTCCGCGCAGCGGCGCGCGACGTCGATGGCGGGGGCGCCGCTCGCCGAGACGGGGAGCGCGGGCGCATGGTCCACGCGCGCAGCGTAGCAGACCGGGGTGCGAGGACGTTGCGCGCTATCGCGGGAGCAGGATGCCGCAATGCCCGCAGTGCGCGCTGCCGAGCGGCGGCAACGGCGCGTCGCAGCCCGGGCAGCGCGTCCGACGCCGGGTCTCACAGCGGCTGCACACCTGCCATTCGGCGATCTCTTGGCACTCCGGGCAGGCGGCCCGCAACTCCTCGTAGGCGATGACGTTGCGCTCGAACTCGCGCCGCACCCGGCCGGCGGCTCCGGTGTCCATGAGACCCTCCTCTGCGCTGCCAGCATCGGGCAGCGCCGGCGGGCGGCGCCAGTGCCGTCCGGCCCGTCGCGCCGGGTCGAAGGTCGGGCGTCAGTTCAGGCCCGGGGCCGGGCGCCCCGCGGTGACCTCGATCAGCCACGTCACGAGCAGCTCTTCGAGCTCGTCCGAGGCCTGCGTTAGCCGGTGGTCGGCCTCCGGGTACAGGACGAGGCGCTTGGGTTCCTGCGCCCGCGCGTAGATGTCCTCGCTCGCCGCGTGATCGAGGACGCCGTCGCGCATCCCGTGCACCAGCAGCAGCGGCGCGCGCAACTGCTCGACGGTGCGCGTGCCGTAGAGCTGCGACGACAGCGCGGCGACGCCGGCGCAGTCCGGCGCCAGCTCGCCCGCCTTGATCACCACGGCGCCGCCGAACGAGTGCCCGACGAGCGCGATGCCGCGCGCCCCGAGCCCGCGCAGGAAGGAGACGCCCGCCAGCACATCGAGCAGGCACTCCTCGAACTCGCCGGGCTCGCGGTAATGCAGGCGCAGGACGCTCAGGTGGTCGCGCAGCCGGCGCGCGAGCCGCGGATACAGGTCGCCGGCCGGGCCTTCGAAGCCGCCCATCGCGCCGCCCACGCAGATCACGGCGCCGGGGCCCGCCGGCGAAGGGTGCAGCACCGCGCGGATCTCGCCGCGCGTGGTCTGCAGCAGCACGCGCAGGCTCCCATCATCCTCCGGGTGCGCGGCGACGCCCTCGATCCGCAGCTCGAGGTCTCCGCCGGTGGCCTCCGCATCGTCCTGCATCAGGCGAAGCCTACCGCCGCACGGGCCCCCGCGATATCGGCCCGCCTCGCGATTTCTGCGACGTGCGTCAGCTCCGTGCGCGACAGCGGCAGCGTCGGCAGGTTGCGGTACGGCCGCACGGCGAGCACCTGCACGCTACGCCGTGGCGCCGGCGCAAACGCGCCGCGCGCGAGCACCGGACGGAAGGGCGCGCACTTCGGCAGACCATCGTACGGCGTCTCGACCGGCTCGAGGTCGACCGTGAACGCGGCGCGAAACGCGTCGATCGCGCCCGGCCCGAGCAGCACGAGTGTCTCCATCGCGGCCGCCGCGCGCAGGACAGCGTCGAAGTCAGGCCGCCACGCCTCCGCGAGCCGCGTGCGCACGTCAACCGGCGTGCGCGACCAGCTTTCGCGCGTTGCGACGCAGGAGCGGACGTCCGTGCTCGCTGCGCTCGCGTCGACCAGGCTGGCGCCGAGCGCGTTCAGCAGGTGCTCGACCGGCCGGAACCAGTCCCAGTACACCACGTCGCGCGCCGGGTCGAAGTACGAGCGCATCATTTCCAGCGCGCGCTCAGCATCGGCCGGCGCAGAACCGCTGCGCGCGCGGTCGTGCAGCAGGCGCGGGCGGGCCAGCGGAGCACCATCGCGGGCGACGAATTCGCGCGCGGAGGGGTTGATCGCTGCGGTCACGATGCGGGCGCGCGCGATCTCGCCGAAGAAGAGCACGGGCGTCGCCTCGGGGCAGAGGTGCGGCGCGTCGCCCGAGGCGCGCAGCGCGTCGAGCGCCCGCTGCTGGCGCTCGTAGGCGTCGGCGAGCGCCTGCATCGCCGCTACTGCACGACGCCGCGGGCGCGCAGGTCGGCGATGCGCTCCGCCGAGTACGCGAGCGCGTGCAGCACGTCGTCCGTATGCTGGCCGGGGACGGGCGCCGTCGTCCGCACTTGCCCGGGCGTTTCGGACAGCTTCGGGCCGATGCCCGGGTGGCGGACCGTGCCGGCCTTGGGGTGCTGCAGCTCGACGACCATGCCGCGGCTGAGGTTATGCGGGTCGCGCAGCGCCTCCTCGAGCGAGTAGACGGGCGCCGCGCAGATGTCCGTCTGCTGGAGCACCTCGAACCACTCGTCGCGCGGCTTCGTCGCGAACTGCGCCCGGAAGTGCGCGGCGATCTCCTCCCGCTTCGAGGCGTCGTACTGGTGGGGGATGAAGTCCTCGCGTCCCATGACCTTGCACAGATTCGCGAAGAAGTGCGGCTCCAGGCTGCCCAGGCTGATCCAGCCACCGTCCGAGCACTGGTAGACGTTGTAGTGCGGCACCGAGCCGTTGAGCACCGTCGCGCCGGGCGCGGGAGACGGCCCGCCGGCCAGCACGTTGCCCGCGAAGCTGGCGAGCAGGTAGAGCACGCCGTCGGACATCGCGATGTCCACGTACTGCCCGCTGCCCGTGCGCTCGCGCGCGAAGAGCGCGGCGAGGATTCCATACGCGGCGTGCAGCCCGCCGCCCGCAAAGTCCGCGATGATGTTCATCGGGATCGCCGGTGGCTGGCCCGGCCAGCCGATCATCCCCAGGGCGCCGCCGACGGAGATGTAGTTGATGTCGTGGCCGACGAGCCCGCTGTATGGGCCGGTCTGCCCGTAGCCGGAGAGCGAGCAGTAGACGATGCGCGGGTTGCGTGCGGCGAGCGTCTCGTAGTCGACGCCCAGGCGCTTCACGACGCCGGGGCGGAAGCCCTCGAGCACGACGTCCGCGGTGTCCGCGAGCTGGTAGAAGATCTCGCGCGCATCCGGCTCGCGCAGGTTGAGCACGATGCTGCGCTTGTTGCGCCCCATCACGTTGTACGCCGCCGCGACCTCCGGGTCGGCGCCGCGCCCGCCCGGCACCGCAGGCGCGAGCTTGCCGTCGGCCGGCGCCTCGACGAGCAGCACGTCGGCGCCCATGTCGCCGAGGAGCATCGAGCAGAAGGGCCCGGGCGCAAGGCGGGAGAGGTCGAGAACGCGGATCCCTTCGAGCGGCAGCATCGGCAGTCCTTTCGAGCGCAGTCAGTCCAGCGTGCGACGTCGGGGCGCCGCGCAGGGAAGCGTCACCGCTGACGCCGCCGAGATCAAGCCGCCCCGTGCTCAGGCGAACGGCTGCGCGATGCCCAACACGACCAGGGCGAGCGACAGCGCGATGACGACGACCGCCGTCGCGCCGCCGATCGCGTTGAACAATGGCGTGTTCGCTCGCTCGCCCATCAGCTCGCGGTCGTT
>DASRHM010000116.1:0-4378 GCA_035650575.1 Dehalococcoidia bacterium | reverse complement strand
AGGACGCGCGGCGGGCGGGGTACGTGCGCGTGCGCGTGGACGGGCGCATCCGCGACCTCGCGGAGGACATCGACCTCGACAAGAAGCGCAAGCACACGATCGAGGTCGTCGTCGACCGGCTGGTGACCGAGGCGCCCGGCGAGGAGGACGGAAGCAGCGCGACGAGCAGCAGCCGCCTCGCCGACAGCGTCGAGCAGGCGCTGAAGCTCGGCGGCGGCACGGCGCTCGTCGACGTCGAAGGCGAGGGCGAGCGGATGTACTCCGAGCACTACGCCTGCCCGTTCGACGGCACGAACATCGGCGAGATCGCGCCGCGCAACTTCAGCTTCAACAGCCCGCACGGCGCCTGCGCGGAGTGCACGGGCCTCGGGACGAAGATGGAGCTCGACCCCTCGCTGGTGATCCCGAACCGCGACCTGTCGCTCTCGGAGGGCGCGATCGCGCCGTGGTCGCGCTCGGCGGCCACGAACACCTGGTACTTCCGGATCCTCGAGGCCGCCGCGAAGAAACATGGCTTCTCTGTCGATGTGCCCGTCCGCGAGCTGAAGCCGAAGCACATGCAGATCGTGCTGTACGGCGATGAGACGCCGGTGAGCGTGCGCTACACGACCTCCGGCGGTCACTCGAACCGCTGGGACACGACGTACGAGGGCGTGATCCCCAACCTGACGCGGCGCTACAAGGAGACGGACTCGGAGTACGTCCGCTCGGAGATCGAGCGATACATGGCGGCGAACCCCTGCCCGGCGTGCAAGGGCGCGCGGCTGAAGCCGGAGAGCCTGGCCGTGACCGTCGCCGGGCGCAGCATCGTCGACGTGACGTCGATGGACGTGCGCGAGGCGCGCGACTGGGTGGAGATGCTCGCCGGCCCTCACACGCCGCTCACCGAGCGCGAGCAGGTGATCGCCCGGCAGATCCTGAAGGAGATCCGCGCCCGCCTGACGTTCATGTTCGATGTCGGGCTGGACTACCTGTCGCTCGACCGCGCCGCGGGCACGCTTTCGGGCGGCGAAGCGCAGCGCATCCGTCTCGCGACGCAGATCGGGTCGAGCCTCATGGGCGTCCTCTACGTCTGCGACGAGCCGAGCATCGGCCTGCACCCGATGGACGACGCGCGGCTGATCCGCACGCTCGAGCGGCTGCGCGACCTCGGCAACACGGTGCTGATCGTCGAGCACGACGAGGCGATGATGCGCGCAGCGGACCACATCATCGACATGGGGCCAGGCGCCGGCGAGCACGGCGGGCGCGTCATCGCCCAGGGACCGATCGACGCGATCATGGGGAGTCCGGAGTCCATGACGGGCGCGTACCTGAGCGGACGCCGCCAGGTGCCGCTCCCCGAGGGCCGCCGCCCGGGCAACGGCGAGTCGATCCGCATCGTCGGGGCGCGCGAGAACAATCTCAAGGGGATCGACGTCGAGATCCCGCTCGGCAAGTTCGTCTGCGTGACCGGCGTCAGCGGCTCCGGGAAGAGCACGCTGATCAACGAGCTGCTCTACAAGAAGGCGGCGCAGGAACTCTACGGCGCGCGCGACCGGCCGGGAAAGATGGACCGCATCGAGGGGCTCGAGCACGTGGACAAGGTCGTGAACATCGACCAGTCGCCGATCGGCCGGACACCGCGCTCCAATCCCGCCACGTACACGGGGACCTTCACGCCCATGCGCGAGCTGTTCGCGACGGTCCCGGAGGCGCGCCTGCGCGGCTACACGCCGGGGCGGTTCAGCTTCAACGTGAAGGGCGGGCGCTGCGAAGCCTGCGCGGGCGACGGCTACATCGAGATCGAGATGCACTTCCTGCCGGACGTGACGGTGCCGTGCGAGGTGTGCAAGGGGAAGCGCTACAACCGCGAGGCGCTCGAGATCACCTACAAGGGCAAGAACATCGCCGACGTGCTCGACATGACGGTCGAGGAGGCGCTGGAGTTCTTCGAGAAGATCCCCCGGCTGCGGGCGAAGCTCGAGACGCTGCGCGACGTCGGGCTGGGGTACATCCGCCTCGGTCAGCCGGCGACGACGGTGTCGGGCGGCGAGGCACAGCGCGTCAAGCTTTCGACCGAGCTGTCGAAGCGCTCGACCGGGCGCACGCTGTACATCCTCGACGAACCGACGACGGGGCTGTCGTTCGAGGACACGCGGGCGCTGCTCGCCGTGCTGCAGCGGCTGGTGGACGGCGGGAACACCGTCGTCGTCATCGAGCATCACATCGACGTGATGAAGAACGCCGACCACATCATCGACCTGGGGCCGCTCGGGGGCGACCGCGGCGGCGAGCTCGTCGCGCAGGGGACGCCGGAGCAGGTGGCCCTGGTCGAGGAGAGCTACACGGGCCAGTACCTGCGGCAGGTGCTGCCGCCGGACCGGCTCGCCAGCGTGCAGCCGCCGGCGGCGCGGCGCAACGGCGCGTCGAAGCCTGCTGCTCGCACAAAGACTGGCGAGCGCAACGGCGCAAAGAACGGCGCCCGTAACGGCGCGAGGCCTGCAGCACGGAACGCAAGCAAGGCGCGGGCGGTCGCGGCAAAGTCACGACGACGATGACGAAGGACGAACTCCTCGCCGGCATCCGGCGCGATCGCGCGGCGCTCGATGCGCTCCTGCGGGAGATCGACGACGCGCGTACGCTCGAGCCCTCGCTCGACGCCGGGTGGTCGGTGAAGGACGTCCTCGCGCACATCAGCGCGTGGGAGCGCGCCTGCACCGGCTGGCTCGAAACCGTCGCGCGGGGCGCGACGCCCGAGCGTCCGGAAGTACGGGACGTCGACGCGACGAACGCCGGGTATTACGAGCGCGCGAAAGACGCGCCGCTCGCCGAGGTGGCCGCCGAGTCGGCCGCATCGTACGACGCGCTGCTGGCCGCGGTGGAGCGCCTGTCCGATGCCGACCTCGACGACGAGACGCGCTTCGGATTCCCGATGTGGCGGATGATCGACGGCAACAGCGGCGAGCACTACCGCGAGCACATCGAGCAGATCGACGCCTGGCTGGAGCGTACGAGATGAGCTTCGCGCTCGACGACGCCGCGCGGGCGTTCCTCGAGCAGGCGCGCGTGGCGGCGATGACGACGCTGCGCCGCGACGGCACGCCGCACACCGTGCGCATCGGCATCGCCATGGTCGACGGCAAGATCTGGAGCTCCGGCACGCAGGCGCGGGCGCGCACGCGGCACCTGCGTCGCGACCCGCGCGCGTCGCTGTTCGTCGTCGATGCTGGCTATGGCTACCTGACGCTCGACTGCACGGTCCGCATCCTCGATGGGCCGGACGTCCCGGAGCTGAGCGTGAAGCTGTTCGAGACGATGCAGCGCGGGATGGAGCGCACACCGGGCACGGTCGTGTGGCACGGCGCCGAGAAGACGGTCGACGAGTTCCAGCGCATCATGCGGGAGGAGCAACGGCTGATCTACGAGTTCGAGCCGCTACGCGCGTACGGGCTCTACCAGGCGGGCGGGCGATGACCTCCCCCGCGGCGATCTTCTTCGACATGGACGGCACGATCCTCGACTGGCAGTCGGGGATGGAGGAGAGCTGGCTCGCGTCCTGCGCGGCGCACTGCGACGGCTCCTACGAGCCGCCGCGGCTCCACGATGCGATCCGGCAGCGCCGGACGTGGTTCTGGGGCGATGCCGAACGGGCCGCGCGCGGCCGACTCGACCTCGATGCGGCGAGCCGCGAGATCGTGCGGGCGGCGTTCGAGGACCTCGCGCTGGAGGCGCCGGAGCTCGCGCACCGCATCGCCGACGACTACCGCGCCCGCCGCACCGAGGCGATCGCGCCGTACCCGCGGGCACTGGAAACGCTCGAGGCGTTTCGGGGGCGCGGCCTGCGCCTCGCGCTCATCACGAACGGCGGCGCGCGCAGCCAGCGCGCGAGCATCGAGCGGTTCGGGCTCGCGCGGTACTTCGACTGCATCGTGATCGAGGGCGAGTTCGGGTGCGGCAAGCCGGACGAGCGCGTCTTCGCCCACGCGCTCGCGACGGTCGGCTGCGATCCCGCGGATGCCTGGATGGTGGGCGACAGCCTGGAGGCGGACATCGCGACACCCCACCGGCTCGGGATGCATACGGTCTGGGTCGATGCGGCGGACGCCGGCCTCCCGCGTGATCCGCCCGTGAGGCCGCATCGCACCATTCGCGCGGTGCACGAGTTGCTGGGGTAGCAAGAGGCCCGCCGACCGGCGGGCCTCTCACGTTGCGCTGATTCCGCTAGTTGCCGATCGGCGGCGCCATCGGCACGCGGGGCGTCCCGCCGCCGCCGATCGCCGTCGGCCCGTTGTTCACCACCACCGCAAGCTGCGTGATCGCGTTCAGCAGGTCCGTCTCCGCCCCCGCGATCGCCGTCCCCGTCCCGTACTCCCCCAGGATCGAGTACGGCCGCCAG
>DASRHM010000115.1:0-5084 GCA_035650575.1 Dehalococcoidia bacterium | reverse complement strand
CCCGCTGAGCCCGGGTTGATCACCAGCGCACGGCCGACGCGCTCTGCCATCTGGTAATGCGTGTGCCCCAGGATCACGAAGTCCGCGTCGATCTCGGCGAAGCGGCTGAGGCTGCGGCTGTTCGGGTAGATGTACTCGTTGTGCGGCTCGAACGGGCTGCCGTGCACCATCACCAGGCGCTTGCCATCGACCGCCGTCTCGAGCTGCGGCGCCTGCGCGGACATCCATGCCAGGTCGTCGGCGCGCACCCAGTCCGCCGACCGCGCCCGCTCGCCCCACCGGCCGAGCAGCACTTCCTCGTGGTTGCCGAGGATGTAGCGCGCCCCCCGCTCCCGCAGCAGCTCGATGACCTCGTTCGAGAAGCGGAACTGATAGACGGCGTCGCCCGCGCACAGCAGCTCATCGACCGGCCCCATGCGGTCGAGCGCGATCCGCAGCGCCTCGTGGTTGCAGTGCACGTCCGCGACGATGCCGATCCGCACGCACAAGGCTAGGCGGCCATCGCATCGGACGGCAACCGGCCTCGGATCGAAGTGGACAACGCCACCCTATACGCGCAGCGTCTTCCACCGCCCCTGCCGGAACCGGAACACGATGAACCCCGCCCGCGTCCAGTTCTCGATCACGGCGCCCAGCCAGGCGAACGGCGCCCCCAGCCCCAGCACCAGCACGAAGAACGCCGCCGCCGGCACCCGCACGCCCCACGCCGACACGGTGAACGTCGCCAGCACGTAGCGCACGTCCCCCGCTCCGCGCAGCGCGCCCGACAACGAGCCGTGCAGCCCCAGCGCCGGCAGCGCCAGCGCGAAGACGCGCAGCAGCCGCGTGCCGATGCGCACCACGTCCGGGTCATCCACGAACACCCGCACGATGTGCGGCGCCAGCACGAACTGCAACGCCGCCATCGCGCACAGCGCGCCGACCGCGAACGTCGCCGCGCGCCGCGCGATCGCTTCCGCTTCCTCCGGGTCGTGCGCTCCCAGCCGCTGCCCCACGAGCGCCGTCGCCGCCGTCCCCAGCGCGAATCCCGGCAGGATCGCGATCTCCACGGAGCGCAGCGCCAGCGTGTGGGCCGCGAGCTGGTCGGTCCCAAGGTGCGCGACGATGCGCGTGTACACGAGGAACGCGAACATGAACTGCGCCTCCTCGAGCCCCACCGGCAGACCGATGCGCAGGAGCCGGCGCAGCGGCTCGAGCGCGACGCGGGGCAGCTCGCCGAGGCGCATCCGCACGGGGGCCAGCGGGCTCGAGGCGACCGCCAACGCGACGACGCCGCCCGTGCCCCCCGCCGTCGCGTAGCCGATTCCGGACGCGCGTACGCCGAGGTCGGCGACATGCCCGCTGATCAGCAGGAACGTCACGGCGGCGTTCACCGCGTTCACGGCGAGCAGGATGAGCATCGGCAGCCACGTGTTGCCCATGCCGCGCATCGAACCGCTGACCGCGTACAGCACGATGAGCATCGGAAATCCGAACGCGCCGGCGCGCAGGTACGAAACGCCGGCGTCGTGCACCTCAGGCCGCGCGCCCATCAGCGTCATCAGTTGTGGCGCAAGGGCGAAGACGACGGCGGTGCACAGGACGCCCCAGAGCGCCGCGGCGACGACCGCCGCGTGCAGCCCGTGCCGCGCGCGCGAGGTGTCGCCGGCGCCGACGTCGCGCGCCACGACCGCCGTCGAGCCCACGTCGACCGCGAGCGCGCCGGAAAGCGGGATCCAGAACAGCAGCGCGCCGATGCCGACGGCGGCGAGCCCATCTTTCCCGACATAATGTCCGACCAGGGCCGCGTCCACCGCGCTCAGGATCGAGAGCGAGAGGCGCTCGACGACGACGGGCCACGCGAGGCGCAGGATGACGCCGCTGATGCCTCGCCCGCGGGCGGCCGTCGCGGGAGGTGCCATGCGCTCCGCTTCGACTGCCACGATGCCGCGTCCTCTCGTTGGTGCTCCGGGGGTGCGGACAGGGTATCGGGCGGGCGGGGACGCGGCTATCGCGGCATTACCCCGGCGGGGCGGAAGCAACCGCCGTCGGCGTGTCGGTCGGCGTCGGTGTCGGGGTATCGGGCGGCGCGGTCTGCTGCGCGGCGATGCCGGCCGGCGTATCGGTCGGCGTCGGGGGCGGCGGCGCCGGAGTTTCGGTCGCGGTCGGCGACGGCGGCGGCGGCACGGGCGTGGCGGTGTCCTCGGGCGCAGGCGTGTCGGTCGGGACCGGCGTCGCGGTGTCGTCCGGCTCGACCGTGCTCGACGGCGAGGGCGTACTGGGCGGCAGGCCTTCCGGGGCCGGCGTATCGGTCGGCACAGGCGGAGCGTCCGCGGCCGGCGGCGGCGCCACGGCCTCGGCGAGGTCCGGGTTCAGCGGCTGCGCCACCGGGTTGAACTCCCGCGGTACCCGATGCGGCGTGAGCTTGATCTTCTGCGGCTTCCCGCGCCCGTAGTTGCCCGAGACGTACGACTCCCCGTCCTGCGGCACGCCGTCGTTGCGCGAGATGTCGTCGAACGCGATCGGGAGCGACTGCGCGAAGTACTGCCCTTCGACCGTGCGCTCGACCTGGAAATGCAGGTGCGGCCCGGGGCCCGCGTCGTCATCGGAGCAGGTGACGCCGGTCTCGCCGGAGATCGCGATCGGCTGACCCTGCTCGACCACGTCGCCGACGTTGACCTCTACGCCGTCCTGGGCGAGGTGCATGTACACCGCCGACGTGCCGTCCCCGTGGTCGATCACCACGTAGTTCGTCTGGCTGGAGAAGCTCGAGTTGCAGCCGCCAGCGTTCGAGTCCTCCTTCAGCATCGTCACCTTGCCGGAGCGCGCGGCGACGACGGTCTCGTACGTGAGGTCGAAGTCGAACGCGTACGCCGCCGCCCCGTTGTGCGTGAACGGCGTCTCCTCGCCCTGGGTTACGCTGTGGATCTCGCCCCCGGGCCACGGCAGCAGGTAGCCCGGCGGCGCCGGATAGAGATCCTTCGGGTCGGTCCCGCCCGCCGTGCCGGGAAGGTTGATCGAGGGGATGAGCGCGGCGACGACCGTGACGGCGACGGCGACGGCGGACACGAGGAACGTCAAGGTGCAGCAACCTTACCTGGCGGGATGAAGGGTTCGGGGCGTTCTATCTGATCGTGGCGAAACGATGCCATACACCCGATGGAGCTATATCGTCCGCATATCGGCGCTTCGGGCGGGGCGTAGGGAGCATGATACCCGACATAAGCAAGCCCTCCCTGGCCATGATCGCGTTCTTGACGGCGGCAGCCGTCGCCGCGTGCCGGTCCGGCGGCCCCGCGTCTCCTTCGCCGGAGCCGCCTCCCGCCGAGACCGCCGCTCGGTCGACTCCCGCGCCGCCCCCCGCAACCCCGTCAACCGTGCCCGCGCCTGAGCCGACCTCGACGGCCGGCGCCGGCCCGTCGCTGCCCGTCGGCTTCCCGCTCGACCCCGCGCTCCGTACCGACATGGTCGTCGGGACGTACGGCGCGCGGCAGGTCCTCGTCGGGCAGGGCCCGCCCGCGCGCGAGGTGAGCGCCGACCTCCAGGCGTCCGGCGACCGCGAGCGCGCGAACGGGAGCGGCTGGGACTGCCGCACGCACGTCGAGTACGAGGGCGCGCCGGCGGTCGACTGGTACGTGCAGCCCGGCGCCGCGGTGCGCGCGACGATGGACGGTGACGTGCTGATCATCATCAACACCGTCGCCAACGCGTTCGAGTACTACGGCGTGCCGCGCGACCCGTACCTGGGCGACCCGGACCGCTCGCGCGCGCCGGTGTCGCCGTTCCCCGGCCCCGGCGGCGGCATGGGCGTGTACGCCAGCGTGGTCAACGACGGCTACCGCACCGACTACGGCCACCTCGACTTCGATCGCACGATCGCCAACGTCCCGGACGGCGCGTTCGCCGCCGGCTTCTCGCGCGGCGACGACTACCGCGCCCGCTTCGCCGTCCCGCAGCCCGTGACCAGCGGCAGCATCGTGGCGCAGTGGCGCGTGCGCCGCGGCGATGTCATCGGCTTCACCGGCGACAGCGGCTACTCGGAGGCGCCGCACCTGCACTACCAGGTGACCGACCGCGCCTCCGGCGCGAAGCGCTGCCCCACGCGCGAGCCCGGCTTCGCCGCCGGCGGCTGGCTCTTCGCGGCGCCGTGATCGGCACTCCCGCGAGGGCGCGCCACCCCGTACACTCTGGCCGAGGCGCGACTGCATGGTGATCACCGCGGCAGAACCGATCCTCGCGAGCGATGAAGAGCTGCGGCGCGCGCTCGACGACGCGTTCCTGCCGGCGCTGCTGCCGGCGCTCGCGCACGCCACGGGCGACCTCTCGCTCCTGCGCGACGACCTGCGCGTCGCCAACGCCGTCCCGGGCGCCGAGCAGTCCGGCATGACCCCCGAGCAGCAGCGAGCGGCGCGCGACCTCGCGTTCGAGGCACTCGTGCGGCTGCGCGACGGCGCCGCGCCCCCGGCCACCGTCACCGACGAGGACATCCGCACGATCATCCGCTGGATGACCGCCGGCAAGGCGTCCGACGACTACCTCCCGCTCCTCCTCGAAGAGCTGGAGCCCTCCGACGACGACCCGCGCGCGCCACGCTGGCGCATGGAGCCCGGCACCGCGTTCTCGGTCGCCGTCATCGGCGCCGGCATGTCGGGCATCCTCGCCGGCATCCGCCTGAAACAGGCCGGTATCCCCTTCGTCATCATCGAGAAGAACGCCGACGTCGGCGGCACCTGGTTCGAGAACGTCTATCCCGGCGCGCGTGTCGACGTCCCGAACTCCTTCTACAGCTATTCGTTCGCGCAGCGCGCCGACTGGCCGAAGTACTTCTCGACGCAGGACATCATCCTCGAATACTTCCGGTCGTGCGCCGACCAGTACGGCATCCGCGACCACATCCGCTTCGAGACCGAAGCGCTGTCCGCCGCCTTCGACGACGCGACCTGCAAGTGGACGCTCCGGCTGCGCACGCCGGACGGCGGCGAGGAGACGCTCGAAGCGAACGCCCTCGTCAGCGCGACGGGGCAGTTGAACCGCCCGAACATCCCGCGGATCCCGGGCGCGGGGGACTTCGCCGGCCCCTCGTTCCACTCCGCGCGCTGGGACTA
>DASRHM010000114.1:0-71159 GCA_035650575.1 Dehalococcoidia bacterium | reverse complement strand
AGATGCCGTGATCTTCCTCGCGCGCCTCGATGCCCAGCCCGGCGAAGCGCCGGCGGGCGGCTTCGAGACCGTCGCGGGAGACCGCGAAGGCGACGTGCCGCATCGCGATCGTGTCCGGCCCCGGCGTCGCGGCGGGCGAGGGCACCGATGCCGGGAACAGCGCGAGGCACGTATCGCCGGCGCAGACGACCGCGGGCTCATCGCCCCACGCGTCCTCGTACCGGCGCTCGAGTCCCAGTACGTCGCGGTACCAGGCGACCGAGCGCGGGACATCGCGCACGGTGAGCGCGACGTGGTCGATGTGCTCGACGCGGAACGCCATCGCTACTCGACGCCGGCGGGTTCGAGGTCCGACGCGCCGACGCTGAAGTACGTCGCGTCGGGGTGATGGAAGACGAGCGCGGAGACGCTGGCCTCCGGCTCCATCATGAAGCCCTCCGTGAGCTGCACCCCGATGTCCGCCGGGCGGATCAGGTCGAACAGCAGCGCCTGCTGCTCGAGGTCCGGGCAGGCGGGATAGCCGAACGAGTAGCGCTTGCCGCGGTAGTGCGCCTGGAACAGGTCCTTGCGCTGCGTCTCCGGCGGGTCGGGGAAGCCCCACGCCGCACGCAGCTTCGCGTGCACCCATTCGGCCGCGCCCTCGGCCGTCTCGAGCGCGAGCGCCTGCAGCGCGTACGACCGCAGGTACTCGCCGGCGGCTTTCGCCGCCTCGGCGTGCTCGCGGATCCCCTCGCCCGCGGTGGTGACGAACACGGCGATATGGTCGCGCACCGGCCGGCCGTCGTCGCCGGCGCGCGGCGGCAGCACGAGGTCCGGCAGCGCCAGGCCTTCGGGCTTTCGTTGGCGCGGGAACGTGAACGTCACGGCGGGCGCCGGCTCGCCGCGGCCGCGGAAGACGTGGAGGCGGTTGCCGTCGGGCTCGGCCTCGAAGAACCGCCACGCGGCGCGCACGGTCATGGCTCCGGCGCGGCACTCGCCCTTCACCTCGGCGATCTTCCGGTCCAGCTCGATGGCCTTCACGTCACCGCGCTCGAGCGCCTCGCTGAAGCGCCCGCGGAAGCCCAGGTGGCGGCCGTAGAGCATCTGCGGGTTCACGTACGACCAGATCGCGTCGAGGTCGACGAACTCCTGCGCCCCGCCCTCGCGCCAGCGCGGCCCGCGCCCCGTGATCTCGACCGCATGGCGGTCGAGATCCGGCACCGGCGGCACCGGGATGTCGACGGAGATGCGCGGGCTCCGCTCCTGCGGCTCGGCGCCGTCCTCGCGCGGGGTCGCGACGCGCGGCGTCACTTCGCGCTCCAGCAGGTCGGCCTCGAGCTTCGCGCGCAGCTCCGGATCCATCAGCCGGTTCATCGTGTCGAGGCCATTCATCGCGTCGTTGCAGTACGCGACGGTGCCCCAGCCGTACGCCGGCGCGATCTTCGTGCGCGTGAAGCGGTCGGAGAGGGCCGCGCCGCCGACGAGCAGCGGCGCATCCACGCCGGCCTCGCGCAGGTCGCCCGCCGTGATCACCATCTGCTGCGCGGACTTCACGAGCAGGCCGGAGAGCCCGATGGCGTCGGGCCGGTGCGCGCGCGCGGCCTCGATCAGCGTCTCCGGCGGCACCTTGATACCAAGGTTGATCACCTCGTAGCCGTTGTTCGAGAGGATGATGTCCACCAGGTTCTTGCCGATGTCGTGCACATCGCCCTTCACCGTCGCGAGGATCACGCGCCCCCGCCGCGACGTCTCGTCCTTCTCCATGAACGGCTCGAGGTGCGACACGGCGGCCTTCATCGCCTCGGCGCTCTGGAGCACCTCGGCGACGATCAGCTCGTTGTTGTTGAACAGGCGGCCAACCTCGTCCATGCCCTTCATCAGCGGGCCGTTGATGATGTCGAGCGGCGGCGCTTCCTGCAGCTTGCGGTCGAGGTCAGCGATCAGGCCGTCCTTCGTGCCCTCGATGATGTAGTTCGCGAGACGCTCGTCGAGCGGGAGGTCCTCGATGCTGCGCTTGGTGCGTGAGGCGGCGCCGCGGAAGTGCGCGGCGAACGCCGCGACCGGGTCGTCGCCGCGGTCCCACAGCAGGTCCTCGGCGAGCTTGCGTTCCTCCTCCGGGATCGAGGCGTAGCGTTCGAGCTTGCCGGCGTTCACGATCGCGAGGTCGAGCCCGGCCTTCGTGCAGTGGTAGAGGAAGACGGAGTTCAGCACCTCGCGCCCGGCCTCCGGCAGTCCGAACGACACGTTGCTGATGCCGAGCACCGTCCGCGCGTAGGGCAGGCGCTCCTTGATCAGGCGAATGCCCTCGATCGTCTCGACGGCGCTGCCGACGTAGTTCTGGTCGCCGGTCGCGCAGGGGAAGACGAGCGGGTCGAAGATGATGTCCTCCGGGCGCACGCCGTAGCGCTCCGTGAGCAGCGCGTACGACCGCTCGGCGATCTGCAGCTTGCGCTCGCGCGTGATCGCCTGCGCCTGCTCCTTGTCCTCGTCGATGCAGCCGACGATCAGCGCCGCGCCGTAGGTCTTCGCGATCGGCACGACGCCATCGAACTTCTCGAGCCCGTCTTCGAGGTTGATCGAGTTGATGATCGACTTCCCCTGGCACCAGCGCAGCGAGCGTTCGACGGCGACGGGGTCGGTCGTGTCGACCATGATCGGCACGCGCACCTTGCGCACGAGCCGTTCATAGAACGCGTCGATGTCGGCCAGCTCGTCGCGGTCGGCGTTCTGCAGGTTGACATCGATCACCTGCGCGCCGCCCTTCACCTGGCGGCGGGCGATCTCGCTCGCCTCCTCGTAGCGCTCCTCCGTGATCAGCTTCTTGAACTTGCGCGAGCCGACCTCGTTCGTGCGCTCGCCGACGATCAGCGGCCGGTCGTCGTCATCGACCTCCACGAAGTCGATCCCCGCGAAGAGCGTGCGGTGCTGCTCCTGCGCGACGCGCGGGCGCTTGCCCTCGGCGGCCTGCGCGAAGGCGCGCGTATGCGCGAAGGTCGTGCCGCAGCAGCCGCCGACGATGTTCAGCCAGCCGTTGTCCATGAACCGCTCGAGCACGGCGGCCATCTGCTCCGGGGTCTCGGCGTAGCGGCCTTCCTCGTCCGGGAGGCCGGCGTTCGGCCAGACCGACGTGCGGAACTCGGTGATGCCGGCGAGGCTGCGCAGGTGGTCGGTCATGAACACGGGCCCCGTCGAGCAGTTGAGCCCGAGCGAGAGCAGGCCGGCGTGCTGCAGCGACGTCGCGAGCGCCTCCGCGCCCTGCCCGGCGAGCATCGTGCCGGTCAGCTCGATCGTCGCCGAGACCATCACCGGCACGCGGTAACCCAGTTCCTCGAACAGCCGCCAGATGCCGATGAGCGCCGCCTTGATCGTGCTCGTGTCGTTCTGCGTCTCCAGCAGCAGCAGGTCGGCGCCGCCCGCGACGAGCCCGGCGGCCCAGTCGTGGTACACGTCCGACATCTCCGGGAAGCTGATGCCGCCCGTCACCTGCAGCGATTTCGTCGTCGGGCCCATGTTCCCGGCGACGAAGCGAGGCCGGCCGGGCGCGGCGTGCTCGGCGGCGGCGCTGCGCGCGAGCTTCGCGGCAGCTTCGTTGAGCGCGAACACCTGGTCTTGCAGCCCGTACTCGGCGAGGACGATCGAGCCGCCGCCGAACGTGTTCGTGCTGATGATGTCGGCGCCCGCGTCGAGGTAGCCGCGGTGGGCGTCGGCGATCACGTCCGGGCGCGTGACGTTGAGCTGCTCCGGGCAGCCCTCGAAGCGCGCGCCGCCGTAGTCGTCGGCCGTCAGGTCACGGCCGTGGATGTACGTGCCGTACGGCCCGCCCATCACGAGGATGCGGTCCGCCAGCAGCGCCTCGAGCGCCCGGATGCGGTCGTCGCGCGTCTCCATGGACTTGCATGGTAGCGCAGGCCGCGAGCCTCTCCCCGCATCCTCGAACACCGCGCGCACCCGCGGCCCGCGGCCGCCCGGGGCGGTTCGCGCCTCCTGTATGATTGGCATTGTCCAATCGACACCAGGAGGGAACCTATGAGCGCACAGGGCGGCGGAGCGGGCGACGCAACGGACGAAGCGCGGCGCGATGCCTTCGCGGCGCGCATCCTGCAGTCAGTCCTGGGCGCGTTCGACCTGTTCAGCGTCTACCTGGGCGAGCGCCTGGGCCTGTACGCGGCGCTCGCCGCCGGCGCTGCGACGCCGGCTGACGTGGCGGACCGCGCGGGGTGCGACGCGCGCTACGTCCGTGAGTGGCTCGAGCACCAGGCCGTCTCCGGTCTGCTCGAAGCCCACGCGACGGATGGCGGCGCGCGCCGCTACGCGCTCCCCCCGGAGCACGCCGAGGTGCTGCTCGCGCAAGACAGCCTGAGTTACCTCGCGCCGGTCGCGCGGCTCGCCGCAGGCGTGCTCGCCGTCACGCCGCGCGTGCTCGACGCGTATCGCACCGGCGCCGGCATCCCGTACGCCGACTACGGCGCCGACATGCGCGAAGGCCAGGCGGGCGCGAACCGCGCGATGTTCCTGGAACTGATCGCCCGGGAGTGGTTCCCGGCGGTGCCCGATCTGCACGCGCGCTTGCGCGATGCCCCCGCGCGCGTCGCGGACATCGGCTGCGGGGCGGCCTGGTCGTCGATCGGCATCGCGCGCGCCTATCCGCACGCGCTGGTCGACGCCTTCGACCTCGACGAGGCATCGGTCGACCTCGCGCGGGCGAACGTCGCCGCGCACGGGCTCGACGAGCGCGTCCGCGTGCAGCTCGCCGACGCAAGCGACCCGGCGCTGGCCGGCGTCTACGACGTCGTGACGGTTTTCGAGGCGTTGCACGACATGGCGCGGCCGGTGGCGGCGCTCGAAACGGTGCGGCGCATCCTCGCCCCGCGCGGCTTCGCGCTCGTCGTCGATGAGCGCGTCGCGGAGGAGTTCACGGCGCCGGGCGACGACATCGAGCGGTTGATGTACGGGTGGAGCATCTTCCACTGCCTGCCGTCGAGCCGCGCCGAGACGCCGTCCGCCGCGACGGGCACTGTCATGCGCCCGGCGACACTCCGCGCGTATGCGCAAGAGGCCGGTTTCAAGGACATCGAGGTGCTGCCAGTGGAGCACGAGTTCTTCCGCTTCTACCGGCTCCGGCCATAGTCCCGGCGCCGCGATCGGCCCGGACGCGCGCTCGTACCCTCTCCGACGATGAGCGCGATTCGCCGGCCGGCTAGCGCTTGCGTCTTGCGCCGCCCGCCGCGCTCGTGTGAGATATGCGCACGACGAAAGGCCGCGCGCATGTCCGCCTCCGCGAGGAACCGTCCGCTCCTGCCGCCGTTCCCCAACGGTTGGTACTGCGTGGCGTTCTCGCGCGACCTGCCCCGCGGCGCGGTCCGCGCCCTGACGTTCATGGGCCAGGACGTCGTCGCGTTCCGCACGGCTTCCGGCGACGTGTGCGTTGCCGACGCGTACTGCCCGCACCTCGGCGCGCACCTGGGGCACGGCGGGCAGGTCATCGGCGACTGCATCCGCTGCCCGTTCCACGGCTTCCGCTTCGACGCGCGCGGCGAGTGCACGTTCATCCCCTACGGCACGAAGCCGCCGCCGCTCGCGAAACTGCGCACGCTGCCGGCGGTCGAGCGCAACGGCCTGATCGTCGCATGGCACGACGGCGAGGGCCGAGCGCCGGCGTGGGAGGTGCCGGCGCTCGACATGACGGGATGGTCGCCGTCGCTGCTCACGAAAGAATGGCGCCTGCGCGGCCATCCGCAGGAGACGACCGAGAACAGCGTCGACCTGGGGCACTTCAGCGAGATCCACGGGTACAGCGGCGTGGAGGTGCTGAAGGAAGCCGTGACCGATGGTCCGTACCTCAATGCGGCATATGCGATGGTGCGCGCGGCCCCGGTCATCCGCCGGCCGATCCGCGCCGAGTTCGAGGTGCACGTGCACGGGCTCGGCTACTCGCTGGTGGAGGTCGAGGTGCCGGTGTACGCCGTGCGGGCGCGGCTCTTCGTACTCCCGACGCCCGTCGACGGCGAGCAGATCGTCCTCCGCGTCGCGCTCAGCATGCACGACGACATCAGGCCGATGCGCATCAGCCCGTCGCTCGCCCCTGTCCCGCGCCCGCTCGTGCGCGCGGCGATGGCGCGCTTCATCTTTCGCGGCTTCACGCAGGATGTGGCGCAGGACTTCGTAATCTGGAAGCACAAGCGCTACGTGCAGCCGCCGGTGCTCGCGGCGGGCGACGGCCCGGTCGGGAAGTACCGCCAGTGGGCCAGGCAGTTCTACTCCAGCGCAGACGTGCTGCGCGTCTGATTCACGCCGGCGCCGGCGCCGGGGTCGCGCCGGGGCCGCTCACGTTGCGGAAGGCCATCAGCACGAGCGCGCCCGAGCCGTACAGCCCGGCGATGATATCGATCAGGATCCCGATGACCGGCACGAAGCCGATGAGCTGCAGGATCAGCACCCCCAGGAACGCCGCGAGGTACGGGTGGTCGCCGGACTTCTCCGGGCCCGTGATCTGCAACCCCAACCGCGTGCCGGCGGCGATGTAACCGAGGAACCAGAGCGCCGGCAGCACCAGCAGGAGCAGCCCGATCCCGAACGGGATCCCGATCACCGTCACGAACGCGACGACGGCGACCAGCGGCAGCGCGATCCAGAGCACCACCGCCGACAGGATCGAATAGGGCGCCTCGGCGGTCAGGAGCATCGCCGCGCGCGCGAGCTGGCGCCCCGCGACGGCCGCGAAGATCAGCGCCGCGAGCAACACGGCCACGGTCAGCCCGATCCAGAGCCCGACCCAGAACACCCCTGCCGCCCAGCCGAACCGCGGGCCGGTCGAGTGGCGGACCGTGCCGGTGACCGCCGCGGCGGGATCGCGGTCCAGGTCGCTGCGCACGAGCATCACGTCGTCCACCCGCGAGCCGGCTTCGAGCCGCAGGTTGCCGCGCACGACGACCACCGTGTCCTCGACGCGCCCGCCGCCGGCGACGGTGGCGTAGCCGTTGATCACGACGAGCGCGTCCGTCACGGTGCCTTCGATGCGCGCATCGCCCCGGATGACGACGGCCGAGGCGACGCGCTCGCCGGCCGCCAGCGTGTAATCGCCGTTGGTGCGCAGGTCGAAGCCGCCGTCGCGCTTGCGCGCCTGGGCGAGCGCGGATTCGGGCAGCAGCGCCACGAGCAACACCGCGGCGAGGACCAGGCTTCGGACCGACCACATGAGACGCATCCTTTCGCTCTCTCGAGACGATACGCCCGCGGGCCCCTCGCTGGCTACCAGTCCGGCACGTTCTCGCGCAGGTCCGGCGTGTCGGTGAGACGCCGCACGTTCGCGCCGTCGCGGTCCATCAGGTAGAGGTCGCCGCCGGGACCGTCGCGGTCGGAGACGAAGACCATCGTCCGGTCGTCAGGCGAGGGGTTGCCGTAGTCGTCGCGCGCCGGGTCATCGGTGAGCGCCGTGTCCGACGCGCCGGTCGGGTCTTCGGATGTGACCTCGTGCGCCCAGATCTCGAGGTTCGCGTCGTCGGCGCCCGGGCGCGGCGCGGCATAGGTCAGGCGCGCGCCGTCGCGGCTGAAGTGCGGGCAGACATCGGGGCCGGCGGTGCGGATGCGCGCGCGCACATCGCCCGACGCGAGGTCGACGGAGAAGATGTGCGCACGGTCCGGCACCTGCGACGGATCCGCGGGTTGCTCGATCGCGGAGTAGTAGAGCGCGCCGTCGTCGTGCGTCCACGCCGGGAACTCGACGAACTCGTAGGGCCCGGCGACGCGCTGGGGCGACGACCCATCCGCCTGCATCACCCAGAGCGTCCAGCCGTCCTCCGACTGCCGCGTGTACGCGATGCGCCTCCCATCGTGCGAGAACTTGGCGCTGTATTCGCCGGCGTTCGGTGTGTCGGTGATCCGGTGCGCGTCCGATCCGTCCGCCCGCATCACGTAGAGGTCGGTCTGCGCCTGCCCGTCGCGGTCGGACGAGAAGATGATGCGCCGCCGGTCCGGCGACCACGCCGGGCTGCCGTCGAAGCGCGCGCCGTGCGTCAGCTGCGCCGTGGCGCCGCTGTGCGGATCGACCGTGTAGATGTTGGTGATGTCGCCCGCGGAGGCCTCGTAGACGATGCGCGGCGAGGCCGGTGCGTCGTCCCCGCCGCAGGCGGCCAGGAGCGCCGGAAGCGCGAGCGCCGCGAAGAGCACGAGGCCCCGACGCACTGGCCTTACATGCGCTCGGGCGCGGTCATGCCCATCAGCGTGAGCGCGCGGGCGAGCGTGAGCTTGGCGGCGGCGCAGAGCTTGAGCCGCGCCTTGGATATCGGCATGTTGTCCGTGTCGACGACGCGGCACTCCGTGTAGAAGGCGTGGAACGCCGTCGCGAGGTCCTGCGCGTAGTGCGGCAGGTGGTGCGGCTCGAGCGTCCGGGCCATGTGCTGCACCAGCTCCGGGAGCTGCAACATGCGCCGGATCAGCTCGAGCTCGGCCGGGTGCGCCAGCAGCGCGACGTCGCCATCGTCGAACGACGGAATGCGCTCCGCCGCCGTGCCCAGGATGCCGGCGATGCGCGCGTGCGCGTACTGCACGTAGTACACCGGGTTCTCGGCGGACTGGCGTTTCGCCAGCTCCAGGTCGAACTCCATCTGGCTGTCGGCAGAGCGCGAGAGGAAGAAGAAGCGCGCGGCGTCGGCGCCCACTTCGTCGACGACGTCGCGGATCAGCACGATGTTCCCCGCGCGCTTCGAGAGCCGCACGACCTCGTCGCCGCGGCGGAAGCTCACGAGCTGGTAGATCAGGATGTCGAGCCGCGCCGGGTCGATGCCGAGTGCCGCCGCCGCGGCCTTCATGCGCGAGACGTGGCCCTGGTGGTCGGCGCCCCAGACGTCGATCACGCGGTCGAAGCCGCGCCGGACGAACTTGTCGTAGTGGTACGCGATGTCCGAGGCGAAGTACGTCGGGCGGCCGGTGCTGCGGATGACGACGTTGTCCTTGTCCTCGCCGAGCTCGGTCGAGGCGAACCAGAGCGCGCCCTCCTTCTCGACGAGATAGCCCTTCTCGCGCAGCGCCAGCATCGCCGTCTCGTAGACGTTTTCGTCCTCGTAGACCCAGCGCTCCCGGAACCAGACGTCGTACTTCACGCCCAACCGGAGCAGGTCCTGCTCGATCCATCCGACGACGATGTCGACGCCGCGCAGCACCAGCTCCGGCGGCGGCTCGCCGGGGCCGGCGTCCGCGTACCGGTCGCCGGCCTCGTCCTTGATCCGCTGCGCGACCTCGACCATGTACTCGCCCGGGTAGCCATCGGGCGGGATCTCGAGGTCCTTGCCGAAGAGCTGCAGGTAGCGCGCGAGCAGCGTCCGCCCGAAGACCTCGGTCTGCGTGCCGGCGTCGTTCACGAGGTACTCGCGCTCGACGGCGTACCCCGCCGCTTCGAGCACCGATGCGAGCACGCTGCCGATCGCGGCGCCGCGGCCGTTGCCCGCGGTCAGCGGGCCGGTGGGGTTCGCGCTGACGAACTCCACCTGCACCTTCGCGCCGTTGCCCATCGCCACATCGCCGAAGCGCGGGCCGGCCGCGAGGATCGCGTCGACCTGCGCCGCGAGCCACGCTTCGGACAGCCGGAAGTTGATGAAGCCGGGCGGCGCGACCTCGGCGCTGCGGAGCGGGCCTTCGGTGCTGATGCGCGAGGCCACGGCCTTTGCGATCTCGAGCGGGTTCGCGCGCGCCGCGCGGGCGAGACGGAGGGGCAGGCTCGTCGCGTAGTCACCGTGCTCGGCGCGCGCCGGGCGCTCGACCGTCACCTCCGGCAGCGCCACGTGCGGCAGCTCGCCGGCGTCGATCGCGGCCTGCGCGGCCTCGCGGACGGCAGCTTCGATGGTGTCGCGGATCATGCGCGGTCAAACGGAAACGCGCGCTCCCGGATGAGGCCGAGGACCTCGTCCACGGCGGAGCGCGCGTGCTCGATCACGGGCGCAGGGTAGCGCATGGCCCGGGAGTGGTCGAGGAACTCGTCTTCGTCCCACACCTCGGGCTCCGACCCGGGATCCCACATGACGTCGAGGTCCAGGTCGACGAGGTGGAACGCGGCGCCATCGAACTCCGCCGGCGTCGCGATGTCGACGTAGTAGCGCGGTCCCTCCGGCCGGCGGGCGCGCTGCACCGTGTACCAGCGGTCCTCCCAGAGGTAGAGGTCCGCCGACCACTGCAGCAGCGGCGGCGCCGGATCGTCGACGGGCTCGGGCGTGCGGCACACCGGCGTGCCGGCGGCTAGCGCGAGCAGGTGCAGCATCTGCTTGCGCTGGACGTAGCGCGTCGGCAGGCGCCGGTGGTACGAGCCGTCGTACTTCGTGACGTGCACGGGCGTGGTCAGGCCGATGAGGTCGGTGCGTGGCACCCGCGCAGTGTATCGGAGGCGCGCGGGGCGCCGGACACGAAGGCGGGGCGCCTGAATGGACGCCCCGCCGATGCCTTGTTCCGTGGCGCGGCGCGCGGCTACTGCGCGATCGTGCCGTTCTGCGGGCTCACGGGCGCGCTCTGGTTCCCCGCCGCGACCTGCTTCTGGTAGAGGTCCTTGTTCAGGTAGGCGAAGACGCCGTCCGGGTTGTCCATGCCGGGCGCCACCCAGACGTGCATCATCCAGCGCAGGTCCGGCGTGAAGTTACCGCCCTTCGCGGTGCAGCTCTCCTTCGTCTCGCCCTCGCTCGCGCCCGAGAGCCCGACCAGGCAGAGGCCGACGTGCGCGTGCCAGAGGTCGAGGTCGCTGGCGAAGCCGGCGGGCTGCGTGTCACGGGTGATGCCGCCGATGCCCGGGATCAGCAGGTACCAGACGCCGACGAGCTTCTCCGGGCCGGAGTCGATCTTGCTGAAGAGCAGGCCTTCGGGCTTCGATGGGTCGAAGACGCCATCACGCACGTAGTTGAAGTTCAGGTAGTGCTCGCCCATGTAGGGCACGTCGCTCGTCGTGTTGACGTAGCCCGCGGCCTTCGCCGCCTCGACGGTCGGGAACTGCTCCGCGACCTTCCGCGCGGCCTCGATCTGGGACTTGAGCTGCGAGAAGTCGGCGGCGGACACGGTGTTCGCAGGGAACAGCGGCAGGAGCTGGTCCTCGCCCAGCGACTCGATCTGGGTGAAGGTCGGCTGCTTGCCGTGGTCGTGCGCGGTGCCGTTGAGCGCGCCCGGGACCTTCGAGGGGTCAGTGCCATCGTCGGTGGAGATGCCCTGCGCCTTGAGCGCGCTGGCGACGCCGCTGGCGTCCTGCCCCTCGCCGACGGTGGTCGTCGTCGCCCCATGGTCATGGCCATCGGCCGCGACGGAGGCCGTCGCCCCGTGCGTGTGGCCGATCGTTACCCCGGTCGCCTTGATGTAGGTGAGCGACCCGGTGCCGACGGCGATGACGGCGACCCAGGCGGCGGCCACCGGCACGAAGCGCCGGATCAGGTGCTCGCGGGTCTGCGCATCGCGCAGCATGCTCTGCGTGAGCGCGATGAGCACGCCGGCGCCGGTCATCGCGAGGCCGATCGCGGCGATCAGGTGACCGGGGTTCGAGAGGCTGAGCAGCGACTCTTCGGCGGCGCTGTGATTGTGGCGCCAGGCATCGACGCCGAGGCCGAAGAAGACGACGACGACGCCCGCCGTCGCGAGCCACAGCCAGGTGGAGGTCGCCGCGAGCCAGGCGGTGTTGAACCGGCGCTCACGGATGCGCGCCTCGTGCTGGCTCTCCGAGAATCGGTCGTTCGACGCCATCTGCCGCTCCTCTTCTTACCCTTGCTCGCCCCGGCCCGGCGGAGTCATGTAGGCCACGACCATGTCGGCGCATGCGTCGCGGAATGCGTCCGCGTTCTCTCCGCCCGAGATCACGAACGCCTGGTACACGGCGATGCTCACCACGCCGCTGACGAGGCGCGCCATCACCGCCGGGTCGCCGGCGCGGATGGCGCCCCGGCGCATCGCCGCGGCAATGCCGGCGACGAAGGGGCGGTTGCGCTCCTCCTCGGCCTGCCGCATGCGGCGCGCGACCTCGCTCTCGGGGTCGCTGTTCATCACTACAAGCTGCACGAGGTCGCGGTTCTCCCTGCACGCATCGAATACGCGCGCGATGCGCAGCCGGACGTCTTCCTCGAGCGTCGGCGAGGCCGGCACCTTCTGGGCGGCCTCGACGATGATCTCCCCGAAGCGGCGGCTGAGGGCGCCGAAGACCGCCTCCTTGGAGGGGAAATAGAGGTAGATGGTGCCGAGGGCGATGCCCGCCTCTTCCGCGATATCCGCGATCGTCGTGCCGCGGAACCCGCGCTCCGCGAAGACGCGGCGAGCGGCCGCAAGGATTTCCTCGCGGCGCATTTTCTTCGCCGCTTCGGCGCGCTGGGCGCGGTCGAGGACCGGCGCTTCGTTCACGATGCCTCTCGCTGAATTTCGTTCATTCTCGTCGCCCGCCGGCTGACTGTCAACCGCCCGCACGTGCCCGGACCGCGGCCGGCCACCCCGAAGAACGCCTTCGGCGACCGCGCCGTTCCGGTGCCGCGGCGCGGCCAGCGCGGCGGGCGCCCGTCTGGGCGGTAGAATCGCCGGGACGGGCCCGTAGCTCAGCGGCAGAGCACCCGGCTCATAACCGGTGGCGCGCAGGTTCGAATCCTGCCGGGCCCACCATCCGCCCGCGGGCAGCGGCGTCCGGCACCCCGCGCGCTCTGGGTGCGCGCCCCCCACTCTTCGCCCCCTGCCCCGCACGCCAGTCGGCCGCGTCTCCGGTTGCCGATACATCTCCGGCGTGACGGCGCGCCCTGCGCGCCCGCCCCGTCCGCCATGAGGGCGAGCGCAGTCGCGAAGGAGACGCTGCGATGCTGATTCTGACCAGGAAAGTCGACCAGGGGATCGTCATCTCGGGGAACATCGTGGTGCGCGTCCTCGGCGTCGAGCGCGACCGCGTGAAGATCGGCATCAGCGCGCCGGGCGAGATCACGGTGCTTCGCCAGGAGCTGTGGCACGAGGGCGAGGACCAGCCGTTCGAGCGCAAGCTGCCGAACGGCACGAAGCACGCCCCGCCGACCGGCGTGTAGCGACGACCGACGGTCGAAGCACGAAGGCCGCCCCCACGGGCGGCCTCGTTGTCATCCGCGGTGCGGGCTTCGCGCGCAGATGGCGGACGGCGGTACGGCGGCCGTTCCGGGCCGAGGGGATCCATTCGACGCCCGCGCCAGCCCTGGCGCCGTGACGTGCGCGGAGTTGGCTGCCGCCGCGGTTCGCGTTCGCCACGAGGGCGGAAGCGTCAGCGGCCGACGACGGTGAGGCGCGGTGCGCGCGAGGCGATGCGCCTGCCGCCGCCCTCGATCACGCGCAACTCCGGGCGTGCCGCCTCCGCATCGCCGTCCGCGACGGGCAAGATCTCGCCGCCGGCGGCCATCGAAGCGCGCGCGCGCTCCCACACGAGCGCCGCGCGTGCGGCGTCGCGCGCGTTCGTCGCGGCGAGGTCGCGTCCGCGCGCCGCCGCGACGAACGCGCTGGCAGCGGCGGCCATGCGGTCAGGCGCGGGCCCCGCCGGGTATTCGCTGATCGTCTCGGCCCAGGGCGTCCCCGGCCGCGGCCCGCGGTGCTGCGCCGCCGCCTGGATCTGCAGCGCGGCGTCGCCGGCGCGCGGCTGAAGGACGATCGTGCGGCCGTCGCAGACGACGTGCGCTTCGTCGCGCTCCGCCGGCTCCAGCAGGCTGACATCGATGCGGGCGACGGGCCCGTGGGCGAACTGCAGCGTGATCATCGCAACGTCCGCGGCGCCCGACTCGTCGTCGACCCGCGGCGCGAACGCCGAGACGCGCTCCGGCGCATCGCCCGCGATCGCCAGCGTCCGTACGACCTCCGCCAGCGCGACATCGTCGAGCGCCGTGCCGGCGCGCGAGCCGGTCCGCAGGACGCGCACGTAGCGCGGGCGCCAGATCGCGTTGGGCCCCTGCGTCATCCGCCGCACGAATGCGATGTGCTCGTCGGCGAGCGCGGGCGTATCGAACAGCACGACGCGCTGGCGCCGGCGGGCGAGCTCATCGATCGCGGCGAACTGGCGCGACGCCAGCGGCGGCAGCGCGGTCACGAACACGTGCTGGCCGGCGAGCACGCAGCGCTTCACGGCGCCCGCGAGGTCGGGCAGCGGCTCGGCGATGACCACCGCCGCCGCGCGCTCGTCCGCGAGCGCCGCCAGGAACGCATCCTCCGCGGCCGCGGTGCGCGCGAGCTCGACGCCATCGACGCCGCGCAGCGCGCGCGCCCAGGCGTCGGCACCGGCGCTTTCGCCGATGAAGCGGACGGCGGTGCGGGCGGATTCCGTCATGCGGCGTCCTGCAGCTCCTGCGTGAGGACCATGCGCAGGCGGCGGATGGCACGGTGGCGGAGCTGCGACGCCCGCGACTCGGAGATCCCCAGCGCCTGGCCGATGCTCTTCAGCGACTGCGACTTCATGTAGTACAGGCGCACGATCGTCTTCTCGCGGTCCGGCAGCAGCTCGACGGCCTGCGCGAGCTTCGCGCGCACCATCGTCTCCTCGGCGACGCTGTCCGGGTCGATGTTCGGGTCTTCGTCGGCCATCTCCCAGAGCTTCTCGCTGTTGCCGCTCGCGGCCGTCTCGGCGAGGCTGTCGAGGGAGATCACCTTGAGATTGCTCGTCCGCAGCGAGTGCAGGAAATCCTCCGGCGCGATCCCCATCTGCTCCGCCAGCTCGTTGCGCGTCGGCGCGCGGCCCAGGCGCGCGTGCAACGCGGCGGTCGCCTTCTCGAGATCGCTGCCGAACTTCTGCAGCGAGCGCGGGAGCGGGTGCGTCGCGCGGATCGAGTCGAGGATGGAGCCACGGATGCGGGGGAGGGCGTACGTCGAGAACTTGGCGCCCTTGTTGGGGTCGAAAGAGTGCCAGGCCTCGATCAGGCCCTGCACACCGCAAGAGACCATGTCCTCGTACTGCAGGATGCCGCCGTTCGTGCTGCCGACGGCGATGCGGTTCACGGCGTGCCGCACGAGCGGCATGTATTCCTTGATGATGCGGGTGAGGTTGGCGTCTGAGAACAGGTCTTCCTGTTCATCCGCCCCGGCGACCTCCGCCGGTACCGCTTCCTCGGCGTCGTCCTGCTGCAGGGCGTCCGAAGGGGGTTCTTTCCGCATCAAGCCTCCCGCGCGGCGTCGGCCGTCGTCGCGATTCCCAATTTCGGCTTAGTATTGGGTCGCTCGAAGCACCGCCCCATGCGGCGGCGCCCCCGAGGGGCGCACCACGCGCCCGCATTGCCAGCACCACGCCTGCCTAGGGGAAAGAGGAAGCGGCGCCCGCACCCCGCAGGCGCCGGGTGCCAGCACCCCGAGCGCCGATGTCAGGCGCTGTCCCGCGCCGTCCAACGCCGGCCGGGCCTTCTGTATAATCCGGCCTCAGATGGTGTTCTCACGCGCGATCTCGCGTGCCGACGGCGCACCGCAGGAGCGGATCTTCGGCGCCGTCGATCTGCTCCAGCTCGTGCTGGAGGCGATGCGCCCGTCGCTCGGCTTCGACATCGCCGTCGCGGTGTTGTGCCAGGACCGCCGCCACCGCACGCCGATCTACGCCGCCGGGTCGCTGCGGCCGTCCGTCATCGAAGGCGTGCACGTGCAGGCGCTCGCCGCGTTCGTCGAGCTCGCGGGCGCCGACCACGCCGCGTGGCAGGACGACGAGCCGACCGTGATCCGCCTGCGGACGGCGACCGACGAGCCCCTCGCGGAGCCGGAGCAGTACGAGGACGCGCCGCTCGTCGTCGCGGGGCAGGTCACGGGCATGCTGCGGATCAGCCGCACGCGGCCGCTCACGCGCGAGCAGGCGAACCTCTACTTCGCGATGGCGAGCGACGTCTCGCGCGCGATCGAGCGCCTCGACGAGCAGCGCTCGCAGACCATGCTCGTGCAGGAGCGCCTGCTGCAGTCGGAGAAGATGTCGAGCGTCGGCCAGCTCGTCTCGGGCGTCGCGCACGAGCTGAACAACCCGCTCACGGGCATCATGGGGTTCGCCCAGCTCCTCATGCTGCGCCCGCTCGATGACACCGCGCGCCGCCAGGTGCAGACGATCTACGAGGAAGCGGAACGCGCGTCGAAGATCGTCTCGAACCTGCTCACGTTCGCACGCCGGCGCAAGGCGCAGAAGGAGCCCGCCAACCTGAACACCCTTATCGAGCGCGTGCTCGAGCTGCGGAACTATGACCTGCGCGTGCGCAACATCGAGGTCGAGCGCGACCTGGACCCCGGCCTGCCGGACACGATGGTGGACACGAACCAGATCCAGCAGGTGTTCCTGAACATCGTGATCAACGCCGAGCAGGCGATGCGCGGCGCCGGCGACCAGGGCAGGCTGCGCATCCGCACGGCGCGCAGCGACGGCGGGCTGCTCGTGACGTTCGAGGACAGCGGGCCGGGCATCCCGCCCGACACGCTGCGCCGCATCTTCGACCCGTTCTTCACGACGAAGGACGCCGGCGAAGGCACCGGCCTCGGCCTCACCATCAGCTACGGCATCATCGAGGAGCACGGCGGCCGCATCTGGGCCGACAGCCGCCCCGGGCGCGGGACGACGTTCTCCATCGAGCTGCCGCTCGTCACCGCGACGGCCCCGGCGCGCGACGCGGGCCCCGCACGCGAGACCGCGGGCGCCGAGCCGGTCGAGCGCCGGCGCATCCTCGTCGTCGACGACGAGGAGAGCATCCAGAAGTTGCTCACGGGCGTGCTCGAGATGGACGGGCACGACGTACAGCTCGCGAGCAACGGCCGCGACGCCCTCGATCGCCTGCACGCGGAGCCCTTCGACCTGATCATCACGGACATCAAGATGCCTGTCATGGGAGGACCCGACATGTACCGCCAACTGCAGCAGGAAGGCAACCCGCTCGCCCGGCGGGTGATCTTCATTACCGGCGATACGGTCGCGCCGGACACGCGCGGCTTCCTGCAGAGCGTCGACAACGATGTGCTCGCGAAGCCGTTCCGCCTGCGCGACGTGCGCGAGACCGTGCGGCGGGCGCTGGCGCGATGAGCGAGCCGCGCACCTGGGAGACCGGCACGACGGAGCTGGCGCCGGGCGTCTTCGCGTACGTCCAGGCGACCGGCGGGCACTGCATCGCCAACGCCGGCATCATCGCCGGCCGCGACGGCGCCACGGTGGTCGATGCGCTCTTCACGCCGGCGATGACGCGCGCGCTGCTCGACGAGACGCGCCGCGTCGCGCCGGGCGAGATCGCGCGGCTGCTGAACACCCACCACCACCTCGACCACACGCTGGGAAACGGCGGCTTCCCGGCCTCGACGCAGATCATCTCGCACGCCCGGGCCCGGGCGGAGATGGAGCGGGTCGGCATGCCGATCGCGGCGTTCACGGCGAGCGTGCCGCACTTCGCCGAGGAGGTGCGGGGCATCGAACCGCGGCTCCCCGACCGCACCTTCGAGGGCGGCGCGCTCGAGCTCGACGCCGGCGGCACGCGCGTGCGCCTGCTGCACTTCGGCACGGCGCACACGCGCGGAGACATCCTGGTACACCTCCCGGAACAGCGCCTGCTGTTCGCCGGCGACCTGGCGTTCTTCTACGTGACGCCCCTCGCGTTCGAAGGGCACATCGGCAAGTGGATCGCCGTCTGCAAGCGCATCATCGCCGAATTCGCGGACTGCGCGATCGTGCCGGGCCACGGGCCGGTCGGCGGCGCCGGCGAGCTCGCGAAGATGACGGACTACCTGGAGCGCGTGCACGCGCACGCGACCGAGGCGTTCCGCGCGGGGGTGTCAGCCGAAGAAGCGGCGCACGCGTTCGAGCTCGGCGAGTACGCCGCGTGGAACGAGGAGGAGCGCGTCGTCGCGAACGTGCGCCGCGTGTACCAGGAGCTGCGCGGCGAGATCGACGTCTAGCGCCGGCGACCGATCCGGGCGCGAAAAAGGGGCGCCGCTCGGCGCCCCGGTGTGCGTGCGGATGGTGGGCGATACTGGACTCGAACCAGTGACCTCCACGATGTCAACGTGGCGCTCTAACCAGCTGAGCTAACCGCCCGCAGCGCCCCATCCTACCACGCGGCCTCGCCGTCGCGCAGCGCCGCGCCCTGCGTTCGGTTGCACGGCTGCAGGGGCGGCGCTAGATTGGCCTCACCCGTACGTCAGGGGAAGAATCTCCGGCTCTTGCCGCAGCGCGTGCACCGGAGATGGAGGTGGCCATGGCGCGCCCGGTCCTGCGCACCCGCATCTGCGACATCCTCGACATCGAATATCCGGTGGTGCTCGCCGGCATGGGCGGCGTCGCCACCGCCGAGCTGGTGGCCGCGGTGTCGGAGGCCGGCGGGCTCGGGATCGTCGGCGCCGCGAGCATGCCGCCCGACGAGATCGCGCGCCAGGTGAACCGCATCCGCGACCTCACGTCGAAGCCGTTCGGCGTCGATATCCTGCTGCCCTCCGGCGTCGCCGCGCCGCCCCAGAACGGCGGCCAGAAGGCGGAGGCCGGCGCCGCGCCGAAGCTCCCCGCGAACCTGCGCGAGGTGTTGCCGCAGCCGTACCAGGAGTTCATCGCCAGCGCCGAGCAGGAGTTCGGGCTGCAGGGAAAGCCGCCGCAAGAGGAGATGTCGCAGGGCATCCGCCGCATCGGCTTCGGGCCCAACTTCGCGAAGAGCCAGGTCGAGGCGATCCTCGACCTGAAGGTGCCCGTATTCGCATCCGGGCTCGGCAACCCGGCGCCCTACGTCGAGGCGTTCCACAAGAACGGCACGAAGGTCATCGCGCTCGTCGGCAACGTGAAGAACGCGCGCCGCGTGGCGGACGGCGGCACCGATGTCGTCGTCGCGCAGGGCACCGAGGCCGGCGGCCACACCGGCCGCATCGGCACCATGGCGCTGCTGCCGCAGGTGATCGACGCCGTCGCCCCGACCCCCGTCCTCGCCGCCGGCGGCGTCGGCGACGGCCGCGGCATCGCCGCCGCGCTCGCGATGGGCGCGGACGGCGTGTGGGTCGGCACGGCGTTCCTCGTCTCGCGCGAGGCGACCTGGCCCGACGTCCTCAAGCAGCGCATCCTCGCCGCCACGGAGGAGGACACGCGCGTGACGCGGCTCTACAGCGGCAAGACGATGCGCAACATCAACAACCCGCTGATCGAGTACTGGGAGTCGAAGAAGCTAGACGCGCTGCCGATGGGCATGCAGGGCATCGTCTCGGGCGAGATCATGGCGGCGGCCCGCCAGGCCGACAGGCTCGAGCTGCTGATGAACCCGGCGGGGCAGATCTCCGGGATGCTGAACCAATCGCGTCCCGCGCGCGAGATCCTCGAGGACATGGTGCGCGAGGCCGCGGAGATCCTCTCCGGCGGCCTCGCGAAGCGCGTCCAGGCCAGCGTCTAGCATGGCCGAGGCCGCGCTCGAAGGCTTTCGCGTCCTCGACCTCGCCGGCGAAGTCGGCGTGTACGCCGCGAAGTTGCTCGCGGACCTCGGCGCCGATGTCGTGCGCGTGGAGCCGCCGGACGGCGACCCGGCGCGCTGCGTGGGCCCCTTCTACCACGACGAGCCCTCGCCGGAGCGCAGCCTGCATTTCTTCAATCTCAACACGAACAAGCGCAGCATCACGCTCGACGTCGCGCACCCGGAGGCGCGCCCGCTGTTCGAGCGCCTCGTCCGCGGCGCCGACGCGCTGATCGAGACCTTCCCGCCGGGCTGGCTCGACGCGCGGGGGCTCGGCTACGCGGCGCTCTCGAAGCTGCGGCCAGAGTTGATCATGACGTCGGTCACGGGCTTCGGGCAGGACGGGCCGCACGCGCAGTGGCAATGGGCGGACATCGTCGGCGTCGCGATGAGCGGCATGATGACGCTGGCGGGCGACAAGGCGGACCCGCCGAACATGCCCTTCGGCTACCAGGGCTACATCGGCGCCGGCATCCAGGCCGCGGCCGGCACGCTGATGGCGCTGCTCTGGCGCGACCAGTCCGGGGAGGGCCAGCACGTCGACGTCTCCATGCAGGAGGCGATCTCCATCAACCAGGAGACCGCCATGCAGACATACGATATGACGAAGGCGATCCGTACCCGCACGGGCTCGCGCGGCGCGCTGCCGATCGACGTGCCAGGGATCGGCGTGTACCCCTGCGCCGACGGTCACGTCTTCGCGTACCTCGGCACGCCGGGCGGCGCGGGCTGGCCGGTGATGCTCGAGTGGATGACGCGCGAGGGCAAAGCCGCGGACCTGAACGACCCGCCGTACGTCGACGTGATCCGGCAGCTCAACCTGCGCTATCTCACCGGCCTGATGGCGCTCGCCAGCGAGCCGGCGAAGCTGCAGGAGGCGCTGAAGGCGCTGCAGCACATCTACGACGTGTTCGCTGCGTTCTGCGCGAGCATGTCCAAATGGACGCTGTACGAGGAAGGCCAGAAGCAGCGGCTGATGTTCGGCATCGTCTCGACGCCGGAGGACCTGGTAATCAACCCGCAGCTCGAGTACCGCAGGTGGCTGCAGGACGTGCGGCACGACGAGCTCGGTGAGACGCTGCGCTACCCCGGCCCGCCGTACCGGCTGTCCGAGACGCCGTGGCAGGTCCGCCGGCGCGCGCCGCTCCCCGGCGAGCACAACCTCGAGGTCTTTCGCGGCGAACTCGGCATGACCGACGCCGAGCTCGACGCCTTGCGGGCGAAGGGCGTGGTGTAGCGGAGGTGACGCGATGACGCTCGACGCGAAGCCGACCGTCGGCAAGCCGCTGTCCGGGGTCAAGGTCGCAGACTTCTCGTGGTTCGGCGCCGGCCCGATCTGCGCCGAGAACCTCGCGACGTTCGGCGCCACCGTCGTGCGGGTGGAGTCGGAGGCGCACCTCGACGGCCTGCGCGCCGTCGGCCCGTTCCCGCCGGGGAAGAACACGTACAACGTCAGCGGCTACTTCAACGACTACAACGCGGGCAAGCTCGACCTCACGCTCAACATGAACACGGAGACCGGGCTCGCGCTCGCGCGCAGGCTGATCGCCTGGGCGGACGTCTTCATCACGAACTTCACGCCGCGGATCATCGACCGCTGGCGCCTGACCTACGACGAGCTCGTGAAGCTCCGGTGCGACATCATCGCCGTCTACCAACCGATGCAGGGATGCGACGGCCCCCACCGCGACTTCATGGGGTTCGGCGCCGTGCTCTCGCCGATCACCGGCTACAACTACCTCTGCGGCTTCCCCGAGCGCCCGCCGATGGGCCTCGGCACGAACTACCCGGACTACGTCATCAACCCCGGCCACACGCTCGTCGCGATCCTCGCCGCGCTGCACTACAAGCGGCGCACCGGCAAGGGCCAGCGCATCGAGCTGGCGCAGCTCGAGTCGTCGGTCGCGCCGCTCGCGCCCGCCCTGATGGACTACACGGTGAACGGCCGCGTCGACGTGCGCAGCGGCAACCGCCTGCCCCACGCGGCGCCGCACGGGGCCTTCCGTTGCAAGGACAACGAGTGGCAGGGCCAGCCCGAAGACCGCTGGTGCGCGATCGCGGTGTTCGACGACGCGCAGTGGCAGGCGCTGGTCGACGCGATGGGCGCCCCTGCGTGGGCGCAGGACGAGCGCTTCGCGACGCACGCCGGGCGCAAGCAGCACGAGGACGAGCTTGAGCAGAAGCTCACGGAGTGGACGCGCGAACGCACGGCCGAGGATGTGATGGAGGCGCTGCAGGCGAAGGGCGTGCCGGCGGGCGTCGTGCAAAACGCCCGCGACGTGCTCGATGCCGACGAGCACTTGAAGGCGCGCGGCTACTACGTCTATCTGGACCACCCGGAGGCCGGGCGCACCGCCTACGATGGCCCGCCGTTCCGCCTCTCGAAGACGCCCGGCGAGCTGCGTTCCCCCGCGCCGCTGCTGGGCGAGCACAACGAGCTGGTGTGCAAGGAGATCCTGGGCCTCACGGACGAGGAGATCGCGCAGGCGATCATCGACCAGGCGCTCTACTAGCGGCTGCGTGTCTCAGGGTCGATCGCGCATCGTGCTCGGCGTAGCGCACCATGTCTCCGACGGCGCGACACGAGCGAAGAGACGCCTGCGGTCGCGCTGAGGGTGACATCGCGGTGCGCGGGTCGCGTCGCTCTCGTTTCTCGCGCCTCGGCCTCACCTCTCACGGCGCCGGCGCCCAGTGGTCACCCCCGTCCGTCGTCACGTAGTTGCCGTCCGGCGTCACGGCCGTGCCATCCGTCGCGCTGCTGAAGGTGATCGACGTCACGGGCAGCGCCGGCGGGATGTCCGTGTTGGCCATCCACGAGACGCCGCCATCCGTCGACCGGAAGAGGTTGCGGCCGGGGCTGTTGAGCCCGACCCAGCCGTTGTTCGCATCGAGGAACAGGATCACGGTCACGCCGTTGCCGTTCGGGAAGTCGCCGACGCCCGCCTCCGGCGTCGGGCTGCCGAGCGTCGTGCGGCTGATCAGCGTCCACGTCGCGCCGCCGTCCGTCGTGCGGAAGAGATACTTCTCGGAGCTCCCCGCCGCCGCGCCGCCGACGCAGAGCTGCCACTTCCGCTGCCCGCCCGGCGCCGACCCGGCAGCGAGCGCGAACGATGGCCCGGGGATGAGCGCATTGCCTTCGAGCGAGGTGCGCAGCGTGCACGGGTCGACGGCGGCCGGCGCGCTCCCGCTCGCCGTCGCGCCCGGCGTCGCGCCGACTGTCGGCGTGCGCTCGGCCGTCGCGCTCGCGCCCGGCAGCGGTGACCGGCCGGGCGTCGGCGTCTTGTCGCCGTCCCCGCCCCCGCACGCCGCGAGCGCCAGTGCGAGCCCCGCCGCCATCGCCGCCGCGATCCCGAACCGCATCGACTTCCGGACCGTCATGCCGCCTCCCTTCGTCCGTAGCACAGGATCGCGCCCGAAGCCGCCGCGCGCCACCCACGGCGCCGGTTCCGCGCGCCCGCGCGCCGCCGTACCCTCTCGGCGAGAACGTAGGACGGCGCCATGGAGCAGGAGCGAGCGAGACGCGAGCAGGTCGTCGAGCCGGAGGCGATGCCCGGCGGCCGCGAGTGGGGCAAGGCATCGGCCACCCCCGAGGAGCGGCACTTCCTCGCCGGCCCGCGCAGCCGCCGGGCCGAGCTGATGAGCGCCATCGGCATCTTCCGCGAGTTCATGCGCGGCTTCCGCACGCTGCACTTCGTCGGGCCGTGCGTGACGATCTTCGGCTCGGCGCGCTTCAAGGAGGAGCACCCGTACTACGCGCTCGCCCGCGACGCCGGGCGCCGCATCGCGCAGGACGGGTTCACGGTCATGACGGGCGGCGGGCCGGGCGTCATGGAGGCGGCGAACCGCGGCGCGAAGGAGGCAGGCGGGCGCAGCGTCGGCTGCAACATCGAGCTGCCGCTCGAGCAGAAGCCGAACGACTACCTCGACGTCTGGATCACCTTCCGCCACTTCTTCGTGCGCAAGGTGATGCTCGTGAAGTACAGCTACGCCTTCGTCGTCATGCCCGGCGGCTTCGGCACGCTCGACGAGGTGTTCGAGACCGTCACGCTGATCCAGACCGCGAAGATCAAGGACTTCCCGGTGGTCCTGATGGGCACCGAGTTCTGGGAGCCGATGATCGACTTCATGCGCTCGACGCTCGTCGCCAACCGGACGATCGACCAGCGCGACCTCGATCGCCTGCACCTGACGGACTCCGTGGAGGACGCGGCGGAGCGCATCCGCATCGCCGCGACGACGGAGTTCGGGCTCAAGTACGCCCTCCCGAAGCGCCAGCGCATCCTGCGCGAGTAGACGACCGGGACCGCCCGCCCCGCCAAGAGGCCGCCTTCGTATCGACGCGCCGTCGCAAGTCAGCGAGCACGGTGCGCGCGTGATGCGTCGAGAGGGACAGCGTTCCCGCAGCCCGCCCGCCGCCGGCCGCCTCGTGCGAGCCTCGAGCGCTGGGCCAAGAGCTCGCCCCGGGGCGCGGGGCGCCGCCGGGTGCGGCGCGACGGCCGGCGCGATCGGTACGCCGCCCGCGCCGGCTGCGCTAGACTGTGCCGGAGCCGCACGAGCGGGAGTAGCTCAGCCGGTAGAGCATCTGCTTCCCAAGCAGAGGGTCGCGAGTTCGAGTCTCGTCTCCCGCTCCACAGCCACCTCCACCCACGCCTGTACCACGCCCGGCGCCGCCGCGCACGCGCTCCGGAGGGCCGGCGCCATCGCAGCGCCGATGCTGGCCGCCCGCCGCGCGCCATGCCTATGTCTTCGCCGATGCCGCCGCCCGCCCACCGGGGTCTGCGACCTCGACAACTTCTCGACCGGCATCTGCAATTAGCTCATTCCCGTACACCCGCGCGTACCGTGGACCCGTCGCCGTCGGCCGAGCTGCCCGACGCCGCGCAGCCTGACCGCACGATCGCCTTCCGCGACGACTCGGTCGTCTCGCGCCGGAGGTTAGAGCGGCTGCCGGTATCGGCCGGCGGGCCGCGCTATGAGGTTGAGCCGGAATGGTACGCGCGGTCGTGAGATGGACGGAGCCATGCCGCGCGACGTGACCACGTGGTTATGGAGTGACTGTGAAGGAAGCCGATGCCATCCAGCCGGAATCGATGGCCACGGCCTGAATGATATACGCGGCGGGGCACAACCCGCGCGGCACGCCGCCAGCGATCACGAAGTTGCCTGCAGCATCGGTCGTCGCTGGGGCGATATTCCCGTCGCGTCCGGTCAGCTGCCCTAGGCTATAGATGACGACCACAACGTGTGAGGAAAGTCATATCCATAGACGGACACCTCGTCGCCGGGCCTGCCGACGGTTTGGCTCAGACATGCGTAAGGTCATCGACGCAGCCTCTTCCCTTTAGCGACTCGGTCGGCGCCCACGCACCAGAGTTCAGCCTGGCGCCCGGTAGGCGGATGACTCGGCCTGACCGAGATCGAGTCTGGGCCGCGACGAGACTTGTCGCCGTCCGCTCCGTATTATCTCGACAAGGGGGTGATGGCGCTGGACTTCAAACCAGGAGCTCTTGTTCGGACGCGCGGGCGCGACTGGGTCGTCGTCAGCCGTGATGACGACGTCGTGCGCGTGCGGCCGATCGACGGCTCAATCGACGGACACACGGGAATCTTCTTGCCGTTTGAAGCGGCGGATGTCCGCCCGGCGCGATACGAACCACCGGATGCCGATCTCCCGGGTAACTTCGATGGCGCATTGCTTCTGCGCGACGCCCTTCGGCTATCGCTTCGCAGTGGCGCCGGTCCGTTCCGATCGTTTGGCCACCTATACGTTCGGCCGCGACCGTATCAGCTCGTGCCCCTGCTCATGGGACTGCGCCTCGACCCGGTGCGCATGCTCATCGCCGACGATGTCGGTGTCGGGAAGACAGTCGAGGCGGCCATGGTGGCGCGCGAGCTGCTGGATCGCGGCATCGTCCATCGTATCGGCGTGCTCTGCGCCCCACACCTTGCGCGCAATGGGAGCAGGAGCTGCGAGAGAAATTTGGGATTGATGCGGTGATCGTCCAGCCGGCCCGGATGGGTCGGCTGGAACGTGATCTACCGCGCGGCGACCTGAACGTCTTCGCCCACTACCGCCATCTTGTGGCCAGCATCGACTTCGTCAAGTCTGACCGATACCGCCACAGCTTCGTTGACAATGCGCCCGACTTGCTCATCGTGGATGAAGCCCACACGGCCGCCCGGCCGCGCGGTGGTACCGGGCGGGCGCAACATCAGCGGTACGAACTGCTACGCGACCTCGCAGCCATTCCCACAAGACATCTGATCCTGGCGACGGCCACGCCGCATAGTGGGGTCGAAGAAAGCTTTCGCTCGTTGCTCGGACTCCTTGACTCCTCGTTTGACGCGCCCGAAGACAAGGAGTTGCCAGTTAGGCAGCTCGCGCGGCACTTCGTCCAGCGCCGCCGCTCGGACCTCGAGAAATGGCTCGGCGAAAAGACGCCGTTCCCGGTACGTGACGCGACCGAACGCACGTACAATATGGCACCGGAGTACCTTCGGCTGTTTGAGGATGTGCTGCGTTACTGCCGCGATAGTGTCGCGGTGGATGGACATGCGCGGCGGCAGCAGCAGCGGGTACGGTACTGGGCTGCCATCGCGATCCTGCGGTGCGTCCTCTCTAGCCCCGCGGCGGCAGAGGCCGTGCTCGAGAACCGCCGCCCGGGGCACGACATCGCTGGGCACGTGGCCTCTGAGGACGACCCGGACGCATTGTTCGCAGACCTGATTCTCGACTCGTCTGAAGAGGACCAGCCAGCAGACTATGTACCTGCGGCGCCCGTGGACGATCCGGACGCCGAACTCACGACGTCGGAACGGCGCAAGCTCGACAGTTTCTTGAGGCAGGCGCGGTCGCTTGCAGGACCCAGGCTCGACGCGAAGCTCGGCGAAGCCATACGCGCCGTCGACGAGCTGCTCGGCGAAGGGTTCCGGCCGATCGTGTACTGCCGGTTCATCGCCACCGCTGAGTACGTCGCGAAAGAGCTGGAGAAGGCGCTGAAAGGGAAGCATACCGATCTCCGCGTGGTCTCGGTCACGGGTGGCGACGGTGACAGCGAGGTGCGCGAGGCGAAGGTCGCGGATCTCGTGACATCGCCGCGGCGGGTACTTGTCGCCACCGACTGCCTGAGCGAGGGCATCAATCTGCAGGAGCATTTCGACGCGGTCGTGCACTACGACCTGCCCTGGAACCCGAATCGGCTCGAGCAGCGCGAGGGCCGCGTCGACCGGTACGGCCAGGCGCGAGATACGATCAAGACCGTCCTCCTCTACGGCTCGGACAATCCCGTTGACCTCGTGGTACTCGATGTCTTGATCCGCAAGGCGAAGACGATCCGCCGGCAACTTGGCATCTCTGTGCCCGTTCCGGTGGAGTCCGATCAAGTCGTGCAGGCCGTCGTCGACAGCATCCTCCTGCGAGGCCAGGGCCGTGCGCAGCAGCTCCAGCTTGCCCTCGATGACCCGAAGGTCAGCGAGTTTCACCAGGCGTGGGATGCCGCAGCCGAACGTGAGCAGCGGAGCCGCACGCGGTTCGCGCAGCACCAGATCAACCCCGACGAGGTAAGCCGTGAGCTCGAGGAGCTGGAGCCGGTGCTCGGCAGTCCCGACGACGTACGGCGGTTCCTCGCCGAGGCGCTGCAGCGCTTCGGCGGCGAGTTGTGCGAGGCGCCGAAGGGCGCCTTCGACGTGCAGCCCGGCGATCTCCTGGCGAACATTGTCGAGCGCGCACCATCGTTTACGGCGCCGTTGCGCTGCGTCTTCGATGGCGTGCCTTCCGAGGGCGTCACGCTGCTCTCGCGCAATCATCCCGTTGTGGCGACCGTTGCCGACGCGGTCCTCTCGCGAGCCCTGGCTGGCGACGACCCCCGCTTTCCACGCTGCAGCGCGATCTATACCGATGCCGTCCGCGAGCGGACTGCCATCATGTTGCTACGACTGCGATATCTACTCGAGGAAGAGGCACGGCAGCAGTTCGCCGAGGAAGTAGTGCTGGCTGCATGCGTGCGCCGCGATTCGGCGCTCCACTGGCTTACGCCGTACCAGGATGAAGCGCTTCGTCTCCTCGGTGAAGCGCAACCCACCGCGAACATGGAGAAGGCCGAGCGCAGCCGCCAGGTCGAATGGGCTCTCGGCATGCTCACGGACGACTCGTACGCACCTATCGTGGAGGATCGCGTGAAGGCGCTGACGGACGCGCACGACCGGCTACGAAGTGTCGTGAACGACGTGGCGCTGAAGGTGGAGCCGCACCTTCCGCCGGACATCGTGGGGTGTTACGTGCTTGTCCCCGGGCGAGGTGGCCGCTGATGGCGTGGACGTCAGTGACGCTCGAGGGCGGGCTGTTCCCGCCGGACCTCCTCGACAGCATCGCCGCCGGCGACGCCGAGGGGCAGCGCGCGGCGGATTTCGGCCTCGACGGCAACCGCCGGCCGGCTGACGAGATCCAGTCGGCCTTCTCGGACGCGCGGCTCTACTGGGACGCCTTCCAGCGCCGACTTGAACGCACGCGCGAGAGCGCCACGACGATCACGCGAGAGGCGTGGGTGGTGCCCCTGCTGTCCGAGTGCCTCGGCTATCAGCTCGTCTTGCAGCGCGCCTCGGCGGAGGCCGGCGGACAGAGCTACTTCATCTCGCACCGCATGGGCGAGAGCGAGCACGCGGCGCCCGTGCACGTCGTTGCCTTCGACGAAGAGTTGGACCGCCGCGCCGGCAGCGCGCGCCGCACGTCGCACGCCGTCGTGCAGGAGTTCCTGAACCGCTCCGACGCGCTCTGGGGCATCGTCACGAACGGGCGCCGGCTCCGGCTCCTGCGCGATAGCAACATCTTCACGAAGCCGACGTACGTCGAGTTCGACCTGGAGACGATGATCGGCGCGAACCTCTTCAGCGAGTTCGCGCTGCTCTTCCGGCTCCTGCACGCATCACGGTTCCCCCGCGGCGACGACCCGCGCGACTGCCTGCTCGAACGCTACTACCAGCAGGGCATCGAGCAGGGCGGCCGCGTCCGCGAGAAGCTGCGCGACGGCGTCGAGCAGGCGCTCCAGGTCCTCGGCACCGCCTTCCTCGCCCATTCCGAGAGCGAGGCGCTGCGCGAGCGCCTGTCCTCGGGCGCGCTCGATGCGACGGCGTACTACCGGCAGCTCCTGCGTCTCGTGTATCGCTTCCTGTTCCTCATGGTCGCCGAGGAGCGCCGGCTGATCTTCCCTCCGGACGTCGCTGCGACGGAGCGGCATCAAATCTACACCGACTACTACAGCATCGGACGGCTGCGCGGCCGCGCCGAGCGGCACTTCGCGAGCGATACGCACGCTGACCTGTGGATCTCGCTGCGGCAGACGTTCCGCATGTTCCGCGACGACGACGTGGCGCGGAAGCTCGACATGCGCGCGCTCGACGGCGAGCTGTTCGGCGAGCCCGCCTGCCGCGATCTGGAGCCGGCCGTCTGCACGAACGCCGACCTCCTGCGCGCTATCCGGCACCTGTCCACGTTCGTCGACGAGCAGGGGTCGGGCCGGCGCCGCCGCCGAGGCCCGCGCCGGCGCGTGAACTACGCGGCACTCGATGTCGAGGAGTTCGGCTCCGTCTACGAAAGCCTGCTCGACTTCCACCCGAAGGTGGACCTGCAGCGCCGCCAGTTCGCGCTGGTCACCGGCAGCGAGCGCAAGCAGACCGGCAGCTACTACACGCCGCCCGAGCTGGTGCGCGAGCTCATCGAGAGCGCGCTCGTGCCGGTGATGGAGGAGCGGCTGCGCGGCGCGAAGACGAAGGCCGAGCGCGAGGCGGCGCTGCTGGCGCTGCGGGTGTGCGACCCGGCGGCGGGTTCGGGTCACTTCCTCCTCGCGGCCGCGCGCAAGATCGCGACCGAACTGGCGAAGACCCGCGTCGAAGAGGAAGAGCCGCCGCCGGAGAAGTACCGCGAGGCGCTGCGCGACGTCATCCGCAGTTGCATCTACGCTGTCGACAAGAACCCGCTGGCCGTCGACCTCTGCAAGGTCGCGCTCTGGATCGAGGGCCACAACGCCGGCCTACCGCTGAACTTCCTCGACCACCACATCAAATGCGGCGACAGCCTGGTCGGCGTGTTCGACCTGAAGGTGCTCGAAGAGGGGATCCCGGACGACGCGTACAAGCCGGTCACCGGCGACGACAAGGCTGCCGCGACGGCCATCCGCAAGCGCAACCGCGAGGAGCGCACCGGGCAGACGGCTTTGGTCGAGGTGAGCGGCATCGACGGCCAGGGCCAGCTCGCCGACGCCTTCAGCAGGCTGGCCGCGACCGACGAGCGCACGCCGGACGACGTCCACCGCAAGGAGCAGCTGTACGAGCGCATCCGCGGCCGCGGGACGGCGTGGTGGCAGTGGAAGACGGCCTGCGACCTCTGGACCTATGCGTTCTTCGCGCCGCTGCGCGGCGCCGCGCGCGTCCCGACGACCGACACGGTGCGGCGCTACCTGCTGCAGCCGAACGCCGCCGACGCCCAGCTCGTGGGCGAAGCGGTCGCCTTCAGCGAGAAACAGCGCTTCTTCCACTGGCCGCTCGAATTCCCCGACATCATGCAGCTGAAGAGCGGGTTTGACGTCGTGCTGGGGAACCCGCCGTGGGAGCGCGTGAAGCTCTCGCAGCAGGAGTTCTTCGCGAGCCGCTCGCGGGACATCGCACAGGCGCCGAATGCCGCCTCGCGCAAGCGCATGATCGAGGCGCTCGCACGCTCGACGGAGGCAGCCGACCAGCAGCTCTTCGCGGAGTTCAACGAAGCGCAGCGCACTGCGGAGAAAGCGAGCGCGTTCCTGCGCCAGTCCGGCAGATTCCCCCTGGGCGGGCGCGGCGATGTGAACCTCTACGCCGTCTTCGTGGAAGCAGACCACGCGTTGCTGCATATCAACGGCCGGAGCGGCGTGATCTGCCCGAGCGGCGTCGCGACCGACGACACGACGAAGGAGCTGTTCGCGAGCTTCGCCGGCTCCGGGCGACTGGCCAGCCTGTTCGACTTCGAGAACCGAGAGGGAATCTTCCCCGGCATCGATAGCCGCATCAAGTTCTGCCTCCTGACCCTGCGCGGCGCGCCCGACGGCGACGCGCCTCCCGCCGAGTTCGCGTTCTTCTGCACAGACGTCGCCCACGTGCGCGACCCGGAGCGCCGCTTCACGCTGGCGCCCGCCGACTTCGCGCTGTTCAACCCGAACACGCGCACGGCCCCCACGTTCCGCAGCCGCCGCGACGCCGAGATCGCCGCGAAGCTCTACCGCCGCGCCGGCGTCTTCGTGCGGGAGGCGCGCGATGGGGAGGGCGAGGAGAACTCGTGGGGCGTGAGCTTCCAGCGCCTCTTCGACATGTCCAACGACTCGCATCTCTTCCGCACGGCGGCGGAGCTGCGCGCCGAAGGCTTCGCGCTGGAGGGCAACGTCTTCCGCCACGGCGACGGCCGCACGTACCTGCCGCTCTACGAGGCGAAGCTCTTCCACCAGTACGACCACCGCTTCGCCACGTTCGACGGCGTCGGCGAGGACGACCGCAAGAAGGGCAACGCCCGCGAGCTGACGCCCGCCGAGAAGCGCGACCCGCGCCGCCTCGTCATCCCGCGCTACTGGGTGCCGGCGGAGGAGGTGGCCGCGCGGCTTGCCCCTGCTAGTGCGCTGACGCAGAGAGAGAGAGAGAGAGAGAGAGTATTCGCTCAACTCGCGGCTGGCAAGTGGCGTTTCGCTCGATCGCGCGGTCCACAGACGAGAGGACGTTCGTGATGGCAATGACCGGCGCAGTGGCGCTCGGGAACAGTGGTATTGTGGTTGGCTTCTCGCATTCCGCGATATCGCGCGCGCGACCGATGAGCGCACCGCAATCGTCGCAGTCATCGAGGCGACAGCCGTGAGCAACAAGGCGCCGCTCGTCGGACAGCTTGGCCATGGATGGCTGCAGGCATTCAGGAAGATCACACGCGCGACTGACGAGCGCACGACGATAGTCGCCGGCTCGGGCGTATCCGGCTTTAGCGACTCAACGACGCTGCTTCGCATTGATCCAGTCGCCGCCGCGGCGTCGTTGCTTCTCGCAAACCTTGACTCCATCGTGCTCGACTGGGCGGCCCGCTTCTCGGTCGGCGGCGTCAACATGAACTTCTTCATCGTGAAGCAGTTGCCCGTGTTGCCGCCGCAGTACTTCCTCGAACGGTCACCGGTCGGCTGCACGTACGCGGAACTGCTGGTACCACGCGTGCTGGAGCTGACGTACACGGCCGACGACCTGGCGCCGTTCGCCCGCGACCTCGGCTACGACGGCCGCCGTACGCCTGGGACGAGGGCCGCCGGCTCCAGCTCCGCTGCGAGATCGACGCCATCATCGCCCACCTCTACCAGCTCGACGGCCCCGACCTGGAATGGATCCTCGACGCCCAGCCGCCGAGTGAATCGTTCCGGGGGCTGAAGAACAAGGAGATCGCGCGCTGGGGGGAGTACCGGACGATGCGGTTGGTGCTGGAGTCGTATGATCTCCTGGCCGCGGGGAAACCGCTGCCGAGCGAGACGGCGTGAGGAGGCGCTCTCGCAGTTGCGGCGCGTCCATCGCCGTTGCTGGGGGTGCCGTGTAGGCTTTTGGGCACTATGACCGTTCGCGTTGAAGCTCAAGTTGAACCTGCGGTGCTCGCCTGGGCCAGAGGAAGCGCGGGCCTTGACGTAGCGACGGCCGCCAAGAAGATCCCGGTTAAGCCCGACCGCCTAGAGGGCTGGGAGCGCGGCGAAGGCCGTCCTACCATCGCGCAACTTCGGAAGCTCGGCACAGCGTACAAGCGGCCACTTGCCGTCTTCTACTTGCCCGAGCCGCCGACCGAGTTTCAGGCACTTCGTGACTTCAGAAGACTACCCGGAGACACGCCGGTCGAATCGCCAGAGCTGCGCTTCCAAGTGCGGCTCGCTCAAGACCGACGTGAGATCGCGCAGGATCTGCTCGAGGCGATGGAGGGGGAGGCGCCGGCTTTCGTCCTGACGGCGGATGACCATGAGGATTCCGAGAACCTTGGTGTCCGGCTCCGGGAGTTCGTCGGTCTAACCGGCGCAGAACAGGAGCGCTGGGCTGCTGGCTACGAAACGTTAAACGCGTTGCGCGCAAAGTTCGAGACCGCCGGAGTTCTAGTCTTTCAAGCCACTGACGTTGAACTCAAGGAAATGCGGGCTTTCTGCATCTACTCCGAACGCCTTCCCGCCATAGTTCTGAACATCAAGGATGCAATTGCCGGTCGCATCTTCAGCCTCTTCCATGAGCTGACGCACCTCGCACTTCGGCAATTCGGACTCTGCAACGTCTCGCCTGAAGAGCTGCCTACCGGCGGGACGGATGACCAGAGGATAGAGCAGTTGTGCAACCGCGTCGCTGCGGCTGCTCTCGTGCCGCGCGATCGACTGCTCGGCACTCCGTTGATATCGTCGGGGGCCACCGTCTCCAGCTGGAGCGACACCGATCTGCGCCAGCTAGCCGAGACCTTCGGGGTCAGTCGCGAAGTGATTCTCCGTCGTCTCCGGACGCTAGACGTCATTACGAACGCATACTTCGAGGCTAAGCTACGCGAGTTCCACGAGGAATACTTGCGTCAGCCGTCCCGCGAAGGCGGTTTCGCTCCGCCACACCGGATGGCACTCGCGAGCGCTGGCCCGGCGTTCGTGCGTCTGGTGCTCGCCAGCTACTCCCAGGATCGCATCACGGCGAGTGACGTCGCCGGGCTCTTGGGGGTCCGGCTCAAGCACTTGTCGCGCATCGAGAGCGATCTCATGAGGGCTGCGTCCTGATGCCCAATCCTGCGTACAGCGGTGACTCTAGCATGCTGATCAATGCCTGGCGGAAGCATTATCCTCCAGACATATTCCCAACAGTCTGGGGGAGGATAGATGGGCTGGTCCAAAACGCCGTGTTGATCGCCTCCGATGAGGTTCGCGTCGAGATCGAGAGAAAAGACGACGAGCTTTATCAGTGGGCGCGTGAGCGTCCCGCTCTATTCGTCCCTATTGACGATGAGGTTCAACCGATCGTTCGAGATATCATGAGGGACTACCCGCGACTCGTAGACACCCGCACGAATCGATCCGCAGCGGATCCATTCGTGATCGCGCTTGCGGTGCAGCGCGCTTGCGCGGTTGTGACCGACGAAATGCCTACTGGGAACACCGCCAAGCCGAACATCCCGGACGTTTGTACGGCTCTCGGCGTCCGTTGCGTTCGACTGGTCGACGTGATCCGGGAGCAGGGCTGGTCTATCTAGGGCGACGAGGGACGGGCATGGACGTCTTCAAGCTTCGTGATGGCGTAGTCGACGAGTACCGGCGGTACGTCGAGAGCTTCGTGCGCGTGCTCGACGACCGCATCAACGACTTCGTGCGCGAGGAGCTGGCCAAGGGCGTGCTCTGGCCGGAGGCGGTACTGCAGCTCAACCCGGCCTACGAGCAGGACGAGACGCTCGGCGAGCTGGCGAAGGACGGCACGCTGGTGCCCGAGACGGCGCGCTTCTTCGGCGAGGGCATCCGGCTGCACCGGCACCAGAAGCAGGCGCTGGAGATCGCGAAGCGCGGCGAGCCGTACGTCGTCACCACGGGCACCGGGTCCGGCAAGAGCCTGACGTACCTCGTGCCGATCTTCGACGAGATCATGCGCGCGCAGCCGGAGCGGCACTCCGTGCGCGCGATCATCGTCTATCCGATGAACGCGCTCATCAACAGCCAGCTCAAGGCGCTGCAGGAGTACCGCGACCTCAATTTCGCCGATTGCTCCGTGCGATTCGATCAATACACAGGTCAGACCAAGGAGGCAGATCGCGACCGAATCCTCGCGGATCCGCCGCACATCCTCCTCACCAACTACGTGATGCTCGAGTACTTCCTCGTCCGGCCCTGGGAGCGCACCCTGGTTGAGACGGCGACACGCGACCTGCGATTCCTCGTGATGGACGAGCTGCACTTCTATCGCGGACGCCAGGGCGCTGACGTCGCGATGCTGCTGCGCCGCGTCCAGCAGCGCGCCGGCCACGATCTGCAGATGGTCGGCACCAGCGCGACGCTCACGACCGAGGGCACGCGCGAGGAGCGGCATCGCACGATCGCCGAGGTCGCGTCGAGGTTGTTCGGCGTCGAGGTGCCGCCCGCCAATGTCATCGACGAGACCCTCCGCCGCGTGACGCAGGTCCCGGCACCGGCGACGCCCCAGGAGCTGCGGGCGGCGGTCCAGATGCAGCCGCCGCCGATGGTGCCTGCGGACGCTCCCGTCGGCGCCGGCGTCGACGAGGTGACGCATCACCCGTTGGCCGCCTGGGCGGAGGAGACATTCGGCCTCACGGTCGAGGAGGGGAGGCTGGTCCGGCAACCGCCGGTGACCTTCGACGAGGCGGTGCGACGGCTGGCGTCGCAATCCGGCGTCGGCGAGGACACGTGCCGGCAGCGGCTACGCGCCGTGCTCGAGGTGGGGAATGCGGCGCGCATCGCTGAGGATCAGCGAGTCTTTCCCTTCCGGCTGCACCAGTTCCTGTCGTCCGGCAGCAGCGTCTACACGACGCTGGAGCCGCCCGATCGCCGTCCGCTCACGATGGAGGCGCAGTACAAGCTCGACGAGGAGCGCGTACTGTTCCCGCTGGTGTTCTGCCGCGAATGTGGCCAGGAGTACTACCTGTGTTCGCTAATAGGAGAGGGCGACGGCGCGCGGCTCGTGCCGCGATCGCCGATCGTGGGTGCGTCTGACGAAGACATTCCGGGCGAGGGCGGCTTCTTCAGCACCGAGCCCGGCACGCCCGACGACCGGCTCTGGGGCAACGACGAGGATGAGCTGCCCGACTTCTGGTTCGTGGAGCGCAAATCCGGTCCGCGCATCAAGGAGAACTACCTGCCCCACGTGCCACGCGCGTTCACAGCGTCGGCGGACGGTACGCTCCGCGACGGCCACGCCGGCGAAGGCGTGCACGGCTGGTTCCAGCCGCGGCCGCTGATGCTCTGTCTCCGCTGCCGGGCGGCATATGACTTCCGCAACAGGGACTTCTACAAGCTCTCGTCGCTGAGCCAGATCGGCCGCTCGACCGCCACCTCTGTCGTAGTGCATGCCGCCGTCGCAAACATGCGTCGTGCTGGTGACGTGGACCCTGAAGCGTGCAAGATCCTCAGCTTTACCGACAACCGCCAGGACGCGTCGCTCCAGGCCGGACATCTCAATGACTTCGTGACCGTCGCGCAGTTGCGATCGGCGATCGCAAGCGCGGTACAGAAGCGCGGAAGTCTCGATTTCGGCGAGCTCGGACCGGCCATATTCGAGGAGCTGGACTTCCGGCCCGCGGACTTCCTAAAGGAAGACCTTCCCCTCGGAAGCCCGGGATATCAGCGCCTGCGCGACGTGATGATCGAGCTGCTGCAATATCGTGCGATCGAGGACCTCAGTCGCGGCTGGCGGGTTGCACAGCCGAATCTCGAACAGGCCGGGCTGCTGCGCATCGACTATGACGGCCTGCGCGAGCTCGCCGCCGACGACGCCCGTTGGCAACGGCTGCCCGGAATCGGGGGCGCCCCACCGGGTCGGCGAGAAGAGGTCCTTGGAGCCGTGCTCGATCACCTCCGGACGCAGCTCGCGATCGAGGCTGACCTCCTCACGGAGCAGGCGACTCGCCGTCTCACGATGCGGGCGACGGAGAGTCAGGGGCTGCGCGATCCCTGGGCGCTCGACCCGCGAGACCAGCTGATCCGCCAGTCGCTCGTGCTGTTACCCGGTGTTGAACCTGATGAGACTGAGTGGCGACGGCGGTACACCCGGATGACGTCGCGCTCGGCGATCGGGCGATATCTGCGTTCCAAGCGCACGTGGGATCTGGACCACGACCTGTCTACGCAGGAGGGCGAGCAGCTCATACGGGGCATCGTGGAGAACCTTCGGGGCCACATTCTCAGCGTTGTGTCGCGACGGGGGACGGAACGCGGCGTTCGGGTGCTTGCGAGCGCGATTCGCTGGCTGCCCGGCACGGGCGTGGCGCCACCCCCTGACAGAGTCCGCTCGCGAGCGCTGTACCTTCGCCGTGAGGTGGGCGCGCGCGAACCGAACTCGTACTTTCGCGAGTTGTATCGCGTGGGCGCCCGTGACCTGCGCGGGATGCTTGGACGGGAACACACGGGTCAGGTCGATGTGGATGACCGCATCGACCGTGAGGAGCGCTTCCGCAAGGGAGAACTACCGGCCCTGTTCTGTTCACCGACCATGGAGCTCGGTGTCGACATCAGAGACCTCAACAGCGTTCATCTCCGCAACGTGCCGCCCACACCTGCCAACTACGCACAGCGCAGCGGACGAGCTGGACGTGGCGGCCGGCCCGCCTTGATTCTGACGTTCGCCGCGCAAGGCAACGTGCACGATCAGTACTTCTTCCGCCAACGTGAGCGGATGATTGCTGGCGCCGTCGCTCCGGCGCGCATGGACCTCCAGAATCCGGAGTTAGTGCAGGCGCACCTCCAGGCGACGTGGCTTTCGGAGACGAGCATCTCCTTCGGCCAGAGTATGGCCGACGTCCTCGACCTGACCGATCGCACACGGCAATATCCGCTCCAAAAAAAGGACGACATTGCACGTACAGATCAGTGGTATGACAAAGCTCTTGCCGCTGCGAGGGCCGTGATTGAGCGAGCCCCCGAGATCCGGCAAGCATGGTGGTTCAGCGAGGACTGGCTCGCACGCACAATTCGCGAGGCGCCATCGGCGCTGGAGACCGCTCTCGGACGCTGGCGCGAACTGTACCGGTCGGCGGAAGACATGCGCGACGGAGCCCGGGCGATCATCGATGCGCCGAGGCCAGACCAGCGCGAGAAGGAACGCGCTGAGCAACGGGAGCGTGAGGCAAGGCGCGAACTCGACCTGTTGCTCAACGCGAGCGCGAGCAAGAGCGAGTCGCGTTTGCAGGAATCCGATTTCTACCCTTACCGCTATTTGGGCGCTGAGGGATTCCTTCCCGGCTACAACTTCCCTCGGCTTCCCGTGCGCGTGATGGTCAGTGTTCGAGACACGGCGAAATCGATCGACCGTCCGCGGTTTATTGGCCTGACCGAGTTCGCCCCGATGAACATCGTCTATCACGAAGGGCGGAAGCATCGTGTTGATGCGGCGATCGTGCCTGTCACGGGCCTGGAAGGAAGGCTGCGCAGAGGCCGTATCTGCATCAACTGTGGTTACATCCACACCGACGAGCGCGTCGACAACGAGTTGTGCGATGGCTGCGGTGGCCGGCTCGATGCCAGCGCGTCGCGGCTGGAAGAGAAGCTTCTGGAGCAGCCGACAATGAGGGCGCGCATTACTGACCGGATCTCTTCAGACGAGGAGGAGCGGCTCCGCAATGGGTACGCCACGTCCACCCATTTCTGCTTCGTGCCGCCTGCGCGGCGCCGCCCTGCATCGATACGCAGCTCCGAGGGGGATGAGCTTGCTCATCTGATTTACGGCCAGGCTGCCACGCTCTGGCGAATCAACCACGGCCGGCGTCAAAGTGACCGCAAGGGGTATCAAATTGAGCCATCGACCGGACGGTGGCGGAAGATGGAGGCCGACGCCGTCGTCGCTGATGACGACGAGCCTGATCTGCCGGCACCGATCGCGGGGCTCAAGCCGTTCGTGTTCGACCACCGCAACCTGCTCTTGTATTACCCCGCCCCCAATCGAGACGACCCGTTCTTGACGACGCTCCTCTACGCTCTCAGGCACGGCATCGAGCTCGAATACCAGGTGGAACAGCAGGAAATCGAGGCGGAGCTCATCGGCAGCGGTGAGCGTCGCGGCATCCTGTTCTGGGAAGCTGCGGAAGGTGGAACCGGTGTGTTCGAGCGCATCGTTGAGGAGGCCGGGGCTCTCGCTGCAGTCGCCAGACGCGCGCTGTCGGTCTGTCACTATGATGCTGCGACTGGCCAAGAACTGGCCCCGAGGGACTTTCAGTGCGTCGTGGGCTGCTACGAGTGCCTCCTAAGTTACTCCAACCAGATCGAACAACGGCTGATCGACCGTCGGCTTATTCGTGATCATCTGCTGAGATTGGCATCGAGTCTCGTGGTGGAATCGAAGGGTCGGTCGCGCGACGACCAATACCAGCGGCTCAGAGGATTGCTGGATCCGCGATCACGTGCAGAAGCTTCTTTCCTTGACCACCTGTATGAGTACGGCCATCGCCTTCCTGACAATGCACAGAATAGGCCCGATTCGCGCATCGCCGCCCAGCCCGACTTCTATTACGAGCGAGACAGTGGCGCCCCTGGAATCTGCGTGTTCATCGATGGCGCGGCGCACCACACAGTACACCAGCAGCGAAAGGATGCAGCTGCTCGCACGGCGTTGGAGGATGCGGGTTACCGGGTCGTAGCTTTGCGATTCACGACGCCGCCGACTTGGCACGACCAGCTGAGGGAACTCCAGGACGTCTTTGGAAAAGCGTGATCATGCGTAGTCCCTGCCACTGTGGCGACAGACTCAGCCGAGAGATAACCCGGCCGCCTCTTCAGTCACGTCGCGGGATCCATCGTTCTGAAGGAACTCTACCAGGTCCTGTGCAAGGCGTTTCGTTGGTACAGCAGCAACAAGAGAAGCGATGCGAGGCGCGACTCATTCGTATCGCTGAGCCGGATCTGCTGTTCGATCCGCTCCGTGCGGAGGAACGCGAGTCCCCCACCAAATACGTGGACCAGGTGGCCGACGGGCACGTTGGGCACAGCCAGCGCTTTCCAGCTACTTCGCCGCGCTGACTCTGGTCGCTGATGGCGCGCGGATTGGGAGCGAACTCTACTTGCCCGTGCGACGATTCGACCCATCTGCGCTAATCAGTTCGGCCCGAGCCAGCGTCCTCTCGGAGATGTTGAAGCGCTGCGACCACCTGATCATCGAAGACGCGGACCTCCGTCCACGAGAACTCCGTGAGCACATGCGTGAATTCGAGCTGACCGACATCCACGTAGAGGACATGACCGCCGCGATGCGCCTGGCCGGCAATTACCATACGTGCTCTCGAATAGGGGAGCCGGCGCGTCGAGGTTAGGCGGTGAGCGTTGGGCCTGACGTACGGCCGCTGCTAGGCCCTTGACCAAGAAGAACATCCGTGCTATGGGTCATTGTCGAGGTCCAGCGTTGCTCCAGCCCGAACTGGTTCGCACGAGCCGCGTGCTCACGCCCGCAAGCGGGTTCCTGTACGCGTTCACGCATACCCTGAACCCGTACATGGGATGCGCGTTCGGCGACGGCGGCTGCGGCGTCTACTGCTACGTCGCGGAGTCGCCGATCGGCCTCTACGCTGGCAAGCCCTGGGGGAAGTGGCTGCGCGCCAAGGCGAACGCCGCCGAGGCGCTTCGCCGAGACCTTGGAGTCCTCAGCGACCCAAAGTCCGTGCGCGTCTTCATGAGCTCCGCGACGGATCCCTATCAGCCAGCGGAGGCGAAGCTCCGGATCACGCGCTCTATCCTTGAGGTGTTCCACGAGCACCCGATCGGTGTGCTCGTGGTTCAGACCCGCTCTCCCTTCGTCGAGGAGGACTTCGACCTTCTCGCCGAGATGCCATTCGCCTGGCTCTCGATGACCGTTGAGACAGATGATGATGCCGTGCGGCGAGCGCTCACACCTACATGCCCAAGCGTCGAACGTCGGCTCACGACCATGCGCCAGGCTCGTGCGCTGGGGATCCATGTGCAGGCCGCCGTCAGTCCGACGCTTCCTCACTCGCTCGAGCGTTTCGCCGATGCACTGGAATCCGCCGCAGATCGCGTGATCGTCGATACGTTCTTCGGCGATGGCTCCAACGGCAAGCGCACGCGTCACCGCCCGCTCCCAGCGCGTTTTGCAGAACTCGGCTGGGGAGACTGGCAGGACATCAGCGCAGCGGAGCGTCTTTACGACGCGCTGGAGCAGCGGCTCGGTGCCGGGCGCGTGTTCTGGTCACGGGACGGGTTTAACGCGCTCGCCGTCGAGGCGACCCCCGTCGCGGTTCGGCCCTGACTGCTGCGATGCACATTGATGTGTCGGGCCGCGCGTGTTAGCGGCGCCTAAGTCAGGCGGTGATTGCGCTAGAAACGATGCGATCCGCTGAGCGTTTTCTGCGATAGCATGACGTTCGGCAGCGTGCCGAACCCGGCCGCGAGATGTGCGCCCAATTAGGTGCAGCTTGCATCGGTTTCGGGGCCAACTTCGAATCTGGAGCAGCTTGCAGAAGCCCTAGCTTGTTCCCAAGCAGAGTGTCGCGAGTTCGAGTCTCGTCTCCCGCTCCACAGCCATCTCCATCCAGGCCTGTACGACGCACGGCGCCCCCGCGCACCCGCTCCGGAGGGCCGGCGCCATCGCAGCGCCGGCGCTGGCCGCCCGCGGGCCGGCGCTCTATAGTCCTCCCGCATGCCGAACACCAAGCTCAGCAAGCTCAGCCGGTCGATCGAGGGCCGCGTCGCCATCATCACCGGCGCCGCCAGCGGCATGGGGCGCGCCACCGCCTACGTCTTCGCCGATGCCGGCGCCCGCCTCGCGCTCATCGACCGCAACGCGGAGGGCGTCACGGCCGCCGCAGGCGAGGTGAACGCCGCGGGCGGCAGTGCCCGCGCCTACGCCGCGGACCTCGCGGACGGCGCCGCCATCCCGGCGCTGGTCGACCGCATCCGCGCCGAGGTCGGGCCGGTCGACATCCTCGTGAACAACGCCGGCCTCTCCGCCCCCGCGCCGATCGACCATGACGCGTGGGAGAAGGCGTGGGAGCTGACGCTCGCCGTGAACCTCACCGCGCAGGCGCGCCTGATCCGCGCGTGCGCCGCCGACCTCGCGCGCAACGGCGAAGGGCGCGTCGTGAACATCGCGTCGACGGAGGCGCTCGGCGCGACCGGCGGCGGCAGCCCGTACACCGTCGCGAAGCACGGCGTCATCGGCCTCACGCGCTCGATGGCGGTCGAGCTGGGCCCGCGCGGGATCAACGTCAACGCCGTCTGCCCCGGCCCGATCCGAACGGCGATGACGGCGCCGATCCCGGAGGAGCACAAGACCATCTACGCGAAGCGGCGCGTCGCCCTGAAGCGCTACGGCGAGCCGGAGGAGGTCGCGCACGCGACACTCAGCCTCGTCTTGCCGGCGGCGAGCTTCATCACCGGCGCGTACCTCGTCGTCGACGGCGGGATGAGCATCCGCAACGCATAGCGCCGCCCTCCGGCCCAATGCCCCCGCGGATCACCTGCGGTCCGCGCTCCTGCCGGCGAGGCTGGAGCGCACCGCACGCGTGACGCCGCCCGCGGCGGCGCCGCGCCGCGTCCGGGGTTTCCCCGATTCTCGCCCTGCGCCGTCAAGACCCAGCCGCTTCTGACGATACCTCGTTAGGCGAGCATCGCCGCGGGACTGAGCGCAAGCGAGGGTACGCCATGCTTCTGTACATCGATGCCGGCACCGGGGGGATGATGGTGCAGGTGCTCTTCAGCGGCGCCCTGGGCTTCGTCGTGTTCTTCAAGCTCGCAGCGAAGCGCATCGCGGATGTCCTGTTCCGGCGCGGTCGCACGACCGCGAGCGAGGATGCCACGGCCGTTGCGGACGGGGACTCCGCGGACCCCGCTTCCGATATCAGCCGCGCGGCGTAGATGGTCGTCTCCACCCCGCTGGCATTCGAGCCGAGCTCCTTTCGCGATCCGAGTAGCGGCGTCGTCCTCGACGGCGACCGCGTGCTCCGGTACGCCGTTGGCGAAGCTGGCCCCGCGCTCGCCGGAGTGCTCGCCGCGCCGTGGTTCTCGGCGCTGATCGCCGAAGAGAAGGTCGAGCGCACGACACCACTGGCACGCGAAGACGCGCCCGGGCTCTACCGCGCGCTCCCCGGGATTACCGCCGCCTTCGAGCACCCGCGCCTGCCCTTCATCTCCTACCCGTACGAGTGGTCGTTCGAGATGCTGCGCGCAGCCGCCCTGCTGCAGCTCGAGCTGGTCGAAGCGTCGTTCGCGAACGGTCACATGGTGAAGGACGCGACGTCGTACAACGTGCAGTTCCGCGGCGCGCGCCCGACCTTCATCGACTTCGGGTCGTTCGAACCGTACGCGGCCGGCGAGGGCTGGCGCGCATACGGACAGTTCTGCCGCCTCTTCCTGAACCCGCTGTACCTCCAGGCATACGGCGGCGTCCCGTTCCAACCGTGGCTGCGGAGCGCGATCGACGGGCTCGACACGGAGGTGGTCCGGCGTCTGCTGCCGTTGCGCGCGAAGCTGCGGCCGTCCGTCTTCGTCGACGTCGTCCTGCAGTCGATGCTCACACGCCGCTTCGCCGCTAACGAGCAGGCGCTCCGAAGCGCCCGCGAGCGTGCGATCCCCGACACAGCCGTCCGCGGCATGGTCTCGCGCGCCCGCAAGACCGTCGAGAAGCTGCCGCGCCGAAAGCGGCGGTCCGCGTGGTCCGGCTACGAGGACGACCGCGCGCATTACTCGCCCGCCGCCGTCGCATTCCGCGAGCGGTTCGTGGCGGAGGTGGTGGACCGCGCGCGGCCGTCGATGCTGTGGGATCTCGGCTGCAACACCGGCCGTTTCTCGCTGCTCGCCGCGAAGACGGCGCAGCACGTCGTCGCGATCGACGGCGACGAGGCCAGCATCGACCTGCTGTTCGAACGGGCACGCGAGGCCGCGCCGAACGTGCACCCGCTCGTCATGGACCTGCTGAATCCTTCGCCAAATCAGGGCTGGGCGCAGGCGGAGCGGCAGGGGCTGGCCGAGCGCGGCCCGGCGGACGTCGTGCTCGCGCTCGCGCTCGTGCACCACATCGCGATCTCCGGCAACGTCCCGCTGCCGCGATTCGCCGCCTGGTTGGCGTCCGTGGGGCGCTCCGCGATCGTCGAGTTCGTCCCGAAGGCCGACCCGATGGTGCAGCGCCTGCTGCTCACCCGGAAGGACGTCTACGGCGGCTATACGATCGAGGCGTTCGAGTCCGCGCTCGCCGAGCACTGGATCATCGCCGAGCGCGCCGCCGTGCCGGACACGAGCCGCGTGCTCTACCACCTCGAACGCCATGGGTAGCGCCGAGCGTGCCGTCGCGGCGGGCGTCCGGCGCGCCCTCCCCGAAGCGCTCGACCTTGCGCTCTACGCCAGCGCTATCCACTTCTCCGTCATGAGCCTGATCGTCGACGCGCTGCCGGCGCGGGACGTCGTCGTGTTTCCGGCGAGCCTGCGCGTCACGCTCGTCGCCTTCTATGCGCTGTTCACCCTCGCCGTGTACGCCGCGGACCGCGCGATCGCCCGCGCGTGGGGCGCCGGCGCCGCCCGCAACTTCCGCGCCGCCGCCGTCGCCGTCGCGTGCGTGCTCGTCGCCCAGCGCCTCGAACTGCACCTCTGGGGCGCCGAGCGCGGCTACCACTTCGCGGACGTGGTGCAGCCGCTGGTCGCCGTCGCCGCGCGGCTCGCGGTCATCGCCGGCATCGCGTACGCCGCCTGGCGCTGGCAGCGCTTCGCGGCGTCGGCATTTCGCTATCTGTTCGTCGTCGCCGTGCTCGTCACGATGTACTGGTGGTCGCTGGCGCTGCGGCCGGACCACGCGTACGCGGACGCCCCCGCCGCCGCGGTCACGGACGCCGGACGCGGCCCGGTCGTGGTGATCGTCTTCGACGCGCTGTCGTACGACTCCCTGCTCGACGGCTCCGGGCACGTCGATGCGGAGCGCTACCCGAACTTCGCGCGGCTCGCGGACGAGAGCCTGACCTACACCAACGCGACCTCGAACTACTTCCATACGTGGCTGCAGCTTCCCGCGCTGATCGATGGCGCGACGAGCATCGCCGCCGACCGGCCGCTCGTGCTGTACGAGCAGACCGCGGCCATCGAGCGGATCTACGCGCCGGGCTGCGGACGCCAGTACGAGTGCCATGGCGCGTCCTACCAGTCGCACCGGCACCAGGGCCGGCTCTTCGCCGAGGTGCTCGTGCGGGGGCTGCGCAACGCCACGCCGGACGACCTCGACCCGTTGTTCGGCGACGCGCTCAACTGGCTGACGCGCCGGACGCAGGGCAGCGCCCTGCGCGAGGACCGGTTCGCCGTACACGAGTACTCGCCGGACATGCTCGACACCTTCATCGATGACCTCGCGCACGACGACGGCCAGGGGCGGATCTACTTCGTCCACACGCTCCTCCCTCACCCGCCTTACATCTTCACCGCCGACGGCCGCGTGTCCCGCGACGCCGAATACGAGTTCCCGTGGCTGCACCCGGAGTGGCCGACCCTGCCCGGACCGCAAGTCCTCGCCGCGTACGAGCAGCAGGTCGGCTACGCGGACGCCTCGCTCGGCCGGGTCCTCGACGCGCTCGAGCGCGACGGCAGCTTCGACCGGGCGACGCTGCTGGTGACGGCCGACCATGGCCTGCGCGAGGACGAGCCCGCGCGCGGCGAGCGGCAGGTCGATGACCTGATGACGCGCGTCCCGCTGCTGGTCCACGCGCCGGGCCTGCCGGTCGGATCGACCGATGTGGACTACCAGCACATCGACTTCGCGCCGACACTGGCGGCGCTCGCCGGCGTCTCAGCGCACCCGGCCGCCCTGACGGAGACCGTCGCCCTCGAGGGTTCGGCCCCCCGCTCGGCGCTTGGCGCCGGACTGACGGCCCGCACCAAGACCTTCTTCGTCTACCAGCCCGGCGGGCGCTACCTGAAGTTCTCGTTGGCACCGGGCGCCGCTGGCTGGGATTTCGACGGCATGGAGCGATGCGACATCGGCGACCGTTCGCGCGTCCTCGACCGCCGGCCGCTGCGCCCGGCGGGCGCCGGCGGCGCCGGCTGCGAGCCGCAACCGCTGGTGTCCTCAGGAAACTGAAGGCAGCCGTCACGCGGAGGTGCGTGCGCCCGCCCGTGCCGTCGGCTTATCCCCGCCAGGAGAGCTGCGTGAGTTGCACGAGGTTCCCGCAGCCGTCGTCGAGCACGGCAATGGTCGAGCCCGTGACCTTGGTTGGCGGCATCGTAAACGTGGCGCCGAGCGCCTGGATGCGGCCGTAGTCGGCCTGTACGTCGTCCGTGAAGAACATCGCCGCCGGCCGCCCGTTCTCGAACGATGCCTTCTGGCATGCCTTCACCGCGCCGTCGTCGGCGAGCGCGAGCTGCAGCTCCGTGCCGTCCGGCTCTTCGGGCGAGGCCACGGTGAGCCACCGATAGGCGCCCTGGCTGAAATCGGCTCTTTTGACGAAGCCGATGACCCCCGTGTAGAAGCGCAGGGCCTTCTCCTGGTCATCGACGTGGATGGTGGTGAGCTTGATCTTCATCTCCGGATCTCCTCTCTGTCACACATGCCCGGACCGGCTCGTCATCGCTCGTGACGGCCGCGAGCGGGAGAATGTGACCGATGGACGACACGTGGCTGGCCGAGCGCTTCGAGGCGGATCGCGGGCGGCTGCGGGCGGTGGCGTATCGCCTGCTCGGCTCCGCAAGCGAGGCCGACGACGCCGTGCAGGAAGCGTGGCTGCGCCTGAGCCGCGCCGATGCCGCCGAGGTGCAAAACCTTGGCGGCTGGCTGACGACGGTCGTGTCGCGCGTCTGCCTGGACATGTTGCGCGCTCGCCGGTCGCGGCGCGAGGGCCCGTTGCCCGCGGATGCCGAGCCCGCCAGCGACGTCATTGACCCGGAGCGCGAGGTAATGGTCGCCGAGTCGGTCGGGATGGCGATGCACGCGGTGCTGGACCGCCTGCCGCCCGCGGAGCGCGTCGCCTTCGTCCTCCATGACGTGTTCGGCGTGCCGTTCGAGGAGATCGCCGGCATCGTGGGCCGCTCGCCGGTCGCCGCGCGGCAGCTCGCGAGCCGCGCCCGCCGCCGCATCCAGGGCGCGTCGGACGCCGGACGTCCGCCGGACCTCGCGCGCCAGCGAGAGGTCGTGGAGGCGTTCTTCCGCGCGTCGCGCTCCGGCGATTTCCAGGCGCTGCTCACCGTGCTCGACCCGGACGTCACGCTGCGCGTCGACGACGCGGCGCTGCGCATGGGTGCGCGCAGCGGCTGGATCACCTCGGAGGTCCGCGGCGCGCCCGCCGTCGCGAGGCAGTTCGAGGGCCAGGCGCAGGCGGCGCAGATCGCGCTCCTCGATGGCGCTCCCGGCGCGGTCTGGGCCCCGGGCGGCATCCCGCGGGTGGCCTTTGCGTTTGCGGTGCGCGACGGCAAGGTCGCGGAGATCGAGCTCGTCGCCGACCCGCAGCGCCTGAGCCGGATGAAGATCGACGTGCTCTCGTAGCGCCGGAGCCGCACGTCGCGCTCGCCTCCGGCCTCCCGTTGCGCTACGCGCCCGTGCGTGGCCGCCACCAGTCGAACACGTTGTGCCAGGCGATGACCCCGTAGTACCCGAACCACGCCTCGTCGCCGCCCTTCGAGGGCAACTCGATATCGTCGACGATCTGCGTGGGGGTGCCGCCGCCCGAAGGCATGAGCCAGAGCGACCAGTGGTCCTCGCGATCGAGCCGCGCGAACAGGATCTCACGCCCGTCCGCGGAGAACTGCGGGTACTCGTCGCGGTACGCCCGATCGGACGTCAGTTGCTGCCGGTCGCGGTACAGCGCGTCGTCGGCGCTCGCCCTTCGCATCACCCAGATCTTCCGCTGCGCGAGCGCGCGCTTCGCATCGTCGCCGCCCGACAGCGCCGGCGTGTCAGGCATCGCGCTGTACGCGATCTGCTGCTTGTCGAATGATAGCGCGGGGCCGATCGCCGCGACGGCTGCATCGCTCAGGTCGGCGATCACGCCCGATGCCCAGACCAGCAGCGCGACGCGCTTCTGGGCCCAGCCTTCGCGGCCGGCGCCCTCCGTGATCGCGGTCACCCCTCGCACCACCGGCGAGCGCAGCGACGGGTCGAACAGCGCGACCGGCTTCGCATCGCCAGGCGCGGGCAGTGGCCCCGGGGTCAGCAGTGCCTCGGGGCTCGACTCGAAATAGAACGTGGGTGTCGTACCCGGCGTCGTCACGAGCTCGAGCAGGACGCCGTCAGCGCCGTCCGCAGTGAATGGCGGCAGCCGATAGAACGCGACGGAGCGCCCGTCGTACGCGAAGATGCCGAGCCCGTCCTCCGGCGGCGCCGGCTCGACGTATCGGTCCTCCGGCGGCGCGCTGCCGTCGGCCGCGACGATGCGGATCGCTTCGTACGTGTGCTCGATGCTCGCCCCGGTGTCGCGCCAGTGGTGCTCGGCGTACGCAATGCGCAACCCATCCGGGCTCCAGTTCACGTCCGAAATGGCCGCATGCTCGCCGGGGGGCGCCGTTGCGGATGCGGCGACGATCCGGTCCGACCCTTCCGCGTCCTCGACGAGGATCTCGTCGGGTGTGCCGCTGCCATCGCTCATGTGCGCGAACGCAAGCCGGTCGGCGACGGGCGACCAGACGGGCATCGTGAACCGACCGTCGTACACGCGGCGCGAGGTGCCGTCAGCGCGCATCACGACAGCCTGGGCGTTGCTGTAGGCCAACAGCCAGGCGCCCGAAGGCGACCACTTCGGCGCGACGTACGCCTCGTCCCCGAAGTCGCGCGCGGTGACGCGATGCGCATCGCCGTCCGGGAGGTCCTTCACCCAGACGTCGCCGTCGCGCACGTACGCAACCTTGCCGAGCGCACTCACCCGCGTCGCGCGCGGTCCGGATGCGCCGGTGCACGTCCACCCCGCGTAGATGCCGGCGACGATGGCCACGGTGAGCACGAGCGTCAGCGTCGCGTGCACGGGCATCGCCAGCGACTCGCCGGAGGGCCAGCGTAGCCCGAAGAAAAACGCCGGCTTCGCCGCGCCTTGCTCGCGGCGCCACCAGTCCGCCAGCGCGTGCCGGTCGGCGCAGCCGGTGTCCCAGAGCAACTGCGAGACGTGCCATTTCACGCCGTCGAGGGTGATCCCCAGCTCCTGCGCCAGCACGCCGTTGCTCTTCCCGGCGACGAGCCCATCGAGGATCCGCCGCTGGCGATCGGACAGCGAATCCGCCCGCAGCCGCTCCATCCACTCCTCCTCGCGCGATCCTCGCACTGCTCGCACGGCGTGTCACTACCCTGGTTCCTCGCATACGCTGATCCCCGGCTGCGTGGAGCTGGGAGGTTCTGTAGGAGATGTGGTGCTTGGTTCGCCGTGTTCGAGCTCGCCCGCGCGCGCTTCGTGCCGGCGCATCTCCGGAGGACCGCACATTGGCCTCGCCGACTCCGAACGCCCGTGGCCGGGAGCGAAGGGCGCGCGGCTGGCCCGCCGCGCGTTGCCCGGTTTCCGGGCCGGCAGGCCGGCACGCCTGCTGATCCGAGCAATCGCGTCGAATCCCGCCCGCGCGTTCAACCCCTACACTGCACGCATGGCCGCATACGACCGCACCACCGCGCTCGTCGTCGTCGACGTGCAGAACGACTTCGCCGATCCCGGCGGCTCACTGCACGTCCCCGGCGGCGCGGAGATCATCCCGCGTATCAACGAGGAGATCGCGCGCGCGTCGGACGCGGGCGCGCTCGTCGTGTACTCGCAGGACTGGCATCCCCCGCACACGCCGCACTTCCAGCAGGACGGCGGCATCTGGCCGGTGCACTGCGTCGCCGGCAGCTGGGGCGCAGCGTTCCACCCGGCGCTCGACGTGCGCGCCGGCCGCGAAATCATCCGCAAGGGCGCGCGTGGCGAGGACGGGTACTCCGTCTTCAGCGTGCGCGACGTCCACGAAGGCACGGTGTGCCCCACCGAGCTCGAAGGACTGCTCCGCGGCGCCGGCGTCACGCGCATCGTCCTCGCCGGCCTGGCAACGGACTACTGCGTGAAGGAGACCGCGCTCGACGCCCGCCGCCTCGGATTCGAGGTCGACATCCTGCGTGCGGCGGTCCGCGCGGTCGACCTGCAGCCGGGTGACGGCGACCGCGCGCTCGCCGCCGTCGCCGCCGCCGGCGCGCGCATCCGCTGAGCCGCATGCCCGACGCCGCCCCGGCCGACGCGCTCTTCACCGACCTGTACGAGCTGACCATGCTGCAGGCGTACTTCGATGAGCGCATGGCCGGCGAGGCCGTGTTCGACCTCTACGTGCGCAGCCTGCCGCCGCAGCGCAACTTCCTCGTCGCCTGCGGGCTGGAGGACGCGGTGGCGTACCTCGAAGGCCTGCGGTTCACGCCGGAGGTGCTGGAGTACCTGCGCGGGCTGGGCCTGTTCTCCGCCGGGTTCATCGACCATCTCGCCTCCCTGCGCTTCAGCGGCGACGTCCGCGCGGTGCCCGAAGGCGCCGTCGTCTTCGGCGGCGAGCCGCTGCTCGAGGTCGTGGCGCCGATCGCCGAAGCGCAGCTCGTCGAGACGTACCTGCTGAACCAGCTCACCTTCCAGACGACGATCGCGTCGAAGGGCGCGCGCGCCGTCATCGCCGCGCGGGGGCGGACGCTCGTCGACTTCGGCTCGCGCCGCGCGCACGGCACCGACGCCGCGCTGAAGGCCGCCCGCGCGCTCTATCTCGCCGGCTTCGACGCCACGTCGAACGTGCGCGCGGGCGAACGCTACGGCATCCCCGTCGCCGGGACGATGGCGCACAGCTATATCGAGGCGCACGAATCCGAGCGCGCCGCGTTCACGGCGTTCCTGAACAGCTTCCCGGACACGGTGCTGCTGGTCGACACGTACGACACCGAGCGCGGCGTCATGCGCGCGATCGACGCCGCCCGCGCGGTGCCCGGCGCGCGCCCGCGCGGCGTCCGGCTCGATTCCGGCGACCTGCTCGCGCTCGCGAAGCGCGCGCGAGCCCTGCTCGACGAGGCAGGCCTGCGCGACACGGGCATCTTTGCCAGCGGCGGCATCGATGAACGCCAGATCGCCGGCCTGCTCGCGGCCGGCGCGCCGATCGACGCGTTCGGCGTCGGCACGGCAGCGGTGGTGTCCCCCGATGCGCCGGCGCTCGACTCCGCGTACAAGCTCGTGGCGTACGACGGGCGCCCGACGCTCAAGCTCTCGCCCGAGAAGATGACGTTGCCGGGGAGAAAGCAGGTCTTCCGTCGCTATGACGGCGGCCGCATGGCCGGCGACACCATCGCGCTCGCCGACGAATCGCCCGGTGGCGAGCCGCTCCTGATCGACGTTATGTCGCGCGGACGCCGCCTCGCGGGCGACCCGTCTCCGCTCGACGCCGCGCGCGGACGAGTCCGCGCCCAGCTCGCCGCGCTGCCCGAGGCGCTGCGCAGCCTCGACCCCGCGCCCGACCCCTACGCCGTGCGCATCAGCCCCGCGCTCGCGCGAGCGCGCGATGCCCTCGCGGCGCGCCTGGCGCGCGGGACGTAGTGCGCTTGCGCTATCATCGCCGCCGGGCATAGCGGATGACGCATCGACGGGAGACGCGCCGATGAACAAGCAGCACCTGGACTTCTGTTCGAGCGACGAGTGGGCCGAGAGCCTGCGCCGCTACATCATCCCCGGCGCGCTCGAGGGCGTGGCGCTCGGCGACGATGTGCTCGAGGTCGGGCCCGGGCCGGGCCGCACGACCGACCTGCTGCGCACGATGGCGCCGCAGCTCACCGCCGTCGAGATCGACCCTGACCTTGCCGACGCGCTGGCGCAGCGGATGGCGGGCACGAACGTCACCGTCGTGCGCGCCGACGCCACCGACCTCCCGTTCGAGGACGGGCGCTTCAGCGCCGCCGTGTCGTTCATCATGCTGCACCACGTGCCGACGCCGGGGCAGCAGGACGAGCTGTTCCGCGAGGTCGCGCGCGTGCTGCGGCCGGGCGGGGTGCTGGCCGGCTGCGACAGCCTCGACACCCCCGACTTCCGCGCGATGCACGAGGACGACGTCTGCGTCCCGGTGCCGCCCGACACGCTCGCCCGCCGGCTCAGCGCCGCCGGGTTCAGCGACGTGCAGGTGGACCCGAATCCCTACGTCGTGCAGTTCCGCGCGACGAAGTGACGGCGAGCGGACGGCAGGCGCGCAGCTCGCTCCGCAGGCCCCGGCACGCTCCCGTGCGGCTACGCGCGGCATCACGCGTTGACCAGGGGTGGACGCGGCTCAATCCAGGATCGGCTCCGTCGCCAGCGCCTCCAGCCGCTCGCGCAGCGCGTGCATGAAGCGCCCCGCCTCCGCGCCGTCGACGGCGCGATGGTCGAAGCTCAGGCAAAGGTTCACGACCGAGCGCGGCGCGAAGCCCCCGTCGTCCGTCGGGCGCAGCTCGCGCCGGACCGCCTCGAGCGTGACGATCGCGACCTGCCCGACGGGCACGATCGGCTGCGAGAGCATCGACCCGAACGCGCCCGTGTTGTCGACCGTGATCGTCGCGCCATGCATCTCTTCGACCGTGAGCTTGCGCTCGCGGGCGCGCGAGGCGAGCGCATCGATCTCGCGCGCGATGCCGGCCAGCGAGCGCCCGCCAGCGTCGCGCACGACCGGGACGACGAGCCCGCTCTCCGTCGCCACGGCGATCCCGGCGTCGCAGCGGCGGTGGCGGACGATGCCGTCGTCCGACCACGTCGCATTCAACTCGGGGACCTCGCGCACCGCGGCGGCGACGGCCTGCACGAAGAACGGAAGGTACGTGAGCGCGACCCCCTCCTGCGCGCGAAACCGGTCCTTCAGCCGCTCGCGCACCGCGACGAGCCCGGTCACGTCCGCCTCGACGGCCATCCACGCCGCCGGGATCGTGCGATGCGATTCGAGCATCCGCTGCGCGATCGTGCGCCGCGTCGCGGACAGCGCGATGCGCTCGCCGTCCGCGCCCCGCTCTTGCCCGCGCGCGCGTTCCTGCGGCGACGTTCCGACCACCCCCGCGCCCGCCGGCGGCGCGACGGTGTGCAGCGACGGGTTCGCGATGTAGCGCAGCACGTCCTGCCGCGTCACGCGGCCCTCGATCCCCGTGCCCTGCACCAGCTCCAGGTCGATGTCGTGCTCGGCCGCGAGCTTCAGCACGACCGGCGAGTAGCGCCGCGTGCGCCGGAATTGCCAGCGGTCGTCGTGCCCGTCCGAGCCCGCGACGGCACCGCCCGGCCGGGTACCGGAGGCGGTCCCCGCCGCGCGCTTCGCTGCGGGCTGCGCTTCGGCGCGCGCCGCCGCGCCCGCCGGCTCGTCAGCCGTCTCGAAGTCGGCGAGCGGCGTGCCGATCGGCACCGTCTCGCCCTCCTGCACGAGCACGCGCGCCAGCGTGCCCGCGAACGGCGACGGGATCTCCGCCACCGCCTTGTCCGTCTCGATCTCGACGACCGGCTCGTCCTGCTCGACGCGCTCGCCCTCGCGCTTCAGCCAGCGCGTCAGGGTCCCTTCGGTCACGCCCTCGCCCACGTTCGGCATCACGAGCTGCGCCATCGCCATCCCCTCAGTACGCCGCCAGCTCGCGCAGGGCCGCCGCGATCGTCTCGCGCGATGGCAGGCACCAGTCTTCGAGCACGCCGCTGAACGGCCCCGCCGGCACGTCCGGCGCCGTGAGCCGCCGCACCGGCGCGTCGAGGTAGTCGAACGCGCCCTCGACGATCGTCGCCGCCACCTCCGCGCCGATGCCGCCGCTGCGGTTGTCCTCGTGCACGATGAGCACCTTGCCCGTGCGCCGCGCGGCATCGAGGATCGCCTCGCGGTCGAGCGGCGCCAGCGTCCGCAGGTCCAGCACCGTCGTCTCGATGCCCTCGCCCGCGAGCGCCTCGGCCGCCTGCAGGCACTCATGCGCCATCAGCCCGTAGCTGATCACCGTCACGTCGTCGCCCTCGCGCCGCAGCTCGGCGGGCCCGATCGGCACGACGTAGTCGTCCGCCGGAAGGTCGTCCTTCAGCATGCGGTACGCCTTCTTGTGCTCGAAGTAGATCACGGGGTCGGGGTCGCGCACCGCCGCCTTGAGCAGCCCCTTCGCGTCGTACGGGGTCGAAGGCGCGACGACCTTGAGACCCGGCACATGCGCCAGCAGCGCCTCGATCGACTGCGAGTGGTACATGCCGCCACGGATCCCCGCGCCGTACGGCATCCGCACGACGATCGGGCACGCCTGCGCGCCGTTCGAGCGGTAGCGCCACTTCGCCGCCTCGCTGATCAGCTGGTTGAACGCCGGATAGGCGAAGTCCGCGAACTGGATCTCCGCGACGGGCAGCACGCCGTTCTGCGCCATGCCGATCGCGATGCCGACGATGCTCGACTCGGCGAGCGGCGTGTCGAGCACGCGCTGCGGGCCGAAGCGCGCGAGCATGCCGTCGGTCGCCCGGAACACGCCGCCCTCCTGGATGTCCTCGCCGAGCACGACGACCGTGTCGCAGCGCTCCATCTCCTCCCACATCGCGTCGTGCACCGCCTCGATATACGTGCGCGCGGTCATCGCCCGTCCTCCGCGAACACGTGCAGGAGCGCCGACTCGGGCGCCGGGTCCGGCGCCGCCTCCGCCCTGCGCACGGCCGCCTCGACCTCGCGCTTCACCTCGTCGCGCCAGGCGCGGTCCTGCTCGGCCGTCAGGGCGCCCTCTTCGAGCAGGCGCGCGCGGAAGCGGTCGATCGGGTCGCGCTTCGCCCATTCCTCGACCTCCGCGCGCGGCCGGTACCGCCGGTCGTCGTCGGACGACGTGTGCGGCGAGAAGCGGTACGTCTTCGCCTCGATGAGCTTCGGGCCGCGCCCGCGCCGGCACTCGCCGACGCCCCACGCGATCGCCTGGTGTACCGCCACTAGGTCGTTGCCGTCGACCGTCTGGCCGGAGATGCCGTACGCTTTCGCGCGGTCGGCGACGTGCTTCACGGCCATCTGCTTCTCCTGTGACTCGGAGATCGCGTAGCCGTTGTTCTCGCAGAGGAAGACGACCGGCAGCCGGTGGATCGCCGCGAAGTTGACCGACTCGTGGAAGTCGCCTTCGCTCGTCGCGCCCTCGCCGAAGAGCACGACGGCCACTTCCTTCAGCCCGCGCAGCTTCGCCGCGTAGGCGATGCCCGCCGCATGCGGCAGATTCGCGGCGATGACGCTCGAGCGCGTCACGACGCGCATCTCCGGCCACGACCAGTGGCACGGCATCTGCCGCCCGCCGGAGTTCGGGTCGTCGGCCTTGGCGAACAGCCCGAGCAGGACCTGCTCCGGCGTCATCCCGAGCGCGACCAGCAGCGCCACGTCGCGGTAGTACGGCAGCAGCCAGTCGGTCCCGCGCTTGACGGCGTGCGCGGCGGCCACCTGCACGGCTTCGTGCCCCTGCCCCGTGACGGCGAACGCCGCCCGCCCCTGCCGGTGCAGCGCGAACATCCGGTCGCTGAGCTCGCGCGAGAGCAGCATCTCGCGGTACATCGCGAGATGGCTCGTCACCGCCGCCTGGGCTTTCGTCGCGGCGTTCGTCACGGCCGCTCCTTCCCGCGCCGGCGCCCCGTTCGCGCCGCGCGACCCCGCCGTCTCGATATTCGGATGCCGCTCCATGCAGGCGCAGTCCTCGTTGGGCCCCCGTTCATTCTCCCATCCGGCGCAATTGCACGGGCCTATCGGCCGCTGCGTCCGGCGCGGCGAAGTTCATATCGCTCCGGCTGCTGCCCCGCGTCCGCTACGCTGCGCCCATGTCCGGCCCGGCCAAGACCCAGGCGATGCGCTGGCTCGACGCCCGCCGCATCGCCTATCGCGCGCTCGCGTACGACCCGGAGGCCGCGTTCCACAGCGCGAAGGAGGCGGCGGCGATTCTCGGCGCGCCGGCCGAGGCCGTGTACAAGACGCTGATCGCATTGCGCGACGACGCGCCCGCGCGCCCGCTCGTGGTCATGACGCCCGCGACGCACGAGCTCGACCTGCGCCTGCTGGCGGCCGCCGTCGGCGCGAAGCGCGTGCGGATGGCGTCCCAGCGCGAGGCGGAGCGCCTCACCGGCATGCGCGTCGGCGCCATCACCGCCATTGGCCTGCAGCGCCCGGTCGCCGCCATGCTCATCGACGAGCACGCCCGCTCGCTCGCGCGCATCTTCGTGAGCGCCGGCGCACGCGGCGTCGAGCCGGAGCTGGCGCTCGATGACCTGCTGCGCGCGACCGGCGCCGCGTTCGTCCGCGCGACATGATGGGGCCTCGTCCCCGAGGGCGGTGACGCGTACCGCTGAGAGATCGCGCATGACGCGGTTTACGCTGCTCGCGTGCGGGCGGCCGACGTCTCGAACTGGACCGGCGAGATCGCCGTCGATCAGGCGCGCTGCCTGCGCGCGGAGGGGATCGCGCTGCTGATCTGCGGCACGCAGGTCCCCGCGATCACGCGCGCGCAGGTGGCAGCCGCCACTGCCGCCGGCATGCGGTGCGAGGCGTACGTCATCCTGCGCTGGGACGGCGACGTCGATCGGCGCGTCGCCGCCGCGCGCGCCGCCGTGCGCGACCTCCCCGTGCGCCGGCTGTGGGTCGACTGCGAGGACTACCCCGGCGTGGCGACGCCACCGCCGGCCGAAACCCGCGGCCTCGTCGCGAAGGCGCTCGCCGCCTGCGCGAGCATGCCGTCCGGCATCTACACCTCGCGCCGCTGGTGGGTCACGGCGACCGAGGACTGGCGCGCTCCCGGCGCCGCGGGCGTGCCCCTCTGGGACGCGCGTTACGTCCGGCGCGACGGCGACCCGATCCCGCCGTTCGTCCCGTACGGCGGCTGGGCGCGCGCCGCCATGACGCAGTGGCACGACACGACGGCCCGCTGCGGCGTGACGCTGTGCCTCGACGAAACGGAGGACTCGATGGACGAACCGCTGCTCGACCCGCGGACCACGCGCGACGCGCTGGCGGAGTTGCTGCGCCAGGAAGGCGTGCTCGGCGCCAGGATCGACCGCGTGGCTGACGACCTGCGCGCGACCGGCGCCGAATTCCGCCGGCTCATCGCCCTCCTCTGCGACGGGCACACGGAGGATGCGCGTCGGCGGCTGCGATACGAGATGGCCGCGGCCGGCGAGTCCTGGCCGGACGCGCGCTGATCACACGTCCTCGCCGCCGCCCGAGACGACCTGCGCATGGTTCAGCGCCGCCACCAGCGACACGCCGCCCAGGACGTTCCCGAGCAGCGTCGGCGCCAGGTAGCGCCCGGCGTAGTCCCACCACGTCGCGTCGCCGCTCGTCACGCGGTACAGCACCTCGACGGAGCCGGCGATGACGTGGCTGAAGCCGCCAAGCCCCACGAAGAAGGTGATCACGATGATCGTGCCGACGCGTCCCGACTCCGCGAACGGCAGCAGCCAGACCATCAGCGCGATGAGCCAGCCCGCGAAGATCCCGCGCAGGAGGATCGTCGCGAAGCCGCCGTCCACCGCCTCCGCGCCGATCTGCGAGAACGCCTCCTTCACGTCCGGCCGGAAGACCGCCGTATGCGCGGCGACGAACGCGAAGAGCGCGGCGCCGGCCAGGTTGGCCGCGAGCACGACGGCCCACAGCCGCAGCACGTTGCGCAGCGTCCGGCCGTCGCGCCGCGCGAGCAGCGGCAGGATCGGCGTCAGCGTGTTCTCCGTGAACAACTGCTGTCGCCCCAGCACGACGATCAGGAAGCCCAGCGTGTAGCCGAGCTTCGCGATCACGGGCCGCCACGTCTCGTCCGGCAGGTGCGCGCGCAACAGCCCTTCGCCCACGAGCGAGAAGCCCATCGAGAGGCCGGCGGCGAGCCCCGACCAGGCGAGCGCGGACGTCGGCCGCCGCAATTCGTCCTCGCCCTCGCGGCTGATCGCCTCGTGGACGACGACGGCGCGCGGTGCGCTGCGGCGCTCGCTCTCCTCGATCTCTCGCGCGCTGAGGTCGGCGTTCAGCGGCTCGGCAGGCTCTTCCCGCGGTCGCGGCGCCCCGCGCGGCCGCGCCCCGCCCCGCATCGTGCGTCGCGCTCGCATTGAGACAGTATCCGGCCGTGCCGTCGCCGCCTCGTATCCCTCGGTCGGCGCGTACCGGCGGCGAAATCCGTCGAGAATGCCGCCATGCGCTGGACGTACAGCCTCGCCGCCATCGTCGCGCTCGGCTTCGTGTTCCTCTCGTAGCAGCTACGTGCGGCGGTTGATCACCGCATCGAGCGCGCGTACGAGCTCCGCGCCCGCAGAGCGCAGCTCGGCGAGATGGTGCAGCGCGAGCTTGCGCAGGACGTCATCGCCCTTCTCCGTCAGCGTGACGAAGACGACGCGCCGGTCTTCGACCCCGCGCACGCGCTGCACGAGCCCGCGCGCCTCGGTGCGGTTGACCAGCTCGACGGCGCTGTGATGGCGGATCTGCAGCGTCTCGCAGACATAGGTGATCGTCGTCGGCTGGTTCTCGGGCGCGCCCTTGACGGCGAGCAGCAACTGGTACTGCTGCGGCTCGAGCCCTTCGCGGCGCGCCGCGCCTTCGCTGAACCGCAGGTAGCTGCGGATCAGGCGGCGGAACTGCGCGAGCGCCCGGTAGTCGGCGGGCGGGACGTCACCCACGTGAGTAGTGCCGGACTCTCGAACCACGATACACACTCAGGACAACTACGTCGGCGAAAACGCTCCGCCGGATCCGAAAGAAACTCTTGTCATATCCTCGCGTAACACTACCACGGGCGCGCGCCTCCGTGCTGAGGCGCTGGGCCGCCGTCGTCGCGCTCGCCGCGCCGGCGGCGCTGCTCGGCGGCTGCAGCCGGGGCATGCTCGACGCGCACGGCCCGGACGCCGGCCGCATCGCCACGCTCTGGTGGCTGATGTTCGGCATCGCCTGCTTCGTCTTCATCGCCGTCCTCGCTTTCCTGGCGTACGCCCTGTTCCACCACCGCCGCGGCCCCGCGCACTTCGACCAGCACCCGCTCAGCGCCATGGTCTTCGTCCTCACGAGCGGCGCCGCCATCCCGCTCGTCCTGCTGATCGTCGTGTTCGGCTGGACGATCGTGGTGATGGCCGAGACGAACACCGGCCTTGGCGACCCGCTGACGATCGACGTGACCGGGCACGACTGGTGGTGGGAAGTCCACTATCCGGACGGCCAGTTCACCACCGCGAACGAGATCCACGTCCCGGTCGGACGGGAGGTGGAGCTGAAGCTGACCTCCGACGACGTCATCCACAGCTTCTGGGTGCCGCAGCTCAGCGGCAAGATGGACCTGATCCCCGGGCAGACGCACAGCCTCTACCTGGAGGCCGACGACGCGGGGACGTACCGCGGCCAGTGCGCCGAGTACTGCGGCATCGAGCACGCGCACATGGCGTTCTACGTCATCGCCGATGAGCCCGCGCAGTTCCAGCAGTGGGTCTCCGCGCAGCAGCAGCCGGCGTTCCAGCCGACCGACCCGCAGCTCCTCGCGGGCCAGCAGATCCTCCTCGGCTCCGCCTGCGTGTACTGCCACGCGGTGCGCGGCACGAACGCGTCGGGCACGGTCGGCCCCGACCTGACGCACCTCGCGAGCCGCGACTGGATCGGCGCCGGCACGCTCGAGAACAACGCCGAGAACCTGTCGAACTGGGTCCGCAACCCGCAGGACGCGAAACCGGGCAACGCCATGCCGCCGACGCAGCTCGACGACGACAGCATGAAGGCGCTCGTCGCCTACCTGCAGAGCCTGCGGTAGAGGGGGAGCGATGGCCACCGCCGCCGGTCGTCTCGACCGCACCTGGGAAGCCCCGAACATCCTCACCCGCGTTTTCGCGACGGTGGACCACAAGGAGCTGGGCCTCCGGTACATCGGCACCGCGTTCGTGTTCTTCCTCGTCGCGGGCGCCGGCTCGCTGGTGATCCGCACGCAGCTCGCCGTGCCGGAGAACGACTTCGTCAGCCCCGAGCACTACAACCAGATCTTCACGATGCACGGCACGGTGATGATATTCCTCTTCGCGACGCCGCTGCTCGTCGGCGGATTCGGCAACTACCTGGTGCCGTTGATGCTCGGGACGCGCGACATGGCGTTCCCCCGCCTCAACGCCTTCAGCTACTGGGTCTACGCCTTCTCGGGGATCTTCCTGTTCGCCAGTTTCCTTACCGGCAACGCCCCCGACGGCGGCTGGTTCGCCTACGTGCCGATGACCGGGCCGAAATATTCCCCCGGCGACAACCTCGACTTCTGGGCGCTCGGCATGATCTTCCTCGGCGTCTCGACGACCGCCGGCGCCGTCAACTTCATCACCACGATCTTCAAGCTGCGCGCCCCGGGCATGTCGATCAACCGCATGCCGCTGTTCTGCTGGGCGATCCTGGTGACCTCGTTCGCCATCATCTTCGCGCTGCCGCCGCTCACGCTCGGCGCGTCGATGCTGGAGATGGACCGCCAGTGGGGCACGCACTTCTTCGACCCGGACAACGGCGGAAACCCGCTGCTCTGGCAGCACCTGTTCTGGGTTTTCGGGCACCCGGAGGTCTACATCATGTTCCTCCCGGCGGTCGGCGTGATCTCCACGGTGATCCCCACCTTCGCCCGCACGCGCGTGGTCGGCTACCTGCTGCTCGTCCTCGCCTCCGTGAGCATCGGCTTCATCAGCTTCGGCGTCTGGGTGCACCACATGTTCGCCACCGGCCTGCCGTTGATTTCGCTGAGCTTCTTCAGCGCCGCCGGCATGGCGATCGTCATCCCCAGCGGCGTGCAGTTCTTCGCCTGGATCGCGACGGTCTGGAAGGGCAACCCGCTCTGGCGCACGTCCTTCCTGTTCGCCCTGGCGTTCATCGTCGACTTCATGATCGGCGGCTTCACCGGCGTCATGGTCTCGGCCGTGCCGTTCGACTGGCAGGTCACCGACAGCTACTTCATCGTCGCGCACTTCCACTACGTGCTCGTCGGCGGCGTCGTCTTCCCGATCTTCGCGGGCCTCTACTACTGGCTGCCGAAGATGACCGGCCGCCTGCTCGATGAGAAGCTCGGCATCCTCAACTTCTCGCTCATCTTCATCGGCTTCAACCTCACGTTCTTCCCGATGCACATCATGGGCATGCTCGGCATGCCGCGTCGCGTCTACACCTACCAGTCCGGCCTCGGGCTCGAGTCGCTGAACATGATCTCGACGGTCGGCGCATTCATCCTCGGGCTCGGCGTGCTCGTGTTCGTCTGGAACGCCGTGCAGAGCATCCTCTTCACCGGCGAAGAGGCCGGCGAGAACCCCTGGAACGCGAGCAGCCTCGAGTGGGCGACGACGTCGCCGCCCCAGCCCTACAACTTCCGTGACATCCCGGTCGTGCGCAGCCGCGACCCGCTCTGGGACGGCCCGGACGCCCGGCGCCCGGACTGGGACCCCGGGCTGTCGCAGCCCCACGGCGGCCGCCGCGAGTCGCTCGGCACGACGGTGCTCGACGCGAAGACGGAGGAGCTGCTGACGATGCCGAAGGCCTCGTTCCTGCCCGTGACGCTCGCGCTGGCCATGCTCGGACTGTTCCTCGGCATCCTCGTCGACTCGATGATCGTCATCGGCATCGCCGCCGGCGTCGGACTCGCCGCCATGGCGCTCTGGATGTGGCCTACGGAGGACGAGCAGGAGGAGGCGCTCGCATGACGGTCCGCGACTACGCCGGCACGCCGCCCTATCCCCGCTTCGTCTCCGGCTCGCGCGCGCCCGCCACGTGGGGCATGTGGCTCGTCATCCTCACCGAGGGCATCTTCTTCGCCCTGCTGTTCTCGAGTTACCTCTATCTGCGGTCGGGCGCGACGGAGTGGCCGCAGGGCGGCCTGAAGGCGCCGGAGCTGCTCGTCCCGAGCATCCTCACCGTCATTCTGCTGTCGAGCAGCATCCCAATGGCCTGGGCCGATATGGGCATCCGCCGTGGCAACCAGATGGCGGTGCGCGCGGGCTTCGGCATCGCGCTGACCATGGGCGTCATCTTCCTCGCGCTGCAGATCCATGAGTACACGCGGCTCGAGTTCCGCGCGAACACCAATGCGTACGCGTCGCTCTTCGTCGTCATCACCGCCTTCCACGGGGCGCACCTCTTCGTCGGCATCCTGATGAACGCGCTGACGCAGGTGCGCGCCTGGGCCGGACACTTCACCGAGCGCCGCAATCTCGCCGTGACGAACGTCGCGCTCTACTGGCACTTCGTCGACGCGGTATGGATCTTCATCTTCCTCATCGTCTACATCTCGCCGCACATGGGCTGATGGAGGAGCGCATGTACCCCGCGACGCCGCGGCAACCGCCTCGCACCTCCGCCGGCCTCCTCGTGCTGGGTGCGGGGCTGCTCGCCGCGCCGATGGTCTGGAGCCTGCACCTGCTGGTCTCCTACCTGCTCGTCTCGTCGACGTGCGGCCTCGGCACGCGCGGCGTGCGGACGGAGATCGCGGTGATCACGCTCGTCGCGCTCGCAGCCATCGCCGCCGCCGGCCTCGCGTCGCTCGCGGCCTGGCGCCGCCGCGACTACGAGGGCTGGCCGCGCGAGTACCCCGACGAAGGACGGCCCGGCTTCATGGCGCACTGGGGCGTGTTCATCAGCGCGATGTTCTTCGTCGCGACGCTCTTCACGGCGGCGCCGGTCTTCGTGCTGACGAATTGCGGGTAGGTGACGAGGATGCGACGACTGACCCTGGCCGTAACATTCGCCGCCGGAGCCGCGCTCGCGCCCGCCGTCGCCTCCGCGCACGAGACGGCCGTCACGCCCTCGACCGCCCCCTCGGCATGGAGCTTCGAGCCGCCCGTCGTCGTCGCGCTGCTGGTCGCGGCGGCGCTCTACGCGCTCGGCGTGCGCGCGCTCTGGTCGCGCGCCGGCATTGGCCGCGGCATCGCCGCCTGGCGCGCCGCCTGCTTCGCGCTCGGCCTCGCCGTCTCCGCGGCCGCGCTGATCTCGCCGCTCGACGCCATGGGCCATGCGCTCGTTTCCGCGCACATGACGCAGCACATGCTGCTGACGCTCGTCGCCGCGCCGCTTCTGGTCTTCGGGCAGCCGCCGCGCGCATTCGCCTGGGCGCTGCCCCGTGGCGGCCGGCGCGCCCTGCGCCGCGCACAGCGCGCGCGAGGCGTGCCCGCGCTCGGGCGCACGCTCACGCATCCCGCCGTCGCCTGGTCGCTGTTCGCGTTCTCGTTCTGGATCTGGCACGTCCCGGGCGTCTACGACGCGGCCGTCCGCCACGACGCCCTGCACGCCGTCGAGCACGCGACGTTCGTCGCCGGCGCGCTGCTCTTCTGGTGGATGGCGATCGAGGTCGCCGGCCGCCGGCGCTTCGACTACGGCGCCGCCGCCGTCTTCGTCTTCACCACCATGCTGCAGATGAGCATCCTCGCCGCGCTGCTGACGTTCTCCGAGCGCACGTGGTACGGCGTCTATACGGCCGCGGACACATCGCCATGGCATCTAACGACGCTCCAGGACCAGCAGCTTGCCGGGCTGACGATGTGGATGGAATCGAACTTCGTGTACTTCGTCGCCGTCGCCGCGCTCATCGCCCTCTGGCTGCGCGACGACGAGCGGCGCGTAACGCGCGATGCGCAGCCGCACCGGCTCGCGGTCGCGGAATAGGAGGGACGTCGGTGGCCAGTGATCGTCACGAGAAACGGGAGCGCGAGGAACTCGAGCTGCCCGCGCGCGGCATCTCCCGCCGCACGTTCCTGAAGGGCTCGGGCGCCGCGGTCGCCGTCGCCGGCGTCGCGGCGGTCGCGGGCTGCGACCCCAACCCCAACGGCGCGACGCCCGGCGACCCGCCCGGCATCACCGAGCCCCCGCCCGGCGCGATCAACGACCCGACGCCGCCGCCGCCGGCGCAGATTCCCGGCGGCACCCTGCGCTTCTTCACGCCAAAGGAAGCGAAGGCGCTCGACGCGCTCACCGCCCGCATCATGCCCGGCGACCCGTCCGACCCCGGCGCGCGCGAGGCCGGCGTCGTCTGGTACATCGACGGCGCGCTCGCCCAGACGCCGACCGGCTTCAACCAGCCGATCTACCACGAGCCGCCCTTCGCGCAGCCCTACGAGGGCGACGCGCCGCCGTCCGGCACGTTCGAGCAGACGCTGTACGTCCCGAAGGACGAGTTCGACCGCTACGGCTATCAGTCGGCGCTGACGTTCCGCGAGCAGTACCGCGTGGGCCTCGCTTCCCTCGACGCCTACGCGAACAGCAAGTTCGGCAAGGACTACGCCGACCTTGCGGAGGACCAGCAGGATGCGATCATCGACGCCCTCGCGGGAACCGAGGGCGCCGGCGCGAAGAAGAAGCCGCAGGAGAAGACCGGCGCAGGCAAGAGCAAGCCGCCGGAGAGCCCGGCGAACGACTTCTTCAAGGACCCGAGCGCGTCCGACTTCTTCAAGCTCGTGCGCGACGATGTCTGCGCCGGCATGTTCGCCGACCCGGCGTACGGCGGGAACCGCGGCTTCGCCGGCTGGAAGCTCATCGGCTACCCCGGCGCGCAGCGCGCCTACACGCCGGACGAGTTGCGCACGGAAGGCCACGGCGCGGGCCGCCAGCCGCAGGCGCTGGCGGACCTGCCCCCCTTCCACGCCGGGCAGGACGTCAGCTCGCGCGTGATCCTCCCGGTGAGCGGCTCACGGCACGAGCACTGATTCGGGAGGGACGCAAGGCGTATGGCGAAGGTCGAGAATCGCGTTGACGTCGTGACGGTGGGCGCCGGGTGGACCGCGACCATCCTCGCCATGATCCTCACGAAGGCCGGCATGAAGGTCGTCTCGCTCGAGGCCGGCCCCTCGCGCTTCGCCAACCCGGAGTTCGCGCACGACCACGACCCCCTGCGCTACGCCGTGCGCAAGGAAATGATGTGGGACATCTCGCGCGAGGGCTGGACGTGGCGCCCGAACCCCGCCGCGACGGCCCTGCCCATGCGCAAGTTCGGCTCGTTCCACCCCGGACGCGGCATTGGCGGCGCGGCGGTGCACTGGTCGGGCATGTGGTGGCGCTTCTATGACACCGATTTCAGGTATCGCTCGCACCACCTCGAGCGCTACGGCGAATCGAAGCTGCCCGATGGCAACCGCATCCAGGACTGGCCGCTGACCTACACCGACCTCGAGCCCTACTACACCCGCGCTGACATCGACATCGGCGCCTCCGGCAAGGCCGGGAACCTCAACGGGGAGATCGTCCCCGGCGGCAACCCGTTCGAAGACCCACGGAGCCAGGAGTACCCGCTGCCACCGCTCGCGGTGACGCTGCCCTCGGACATGTTCGAGAAGGCGTGCAGGGATCTCGGCTACCACCCCTTCCCGCAGCCCGCGGGGATCACCTCGCAGGCGTACCAGGACCCGCTCGGCAACTACCGCTCCGGCTGCCTGTACTGCGGCTATTGCACCCGTTACGGCTGCGAGGTGGACGCGAAGAGCAGCCCCGTCACGACCCACCTGCCGGCGGCGATGAAGACCGGGCGCTACGAGATCCGCACCTACGTGAAGGTGAAGCAGGTCAACACCGACCGGGACGGGCTCGCCAGCGGCGTCACCTACGTCGATGCGAACGGCGAGGAGCACGAGCAGCCCGCGGACATCGTCGTGCTCTCCGCCTACACGCTCAGCAACGTCAAGCTGCTCCTCGTCTCGAAGAGCGAGCAGCACCCGGACGGGCTGGGCAATGACCGCGGCATGGTCGGCAAGAACTACACCTACCAGCTCTGGGAGACGCCCGTGAAGGGCATCTTCGAAGGGCACCGCTTCAACCTCTTCGCCGGCAACACCTCGACGATCAACTGCATCCACGACTTCAACGCCGACAACTTCGACCACGCCGACCTCGATTTCGTCGGCGGCGCCTCGATCTTCTCGGCGACGGGCGAGGTGGACCCCGTGACGTCGCCGGCCGACCTGCCGCTCGACAACGACATGGCGTGGGGCAAGTCGTGGAAGGCGGAGCTGCGCAAGAACTGGGACGCGGTCGTCCCCATCACCATCCAGGGCGAAAGCCTGCCGTACGAGGACCAGTTCCTCGACCTCGACCCGAACTACAGGGACAACTTCGGCAGCCCGCTGCTGCGCATCACCTTCGACTGGCACCAGAACGACAAGCGCCTGTACGCCTTCATGGCGGACAAGTGCAAGCAGATCATGGAGCGGATGGGCGCGGACCAGGTGCACGCCACGAGCGACCTCGAGGACTACGAGATCCACAAGTACCAGAGCACGCACTGCACCGGTGGCGCGATCATGGGCTCCGGTCCCGGCAACTCCGTCACCAACAGCTACGGCCAGGTGTGGGATGCCCCCAACGTGTTCGTTACCGGCGCCGCGCTCTACCCGCAGAACGCGGGCGCCAACCCCACCGGCACGCTCGTCGCGCTCGCGTACCGCACCGGCGACGCGATCCGCGACAGGTACCGCAAGCACACCCGCGCGCTCATGGACTGACTGCGACGATCCTGCAAGGCGCTTGCGCCTGCGCGAGCGCGACGGGATATGCGCCACGGGCGATAGTGCCGGCATGATGTTCCCCGCACCCTCCCGCAACCCCGGCGCCGGCGCGCGCCGTTGCCTCGGCCGGCGGCTCCGCTGCCGCCGCGCGCGCCGTGGTTAGCACCGCTGAGCGCCCGGCCCGCGCGACGGCCGGTCGCGCCCTTGCGCTCGCCCGCCGCCATCCGCACGAAGTCCCGGTCGCCGTCGACCCCGCCGTCTCCGCGAAGATGGCCGGCCTGCGCTACGTCAGCGATGCCGCGCCCGGCATCCGGCGCAGGCGCGCCGGGAAGAACTTCTCGTACGTCGCGCCCGACGGCGCGCCCGTGCGCGACCGCGAGACGCTGCGCCGCATCCGGTCGCTCGCGATCCCGCCGGCATGGGAGGACGTGTGGATCTGCCCGGCGCAGAACGGGCATATCCAGGCGACCGGCCGCGACGCGAAGGGGCGCAAGCAGTACCGCTACCACCCGCGCTGGCGCGAGGTGCGCGACGAGACCAAGTACGGCCGCATGATCGCGTTCGGGCGGGCGCTGCCGCAGATCCGCACGCGCGTCGAGCGCGACCTGGCGTTGCCCGACCTCCCGCGCGAGAAGGTGCTCGCCGCCGTCGTCCGCCTGCTCGAGACGACGCTCGTCCGCGTGGGAAACGAGGAGTATGCCCGCAACAACGGCTCCTACGGCCTCACGACCATGCGCGACGAGCACGCCGAGATTAATGGCCACACCGTCCGCTTCGTCTTCCGCGGCAAGAGCGGGAAGGAACACCGCATCGGCGTGCGCGACCGCAGGCTCGCGCGCATCGTCAAGCGCTGCCAGGACCTGCCCGGCCAGGACCTGTTCCAGTACGTCGACGAGTCCGGCCAGCAGCAGTCGGTCGGCTCGAGCGACGTCAACGACTACCTGCGCGAGATCACGGGCGAGGACTTCACCGCCAAGGACTTCCGCACGTGGGCCGGCACCGTGCTCGCCGCGCTGGCGCTGCAGGAGTTCGAGGAGTTCGACTCCGAGACGCAGGCGAAGCGCAATATCGTCCGCGCGATCGAGTCCGTCGCCGAGCGGCTGGGCAACACGCCCGCCGTCTGCCGGAAGTGCTACGTCCATCCCGCGATCATCGACTCCTACCTGGACCGCACGATGCTCGCGACCCTGCGCGAGCGCACCGAGACCGAGATGCGCGAGTCGCTCACGCAGCTCAGCCCCGAAGAAGGCGCCGTCCTCGCCCTGCTCCGCGAGCGCCTGTCCGAAGAGGCGGCCCCGGCGTCGAAGCCCGGCTAGCAGCCGCCGATCTCCTTCCGCCCGCGCCGCGCTATGCTGGCTGTCGCCGGCGCCGGTCGACGCCGCTCACCCGCACGCGGAGGAACAGCATGGGCAAGCTCGATGGGAAGCACGTCATCATCACCGGCGCCAGCCGCGGCATCGGCGCGGAGATCGCGCGCCTGTTCGGCGCGGAGGGCGCGCGCGTCGTCGCCGCCGCCCGCACGCTGCACGAAGGCGAGCATCCGATGGAGGGCTCGCTCGACCGCACGGTCGCCGATATCAAGTCGCTCGGCGGCGAAGCGACCGCCGTGGCGGTGAACATCAGCGAGCCCGAGGAGTGCGAGAAGCTCTTCGCGGCGGCGCACGACGCCTACGGCCCGGTGGACGTGCTCGTGAACAACGCCGCGCTCACGTACTTCATGCCCGTGAAGGACTACCCGATCAACCGCTGGCTGCGGTCGTGGGCCGTGAACTTCCACGCGCCGTTCATCCTCAGCCAGCTCGCGCTGCGCGACATGATCGACCGCAAGAGCGGCAGCATCGTCAACATCTCGTCGAGCGCCGCCATCGGCCCCGGCCGCGGCCCCTACACGGACAGCCGCTGGCGCGTCGGCGCCACCTGCTACGGGGCCGAGAAGGCCGCGCTCGAGCGCTTTACGCAGGGCCTCGCCGCCGAGGTCTACCAGTACGGCGTTTCGGTGACGTGCGTGTCGCCGTCGCAGGTGGTGCCGACGGCGGGCACCGTGCACCACGGCCTCGTGACCGGGCTCGACGACCCGCGCGGCGAGCCACCCGAGTACATGGCGAAGGCGGCGCTCCTCCTCGCGACGGAGTCCATCGACCACGTCTCCGGCCGCGTCACCTACAGCCAGCAGATCCTCAAGGAGTTCGGCTGGATCAGCGAGGGCCGCGGCGTCGGCGTCGACCCCGGGATGCCCGGCAGCGGCTACAGCCGGATCTAACCGGCGCAGCGCGCCGTGCCGCCGAAATGGATCCGCGCCGTCCCCGGCGTTGGTCACTCGCCGAGGATCATCTCGCGCATGTGAACCGCGCACCCGCCAAGCGCGAGTGACATCCAGCAAGAATGCCCCGCCTCCCCCGCGCGCGTTCGCCTGCGTTTCCATCGTCTCATCCTCCAGCCTCCATCCTCCGCGGCGCCCGTCCGCGCCATCTGCGGATCCGTCCCTTCCCGGCGGATTCGCCCCAGCCCCGCCCCGGTCGCATAATGAGATCGAAGCCGAATCCCCGCACAGGAGCACCCGCATGCCCGCCTCCCGCAACAGCTTCGGCGCCCGCTCGACGATCTCCGCCGCCGGCCGCGAGGTCGAGGCGTACCGGCTCGACGCCCTCGAGCGCGCCGGCGTCGGCCACGTCGGCCGCCTGCCTTTCTCGCTCCGCATCCTGCTCGAGAACCTGCTCCGGTTCGAGGACGACCTGACGGTCACTCGCGACGACATCGTCGCCCTCGCGTCCTGGGACGCGAAGCGCCCCGAGGAGCGCGAGATCTCCTTCCGCCCGGCGCGCGTGCTCATGCAGGACTTCACCGGCGTCCCCTGCGTCGTCGACCTCGCGGCGATGCGCGACGCCATCCGCGACCTCGGCGGCGACCCGAAGCGCATCAACCCGCTGCAGCCCGCCGACCTCGTCATCGACCATTCCGTGCAGGTCGACCGCTTCAACAGCAGCGACGCCTTCCGCATTAACACGCGCATCGAGCACGAGCGGAACCACGAGCGCTACGCCTTCCTGCGCTGGGGCCAGCAGGCGTTCGATAACTTCCGCGTCGTCCCGCCCGGCACCGGCATCGTGCACCAGGTCAACCTCGAGTACCTCGGCTCCGTCGTCTTCGAGACCGCCGAGGACGGACGCGCGTTCGCCTACCCCGATACGCTCGTCGGCACCGACTCCCACACGACGATGATCAACGGCCTCGGCGTCCTCGGCTGGGGCGTCGGCGGCATCGAGGCAGAGGCGGCGATGCTCGGCCAGCCGATGCCGATGCTCCTCCCCGAGGTCGTGGGCTTCAAGCTCACCGGCCGCTTGCGCGAAGGCGCCACGGCGACGGACCTCGTGCTCACGGTCACCCAGATGCTGCGGCAGAAGGGCGTCGTCGGGAAGTTCGTCGAGTTCTACGGCCCCGGCCTCTCGACGCTCCCCCTGCCCGACCGCGCGACGATCGCCAACATGGCGCCGGAGTACGGCGCTACCGTCGGCTTCTTCCCGGTCGACGACGAGACGCTCGCCTACCTGCGCTTCACCGGCCGCCCGGAGCCGCTCGTGCAGCTCGTCGAGGCGTACGCGAAGGCGCAGGGCATCTTCCGCACCGACCGGACGCCCGAGCCGAACTTCAGCGACACCCTCGCGCTCGACCTCGGCGACGTCGAGCCGAGCATCGCCGGGCCGAAGCGCCCGCAGGACCGCGTGCCGCTGGCGAGCGCGAAGCAAGCCTGGCGCGAGAACCTGGTGACCATGCTCGAGCAGGGCGCGAACCTCGACCAGGGGCGGATCGAGCGCTGGCTGACCGAGGGCGGCAGCGCCGCCAGGCCCGCCGCGGAAGTCGCCGCGCCCGAGCCCGATGCCGACCTCTTCCAGTCCGTCACCGTGCGCGACGACGGCCGCGCGTACGCCATCACGCACGGCTCCGTGGTCATCGCGGCGATCACGAGCTGCACCAACACCTCGAACCCACAGGTGATGCTCGCCGCCGGACTGCTCGCGAAGAACGCCGTGACGCGCGGGCTCTCCGCGAAGCCATGGGTGAAGACGAGCCTAGCGCCCGGCTCGCAGGTCGTCACCGACTACCTGCGACAGGCCGGGCTCGACACGTACCTGGAGCAGCTCGGGTTCTATCTCGTCGGCTACGGCTGCACGACGTGCATCGGCAACTCGGGCCCGCTGCCCGAGCCCGTCTCGGAGGCGGTGAAGGAGGGCAACCTCGTCGCCGTATCGGTGCTCTCGGGCAATCGCAACTTCGAGGGGCGGATCAACTCCGAGGTGCGCGCGAACTACCTCGCGTCGCCGCCGCTGGTCGTCGCCTACGCCATCGCCGGCAAGATGGACATCGACCTCGAGCACGAGCCGCTCGGCGAGGGCCGCGACGGCCAGCCCGTCTTCCTGCGCGACATCTGGCCGACGCAGCAGCAGATCGCCGAGGCCGCGCGCACGGCGGTGCGCTCCGAGATGTTCCGCCAGAAGTACGCCCACGTCTTCGAGGGCGACGACGTCTGGCGCAACATCGAGATCCCGCAGGGCGACCTCTTCGCCTGGGACCCGCAGTCCACCTACGTCCGCAAGCCCCCGTACTTCGACGGCATGACCCGCGAGCCCGTCGCGCCCGGCGACGTGCGCGGCGCGCGCGTCCTCGCGCTGCTCGGGGATTCAGTGACGACCGACCACATCTCCCCCGCCGGCGCCATCGCGAAGAACGGCCCCGCCGGGAAGTACCTGATCGACCATGAGGTCGCGCCGTCTGACTTCAACTCCTACGGCTCGCGCCGCGGCAACCACGAGGTGATGGTGCGCGGCACGTTCGCGAACGTGCGCCTGCGCAACCAGCTCGCGCCCGGCACCGAGGGCGGCTGGACGCGCCACCTGCCCGACGGCGAGCAGATGTCGATCTTCGAGGCCGCCGAGCGCTACGCCGAGGAAGGCGTGCCGCTGATCGTCATCGCCGGCGCGGAGTACGGCACCGGCTCCTCGCGCGACTGGGCGGCGAAGGGCACCGCGCTGCTCGGCGTGCGCGCGGTCATCGCCAGGAGCTACGAGCGCATCCACCGCAGCAACCTCATCGGCATGGGTGTCCTGCCGCTGCAGTTCGAAGCCGGCCAGGACGCGCCGTCCCTCGGCCTCACGGGCGAAGAGACGTACGACATCGAGGGCATCGCCGCGGGCCTGACGCCGCGCACGAAGCTGAACGTGCGGGCGACCGCCGCCGACGGCAGCACGAAGACCTTCACCGTGCTGTGTCGGATCGACACGCCGGTCGAGGTCGAGTACTACAACCACGGCGGCATCCTGCTCTACGTCCTGCGCCAGCTCCTCGCGCGCTAGGCGCCAGTCGCCGGCCGAACCCAGCCCACTGCTCGCATCACCGGCAGCCGCACGGGATCGCGTGGTGACGCCGCGCTCGAAGCGGGGTGCAGGGGGCGCAGCCCTCGCCGGGGGCATGGGGGTGTCCCCCATCATCCCAACCTCCCCGGCGCGAGCAGCGCGACAGCGATGCGGAGCGCCAACCGTGCCAGGGCTCGCGCCATGCCCGATGCCCGCCGCAAGCCCCCGACCGCCGCGCCCGAAGCACCGCACTGGACCGCGCCTTCCCCGCCCGCCGTACCCCGCACGCGCCCCGTGCTCCGACCGCTGTGCCCTAAGCACCGCACTGGACGCGCGCCCTCCCCCGGCGCGTACCCCGCACGCCCCGCGTCGTGGCGCTTCGCCCCCGACCGCCACGCCCGAAGCACCGCACTGAACCGCGCCTTCCCCGCCCGCGGTACCCTTCGC
>DASRHM010000113.1:0-8125 GCA_035650575.1 Dehalococcoidia bacterium | reverse complement strand
GTGGCGGTCGGGGTGGCGGTGTCCGTTAGCGTCGGGCTGTCGGTCGCGGTCGGGACCGCGGTGTCGGTGGCGGTGGGGGTCGATGTCGGCGTATCGGTGGGCAGCGGCGTCGGCGTGTCGGCAGGACCGTTCGAGAGCACGACGTTGTCAAAACGCGCGTTGTCGCCGACGGCGCCAGCCGTTAGCGTCACGCGGATCACCGCACCCTGCTCCGTGGCGATCGGCGCGGTCGTAGAGAGCGGCTGCCACGCGTCGGAGAGGGTCGACGTGGCGGCCGTGACGGTGCCCGCCGGCGTGGCGCAGGCGGCATCGGCGAAGAGGTCGACGGAGACGGCGATGACGTCGCCGGCGGTGGCTGAGGTCGGGAGGAGGACATCGGCGGCGAGGTTGTAGGTGCCGGGGCCGGCGCCCGAGGCGGTGAGGTCGATGCAGGCCGTGACGGCTTCGGCGGCGACCGGCGGCGTGCCGGCGACGGCCTGGAGGCGAGCCGATCCCGGCGGGTTGCCGGCGGCGGAGTCGAACGCCAGGCCGGTTTCGGGGTTGTTCGCAGCCCAGCCGGCGACATCGGCATCGAAGGCGCTGTTCGAGACGAGGTTGGGGGCGGCGCCCGCGCCGCGTCCGGCGAGCAGCGCGGCGATGGCGACGGACATCGCGAGTGCGACGGCTAGGGCGAGCACGGCGGCGGCGCGCGGCAAGCGACGAATCATCGCGCGACGCCAGGGAGGGCGCCGTCATGCCGGCGCGTGCGGCGGAGGCCGGGGATTGAGCGCAAGTACACGACGGCGTGCGGCTCCTCATGCAGCGCGCGCGCCGCGGTGCGACACGGTGGCAGTCCTGCTACCGGCTCCCCACTTGCCAGCGCCGCGCGGCGCTCCTGGCCCCAGGCGACCGACGGACGCGGCGGCCGTGGCGGAAGCACACGGGCGTCCGATCTGTCACGCAGGTGTCTTGCGGGGCGCCACTATCCTAAGGTCGTGAGGCGAGGGTGTCAAACGGCCGCGCCGGTTCTTGCTCGTCGGTCGTTGGTCGTCCCAGATCGGTCATGGGGTGGTGGGGGATCGTTTGGGGCTCGGTGACTCGGCACTGGAGTTGTCGGCAACGGCTGCTGGATACGCAAACGATGGGCGGCGTAGTTTCGCTTTTCACAATCCGTGCGCGGTGATTGATCGCGTTGCGTAGTTAGCGTTAGGATGACACGAACCCGGAGGTGGCGATGTTCACGGGGATCATCGAGGAGGTCGGCGAGGTCCGGGCCGTCGGCGAGGGCGAGCTGGCGATCAAGGCCAAGCTCGTGCTCTGGGGGACGAACCTCGGCGACAGCATCTCCGTGAACGGCGTCGACCTGACGGCGAAGCACTTCGACGAGGAGGGCTTCCGCGCGAACGTCATGCCGGAGACGTACCGGCGCAGCAACCTGGGCGACCTCAAACCCGGCGACCCGGTGAACCTCGAGCGGTCGCTGCAGCTCGCCGGGCGGATCAGCGGCCACCTCGTGCGCGGCGTCGTCGAGGCGACGGGGACGATCGAGTCGTTCACGCCGGAGGGCGAGGCGATCATCCTGCGGGTCGCGGCGCCGCCGGAGATCCTGCGCTACACCGTCGTCAAGGGGCCGATCGCGATCGACGGCATCAGCCTCACGATCATCGACAAGGACGCGCGGACGTTCGCGGTATCGCTGGTACAGTACACGCAGGAGCACACGAACCTGCGGCGGCGCAAGCCGGGCGACCGCGTGAACCTCGAGACGGACATCTTCGCGCGCTACGTGGAGCAGCTGTTGAAGGACCGGGACGATGCCTCGACGCCGTAACGACGAACCCGAGGTGGCGGTGCAGCCGGAGCTGCCGCGCATCAGCGAGAAGGAGACGCGGCGCGCGAAGGGGCTCGCGAGCATCGACGAGGCGATCGAGGAGTACCGCAACGGGCGCCCGGTCATCATCATCGACGACGAGGACCGGGAGAACGAGGGCGACCTGACGATCCCGGCGCAGTTCGCGACGCCGGAGGTGATCAACTTCATGGCGCGCTACGCCCGCGGGCTGATCTGCGTGCCAATGACGGGCGAGCGGCTCGAGCAGCTGCACATCCCCATGATGGTGAACCACAACGACTCGCACTTCGGGACGCCCTTCTCGGTGTCGGTGGAGGCGCGCTCGGGCGTGACGACGGGCATCTCGGCGGCGGACCGCGCGCGGACGACGCAGGTGCTGATCGACCCGAAGACGCGGCCGCAGGACCTGGTGATGCCGGGGCACCTGTTCCCGCTGCGGGCGCGCGAGGGCGGCGTGCTGGTGCGCGCGGGGCAGACGGAGGCGAGCGTGGACCTGTGCAAGCTCGCGGGCCTGTACCCGGCGGCGGTGATCTGCGAGGTGATGAACGACGACGGGACGATGGCGCGGCTGCCGCAGCTCAAGCGCTTCGCCAAGCGGCACAACCTGAAGATCATCAGCGTCACGCAGCTGATCCAGTACCGCATCCAGAAAGAGAAGCTCGTGCGGCGCGTCGCGGAGACGACGCTGCCGACGGAGTTCGGCGAGTGGCGCTGCATCGCCTACCGGGCGATCACGGACCCGGACGAGCACGTGGCGCTGGTGCTCGGCGAGGTGGCCGGCGAGGAGCCGGTGCTGGTGCGCGTGCACAGCCAGTGCGTGACGGGCGACGTCTTCGGCTCGCAGCGGTGCGACTGCGGCGAGCAGCTGCGCATCGCGATGCAGATGATCGCGCAGGCGGGCCGGGGCGCGGTGATCTACATGCGGCAGGAGGGGCGCGGCATCGGCCTGCACAACAAGATCCGGGCGTACAACCTGCAGGACTCGGGCCTGGACACGGTCGAGGCGAACGAGGCGCTGGGGTTCCCGGCGGACCGCCGCGACTACGGGATCGGCATGCAGATCCTGGTCGACCTGGGGATGCGGAACCTGCGGTTGATCACGAACAACCCGGAGAAGCGCGCGGGGCTCGAGGGCTACGGGCTGACCGTGGTGGAGCGCATCCCGGCGATCGCCACGCCGAACCCGCACAACCTGCGCTACCTGGAGACGAAGCGGACGAAGATGGGGCACCTGATCTAGCCCCGCCCCGCCCCCGGCGCCCGACGACGCACAGCAAACAGCAAACGGCAAACAGCAACGGGCGGCGGCCGGTCGCCGGCGGCGAGAGCCCAGAGCCAGAACCCAGAACCGTCTCGATCGGGTGAGCGTGCGCGTGGACGTGCGGCATTTGTCGGATGCGGAGCGCCGTCCCGCGCGTTATGCGCTCGCCGGGGCGATGCGTCAGGGGGCTAGAGGCGCAGGAGCGGCGCGAAGCGGCGGGCGGTGCGGAAGGGGCCCACGAGCGCCATCGAGAGCTGGTCCTCGCGGAGGATGTCGCGGCAGACGCGGCGCACGTCGTCTTCGGTGACGGCCTCGATCAGCGCGACGACCTCGTCCGGCGACTTGACGTCGCCGTTGATCATCTCCTGGCCGCCGAGCCAGCCGGAGACGCTGCGGGTGTCCTCCATGCGCAGCAGCAGGCGGCCCTTCGACAACTCCTTCGCCTTGTGCAGCTCATCGGCGGTCACGCCGGCGTCGCGCAGCCGCGCGAGCTCCTCGACGAGCGCCTGCGTCGCCTCGAGCGCCTTCTTCGGGTCGACGCCGGCGTAGACCGCGAACGAGCCGGCGTCGAGGTAGTGCGCGCTGTAGGAGTGCACGTCGTAGCAGAGCGCGCGCTTTTCGCGCAGCTCCATGAAGAGCCGGCTGCTCATGCCCTCGCCGAGGATGACGCTGATCAGGTCGAGCGCGTAGCGGTCGGGGTGCTGGCTGGAGAGCGCATGGACGGCGATCTCGATGTGCGCCTGCTCCGTGCGCTTGTAGGTCACGGCCGTGCGCGGCGCGTCCTGGCCGTTGACCGCCGGGAACCAGCCCGCGGGGACGCCGCGCGGCCAGTCGCCGAGCGCGCCGGCGACGGCATCGACGACCTGCTGATGCGCGACGGCGCCGGCGACGGCGACGACGATGTTGTTGGGCACGTACTGCCGTCGCATGTACTCGAGCGTCGCCGGGCGGGTGAGGGCGCTGACGCTGGCCTCCGTGCCGGCGACGTCGCGGCCCAGCGGCTGGTCCGGCCACATCGTCTCGTCGAGCAGGACATCGACGAGCTGCGCCGGCGAGTCGGCGATCGATGCGAGCTCCTCGATGACGACGTTGCGCTCCTTCTCGAGCTCCTCCTCGGCGAGGAGCGGGTCGCGGATCATGTCGAGCAGCACATCGGCGGCGAGGCCGAAGTGCGGCGCCGCCACCTTGGCGTAGTAGACGGTCAGCTCTCGGTCGGTGCCGGCGTTCAGGACGCCGCCGACGCCGTCGATGGCCTCGGAGATGGCCTGCGGGCTGGGGCGCTTGTGGGTGCCCTTGAACAAGAGGTGTTCGAGCAGGTGGGAGACGCCGGACAGCTCGGGCGTCTCGTAGCGGGAGCCGGCGCCGACGTAGATGCTGATGGCGACGGAGCGGGTGGCGGGCATGCACGACGTGAGGATGCGCAGGCCGTTGTCCAGCGTCGTGCGCTCGCAGGGTTGGTCGTGCACGGGGCGCCCTCCGGCCGCGATCCGCGGGTATTCCGCGCAGTGTAACGCCGCCGGCGAGTGAGGGAGAGGCGCGAGTCGCTCTCGCCGCGGCCGGGGTGAGGGAGCGGTTGCGCAACCCCACCCCGGATGCGGCCGCGCGTCAGCGGACGGGGGCGAGCCAGGCGCGACGGAGGCGGGCGACGAGGGCGGCGCAGACGCCGACGAGGGCGGGTCCGAGCGCGAGCACCACGCTGTCCTGGAGCGCGGTGACGACGGTGGCGCCGCACATGATGACGACGAGGCCGGCGGCGGCGACCGGGGTGAGGGCCGGGCGGATGCGGAGCGCGCCGGGGAGGGTGAGGCCGATGGCGCCGAGCACTTCGCAGAGGCCGATGAAGCGCATGAAGCCCGGCGTGAAGGGCGAATGGTCGGCCAGGTAGCCGGACGAGGCGACGAGCTTGCCGGCGCCGGCGAACAGGAAGAGCGCGGCGAGGGCGATCTGCAGGCCCCAGGGCGCCCAGGCGCGGCGCGGGCGCGGGACCGTCATGCGGCGACGGGTGCGGGCGATGGCCGGGAAGGTGGCGATGGTCATGGCGTGTGTCCTTTCTCTCGAACCGCTTCTACCCGTTAGACGCGACGCGGGCGGGAAACTCATCGCCGGCGGGCCGGGGAGCGCGCCGCCTATACTGACCAGGCGCCGTCGAAGGGAGACATGGAAGGGACGCGAGGAGTGGACATGACGGGCGATCGCGCAGCCACGACGGAGCAGGATCTTGCGGATGCGGGGCCGGAGTCCGCGTTCGAGCAGCACCGCGCGCCGCTCACGGCGCACTGCTACCGGATGCTGGGATCGGCGTTCGACGCAGAGGACGCGGTGCAGGAGACGCTGCTGCGGGCGTGGCGTAACCGGGAGGGGTTCGAGGGGCGCGCTTCGGTGCAGACGTGGCTGTACCGCATCGCGACGAACGTGTGCCTGGACATGCTGCGCGGGGCGAAGCGTCGGGCGCGGCCGATGGACCTGAGGCCGGCGGGGACGGCGGAGATGCCGCTGGGCGAGCCGCTGGAGGAGTCGGCGTGGGTGCTGCCGGTGCCGGACGGCCGGGTGCTGCCGCAGGACGGCGACCCGGCGGAGATCGCGGCGACGCGGGAGTCGGTGCGGCTGGCGTTCGTCGCGGCGCTGCAGCGGCTGCCGGCGCGCCAGCGGGCCGTGCTGATCCTGCGCGACGTGCTCGACTGGCAGGCGAGCGAGGTCGCGGCGCTGCTGGAGACGAGCGTGGCATCGGTGAACAGCGCGCTGCAGCGGGCGCGCGCGTCGCTCGCGGCGAGCGGGGCGTCGCCGGGCGCTTCGGCGATGGACGCGCGGCAGCAGGCGCTGCTCGCGCGCTACGTCGATGCGTTCCAGCGGTACGACATGGATGCGCTGACATCGGTGCTGCGGGAGGACGCTTCGTGGTCGATGCCGCCGTTCCCGCTGTGGCTGCAAACGCACGACGACATCCGCGCGTTCTGCCTGGGGACGGGCGCCGCCTGCCGGGGCTCGGTGCTGGTGCCGGCGGGGGCGAACGGGCAGCCCGCGTACGGGCAGTACAAGCCGGATGGACGTGGCGGCTACGAGCCGTGGGCGCTGCAGGTGCTGGAGGTGTCCGGCGACGCGATCGGCGGCGTGATGTTCTTCCTGGACACGGCGCGGCTGTTCCCGCTGTTCGGGCTGCCGCCGCGCCTCGACGGGCCGACCGCGGGCGAGCGGTAGGGCGGGCTCAGCGGCGACGCGCGCGGGTACGCGCGGGACGGCGCCGTGTCAGGCGGGGTCCGCCGGATCGAAGCGCAGCAGGCCTTCGAGGCCGGCGAGGGCGACGAGGGAGCGGAGGTCCGCGCCGGCGTTGCGCAGGTGCAGTTCGCAGCCGGCCGTGCGCAGGACCAGGTGTAGCCGCGCAAGCGCATCGACGGCGCCGAGGCCGGGGCGCTCGACGGCGCGCAGGTCGCAGACGACGACGGACGGCCCCGGCGGCCCGCGTTCCGGCAGGGGGCCGAGGCGCGCGAGGAGGTCGCCGAGGCGCGCGGGGCCCAGGACGCCCTCCACCGTGATCACCTGCGTGCGGCGCGGCGCGCCTCGACGCAAACGGAGCCTCCCGGGCGCGGCGGCGCATCGGCGCTGCCGCTTCGCCTTCATTCTCCAGAGACGACCGCGGGCGCGAAAACTCATCGGGCGCCCTGGCGCGCGCGAGCGATGAGTTTCGGCGGACAGCGGCGTCCATAGGGGTGAAGCGGTGCCTGGACGGCGCGTGTCCGCCGGGCGATGAAAGACAGCGAAAGGAGCAGCGAGATGCGGATCATGGGATTCCTGCGGGCGAACGCCGACACCGAGGCGGGCGTGATGCCGACGCCCGAGGAGATGCAGCGGATGGACGCGTTCATGCAGGAGGTGGCGGCGGCGGGCATCATCGAGTCGACGGACGGCCTGACGCCGAGTTCGCGGGGCAAGCGAATCGCGCTGAGCGACGGGAAGTACACGGTGACGGACGGGCCGTTCCCGTTGCGCGAGGTGTCGTGCGCGTACGCGATCTACAACGTGCAGTCGTGGGAGGAAGCGGAGCGCTGGACGCGGCGCTTCCTGGACGTGCTGGGCGGCGGCGAGTGCGAGCTGCGGCCGTTCTTCGCGCCGGAGGACTTTGCCGGGGCGGGCGCGCAGTCGTAGTGTGTGCGGCGGCAGCGGACCGCCACGGCGGGCCGATCATGCGCGATACCGGAAACGCGGCGGCCGGGCAGCGGCGCCCGGCCGCCGCAACCGCGCGCGTCGGAGCGACGCGTAATGCGGGGAGAGCGGATGCTGGACCGCGGAGGGCGGATGTCACGGGACGCGCAATGGTCAAGCGCACCGGCGGTCCGGCGGTAGACCGCCCGGTGCGCCGGCTCGTCGACGCGATCAATCGGTCGCCGTTCGCCGTGCGGACGACGGGCAGTTGTTCAGCGCACCTCGCGAGGGCCGGCTTCCCGTACGTGCGCTTCGAGGCGACCGGCTGGGAGTTCGTGGAGTTCGCGTTGCGCGCGATCACGACGCTCAACGGGCTGACCGGCGGCCAGACACGGTTGCACCTCGCCGCGATGAGCGACGAGGCGGTGGTGCAAGGCAGCGTGCGGTTGAACATCTACCCGTGGTACCGCGCGGGACGGGCGGAGTGGTGGCCGGTCATCGCCGAGCACCAGGCGCCGCCCCGGCGGCTCGTGCGGCTGTGGTGGGCGGAGCTCGACGCGCTGGCGGAGATGATCGAGAGGCAGGCTCCGGCGGTCGCGACGGCGGCGGTGGCGGCGATCCTGCGGGCGCGCGAGCGGCCAGGGGGATGACGCGAGGCGCGCGCGGACGCGCCGACCAGGCGCCCGCGGGCCGGCGACGTGCGCGTGCGGCAGGGGGATTGGGGTAAGCTCAGTGGGGGCCCCCGTAGCTCAGTGGACAGAGCACCGGACTTCTAATCCGATGGTCGCAGGTTCGAATCCTGCCGGGGGTGCCAGTTCAACGTCCGCGGCCGCGCTTCGGGCTTCCTGCCACAATCGAGAAGCGCATGATACAGGCGGGCGGGTGCGCATGATGCG
>DASRHM010000112.1:0-25702 GCA_035650575.1 Dehalococcoidia bacterium | reverse complement strand
ACGACCAGCCCGAGCGCGGGCAGCGGCGGCTCGGCGTAGGGGCGGCCGGCGACCTCGATCCAGTTCGCGTAGAGGTGCGCCTCGAGGTGGTTGACCGCGAGCAGCGGCAGGCCGTGCGCCCAGGCGAGCGCCTTCGCGGTGTTGACGCCGACGAGCAGCGCGCCCGCGAGCCCCGGGCCGGCCGTCACCGCGACCGCCGCCAGGTCGCGCCAGGTTGCGCCGGCCTCGGCGAGCGCGGTGTCGACGACCTGCAGGATCACTTCGAGGTGGTGGCGCGATGCGACTTCCGGCACCACGCCGCCGTACGGCGCGTGCAGGTGGAACTGCGACGCGATCACGTTCGCGCGCAGCTCGCGCCCGCCGGCGACGACGGCCGCCGCCGTCTCGTCGCAGGAGGTCTCGATGCCGAGGATCAAGCGGGGCGCCATGCACGCAGAGTGTACCGGCGGCCGCCGCCTGCGGCTCGCCTATACTCGCCCCATGACCGCGTCGATCGACGGGCTGCCGGAGGTGCGGCGCGCGCTGCTCGCCTGGCACCGCCGCCATGGCATGCGCGCGCCGTGGCGCGAGTCCGGCGACCCCTACCAGGCGCTCGTCGCCGCGACGATGGCGCAGCAGACGCAGATGAGCCGCGTGATCGAGCGGTACGAGCGGTTCATCGCGCGATACCCGACGCTGGAAGCGCTCGCCGCGGCGTCGGCGGGGGACGTGATCCGCGCGTGGCGCGGCATGGGCTACAACCGCCGCGCCGTCGCGCTGCACCGCGCCGCGCGGCGCATCGCCGCCGAGGGCTGGCCGCGCGACGCCGCCGGGCTCTCGCGCATCGACGGCATCGGCCCGTTCACCGCAGCCATCGTGTCGTCGTTCGCCTTCGGCAGCCCCGACGCCTGCATCGACACGAACGTGCGCCGCGTGCTGACGCGACTCGCCGGCGACCCGGCGATGCGGCCCGCCGCGCTCCGGGCGCTCGCCGGCGCGGCGCTCGCGCGGCGTTCGCCCGCGCGCTGGAACCAGGCGCTGATGGACTACGGCGCGCGCGTCTGCACCGCGCGCCCGCAGTGCGCGGCGTGCTGCGTTGCCCGCTGGTGCCGCTCCGCCGGCGCCGTCGACCCGCCGTCTCGCGCCAGGGGCGCGGCGCGCAGCCAGGAGCCGTATCACGGCTCCGTGCGCTACTATCGCGGCCGGATCGTCGACGCGCTGCGGACGCTGCCACGCGGGCGGTCGGTCGCCGTCGCGGAGCTCGCGCGGAAGGCCGGCTGCGGGCGCCGGCAGGCGGCGGCGCTCGTCGCGGCGCTCGAGCGCGACGGGCTCGCGCGCACGACGCGCCGCAACGGGGAGATGCGCGCGTCGCTGCCACAGTGAGGAGGAGGCCCATGCCGGTGAACATCGTCAAGACGGGGCCGCTGGGCCCGTTCGCGAACAACGCGTACGTCATCGTGGACGAGGCGACGCGGCAGGCGCTGCTGGTCGATGCGCCGGCGGACGCGCGGCGCGCGCTCGAAGCGGCGCCGGGCGCGCGCGTGACTCGCATCGTCGTCACGCACCGGCACGGCGACCACTGGATGGCGATCGACGAGGTGCGGCGCCTGACCGGCGCGCCGGTCGCCTGCCACGAGGCGGACCGCGCGCCGCACGCCGCGAGCGTCGACGGCACCGTCGCGGACGGCGAGGAGGTCCGCATCGGCGAGAGCGTCGTCCGCGTGCTGCACACGCCGGGCCACACGCCCGGCAGCATCTGCCTGCTCGCCGAGACGGCGGCGGGCCCCGCGCTGATCTCCGGCGACACGCTCTTCCCGGGCGGGCCGGGGCGCTCCGACACCCCGGAGGCGCTGCGCGAGATGATCGCCTCGATCCGCGCGCGGCTGCTGCCGCTGGACGACGCGACGCGCGTGCTGCCGGGACACGGCGACGACACGACGATCGGCGCGGCGCGGCGCGAGATCGCGGTCTTCGACTCGCGCGAGCATCCGGCGGACCTGTGTGGCGACGTGCTCTGGGAAGGCTGACTCAGCTCACGACGAGCTGTTGAACTGGCTGACCTTCGCTTCGAAGATGTCCGGCAGCACCTTCAGGATCGGCTGCGCGCCGTCGAGCAGCTTTGGCGCGAACTCCGAGTGGGCGATGCGCGTGTCCAGGTGATACCGCGGGTACGTCACGAAGAGGATCAGCACGATCTCGATGAGCACGAAGGCCTTCATGGCGCCCAGCACGGCGCCCGCGAGCTGGTCGAAGACGCCGAGCTGCATGACGGTCACCGCGGGCTTCACGAGCATCGCGATCGCCTGCCCGGAGAGGCCCACCAGCGCCAGGATGCCCAGGAACGCGATGACGTTCGCCGTCGTCTGGTTATCGATCCCGGTGAGCAGCGTGTCGGCGATGTCCTCGTAGAAGAGCCCCGCGAGGACGATCCCCAGCACCGCCGAGGCGATGCCGATCACCTCGCGGATGAAGCCGGCCGAGAACGCGGTGACGATGAAGTACAGGAATACGATGAGGATGATGGCGTCGATCCAGTTCACCTGGCCTCCCCCGTTGGCCGCTCGTCGAGCGCGACGCGCAGCACCTCCGACATGTCGCCGGCGAAGACGAAGCGGAGCTGGCGGAGGACCGCCGGCGGCACCTCCTCCAGGTCCTTCTCGTTGCGCTTCGGCAGGACGAACGTCTTGATGCCCGCGCGGTGCGCGGCCAGCACCTTCTCCTTGAGGCCGCCGACGGGCAGCACGCGGCCGCGGAGCGTGATCTCGCCGGTCATCGCGACCTGGCGGCTGATCGGCCGGCGCGTCAGCGCCGAGATCATCGCCGTCGCGATGGTGATCCCCGCCGACGGCCCTTCCTTGGGGACGGCGCCCGCCGGCACGTGGACGTGGATGTCGTTCTTCTCGAACACCTCGGCCGGGATCCGCAGGTCGCTCGAACGCGAGCGCGCGTAGCTGAGCGCGGCCTGCGCGGACTCGCGCATCACGTCGCCGAGCTGGCCGGTGAGCAGCAGCGCGCCCTTGCCGGGCATCAGCGTCACCTCGACGCCCAGCACGTCGCCGCCCAGCTCCGTGCGCGCGACGCCCGTCGCGACGCCGACCTGGTCCGTCTCCTCCGCCGCGCCCCAGTAGAACTTCTGCGGTCCCAGGTACGACGCGATCTCCTGCGCGCCGACGTGCACCGCCGTCGCCTCGCCCTCCGCGAAGCGGCGGGCGACCTTGCGACAGATGCCCCCCAGCTCGCGCTCGAGCGAACGGACGCCCGCCTCGCGCGTGTGCTCGCGGATGATCTTGCGCAGCGCCGACGCCGTGAAGCTGAGCTGCAGGCGCGACAGGCCGTGCTCCTCCAGCTGCTTCGGCACCAGGAACTGCTGCGCGATGTGCAGCTTCTCGTCCTCGATGTACCCGGGCAGCTCGATCACTTCGAGCCGGTCGCGCAGCGCCGGGATGATCGGGTCGAGCATGTTCGCCGTGGCGATGAACAGCACCTTCGAGAGGTCGTAGTCGACCTCCAGGTAGTGGTCCGAGAAGCGCGCATTCTGCTCTGGGTCGAGCACTTCGAGCAGCGCCGACGACGGGTCGCCGCGGAAGTCGGCGCCGACCTTGTCCACCTCGTCGAGCATGAACACCGGGTTCACGGTCCCCGCCTGCCGCATCGCCTGCACGATGCGCCCGGGGAGCGCGCCGACGTAGGTGCGACGGTGCCCGCGGACCTCCGCCTCATCGCGGATGCCGCCCAGGCTCACGCGCGCGAACTTGCGCCCGAGCGCCTCGGCGATCGAGCGGCCGAGGCTCGTCTTGCCCACGCCGGGCGGCCCGACGAAGCAGAGGATGGGGCTGCGCAGCTTGTCCTTCGCGAGCTGCCGCACCGCCATGTACTCCAGGATGCGCTCCTTGACCTTCTGCAGGCCGTAGTGGTGCCGGTCGAGCACGCGCGCCGCGTCGCGCAGGTCCAGGTGGTCCACCGTCTCGGCGCGCCAGGGCACGCTGACGAGCCAGTCAAGGTAGGTGCGGATGATCCCCACCTCCGGCGACGCCGACGGGATCTGCTCGAGCCGGCGCAGTTCCTCGTTCGCCTTGCGCGCGACCGCCTCCGGCATCCCCGACTGCTCGATGCGCTCGCGCATGTCGTAGACATCGCGCGATTGCGGGTCGCTCTCTCCCAGCTCGCGCTGGATTGCCTTCATCTGCTCGCGCAGGAAGTACTCGCGCTGGGACTTGTCCAGCTCCTCCTGCACGCGCGAGTGGATCTTCGTCTGCAGCTCGAGCACGTCGAGCTCTTTCGCCAGGTGGATGCTGAGCTTCTCCAGCCGTTCGCGCGCGTCGAGCGTCTCCAGCAGGTCCTCGGCGGTGTCGTCGTCGAGGTCGAGCGACGAGGCGACGTAGTCCGCGAGCCAGCCGGCGTGCTCGATGTTCATCGCCATGACGTAGGCATCGTCCGGGATCGCCGCCGCCATCTGGGCGATCTTCTCGAACAGCGCGAGCACCGCCCGCCGCAGCGCCTCCGTGGGGACGGTGACGTCCGCCGGCTCTTCGATGGGCTCGACCCGCACGGCGTAGTAGGGGTCCGAGCGGACCAGCTCCAGGATGCGCAGCCGGCGCTGACCCTGCACCCACACCTGCGTGGTGCCGTCCGGGAGCCGCAGGGCGCGGTTGACGTTGCCCTCCGTGGCGATCGGGTAGATATCGTTCAACGTGATGTCGGTGAGCGACGGGTCGCGCTGGGTGACCACCGCGATCATCGAATCCGCCGCGGTCGCCTCTTCGATGGCGCGCAGCGTCGTGCGCCGGCCGACGAGGATGGGGCCGGCGGTGTTCGGGAAGAGGATCCCGCGGCGCCGGGGCAGGAGCGGGAGCACGGACGTCGCGTCCTTGCGGCGACGCTGGCGGGGCACGCGCGTGATACCTCCCTGGCCGAATCTGGGCGGGAATCCCGATCCAGTATCGGCCAGATGAGTGTAGCACCGAGATCGGGCGATCCCCGCTCCCTTATGGCGAATTGGATCACGAGTTAGATCAGATCTACCTTCGAGCCGCCGCGGCGGGCGGCGGCGCCGCCGGGCGCGGCTCTCGCGGCGCGACCGCTACGACGCCTTTCTCTGCGAGAAGGCGCGGATGTGGTCGAGCATGCCGGAGGTCGCTGCGTGGTCCGCGGCGGCGAGGGCGTTCTTCACCGCCCGCGCGTCCGAGTTGCCGTGCGCGATGGTCACGACGCCGTTCACCCCCAGCAGCGGCACGCCGCCGTAGGTGCCCGGGTCCATCCGCTCGCGCATCTGCAGGAGCGCCGGGCGGAGCACGGCCGCCGCGAGCTTGTAGCGCATGCTCGAGTAGATCTGGCGGCGCAGCTCGCGAAAGATGAAGTCGGCGACGCCCTCGGTGACCTTCACCGCGACGTTGCCGGTGAAGCCGTCCGTCACAACGACGTCCGCACGGCCGAGGTGCACGTCGCCCCCTTCGATGTTGCCCACGAAGTTCACACCGGCGCGCTGCAGCCGCGCGTAGACGTCCTGCACCAGCTCGCTGCCCTTGGTCTCCTCGGCGCCGATGTTGAGCAGCGCGACGCGCGGGTTCGCGATGCCCATCACGCGCTCGGCGTAGACGCTCCCCATCTGCGCGAACTGCACCAGGTAGTTGGGCTTCACGTCGGCGTTCGCGCCGACGTCGAGCACCAGCACGCCCGTCCCGGTGAACGGCGCGACGGTGCCGAGCGCCGGCCGCTCGATGCCCTGGATGCGGCCGAGCGTCATTAGCGCCGACGCCATCACGGCGCCCGTGTTCCCGGCTGACACGCAGGCGCCCGCGACGCCGCGCTTGACGAGGTCCATCGCGACGTTGATCGAGGCGTCGCGCTTCCCGCGCACCGCCTGCGCCGGGTGCTCGTCCATGCCGATCGCCTGCGGCGCGTGGATCACCTCGATGCCGGTGGGCACCGGCCCGTCGCGCGCGAGCTCGGCTTCCACCACCTCGCGCGGGCCGACGAGCGCGACCTCCACCCCCAGCTCGCGGCGGGCAAGAAGAGCACCGGCCACGATCTCGGCCGGTGCGTGGTCACCGCCCATCGCATCGAGCGCGATGAGCAAGCTAGGAGTCCTCCAATTGCGCCACGACGACCATCGTATCGCTGTCGTCGCTGTAGGGGGAGAGGTCGGCGTCCCCGTAGACCGCCGTGACGGCGAGCCCGGCGGCCCGCGCCAGCAGCTTCAGCTCCGAGAGCGCGGTATAGCGCAGCGTGTACTGGACGACCCGCCGCCGCACCGACCCGTCCGGCGACACCCGGTCGAAGCAGTGCACGGTCGTCGCGGTCTGCGCCGCCGCCGCGGCCGTGGTGGAGTCGAAGCGCATCAGCCGGTCACCGCTGCCCGGGATGTCGCGCACCCAGCGCAGGTAGAGCGGAGTCCGCTCGGCGCCCCAGTCGATGGCGCGCGGCGTGCGGAGCTGCATGACGTACAGCCCGCCCCGAGCGAGGTGCCTCGCGACCGAGCGCAGGCAGCCGAGCTGGGCCTCGGCGTCGAGCAGGTGCTGGAACGTGTTGCCCGCGCAGTACACCAGGTCGAACTTCTCGCCGCCCAGGTCGAACGCGCGCATGTCCGCCTCGACGAAGCGCGCATGGCGTGCCGTCTCGGGGTCGAGCGCCGCCTCCGCGCGGGCGAGCATCGGCAGCGCGTCGTCGATGCCGACGACATCGAGGCCCTGGCGCGCGAGGTGGAGCGCGACGCGCCCCGTGCCTACGCCCAGCTCGAGCGACGGCAGCTCGCCGCGGCGCGCGAACTGCTCGTACATCGGCAGGTCATCGGTCCCGCCGCCCCAGGCGAAGTCGTACAGCTCCGCCAGCTCGTCGCTCGCGTACACCTCTTCGGGCATCAGCCGTGCGCCGGCGCGCGCGTGCGCTCGAACTCCTCGCGCATCCGCGCGCGCAGCTCCGGGTCGGCGAGCACGTCGATCGCCGTCATCGCCAGCGCCTTCGCCCCGTCGATCACCGCCGCCTGCCCTGCCTCGGACGCGGCGTGCTCGGCGAACTGCGGCGAGTGCCCGTTGACCGCCGGCGGCGCGATGGCGATCGCCGGGTGGATCGCTGGCAGGATCGCGCTGACGTTCCCCATGTCCGTGCTGCCGAGCGGGCGCGGCGTCTCCGGCTCCGGCACCTCGCGCCCGACCGCGGCGAAGTTGCCCCGGAAGGCGTCGGCGAGCGGCCCGTTCGTCACCATGGCGGCGTACTGGTTCGGGTTCCAGCGCAGCTCGCAGCGGGCGCCCGTCGCCAGCGCCCCCGCCTCGAAGCAGGCCGCGACGCGCGGCTTCAGTTCTTCGAGGTACGCGTCGTCCTCCGCCCGGACGAGGAAGCTGGCGACCGTGTGCGCCGGGACGATGTTCGGCGCCTCGCCGCCCTTCGTGATCACGCCGTGCACGCGCGCCGTGCGGCGGATGTGCTGGCGCAGCGCGTCGATGCCGTTGAAGGCGATGATCATCGCCGCCAGGGCGTTGACGCCGTTCTCCGGCTGCGCCGCGGCGTGCGCCTCGCGGCCGAAGTACTGCACCTCGACCTCGGCGCAGGCCAGCGCCCGCGCGATCACGGCGTCGCGCGTCCCGGGGTGCACCATCATGGCCGCGTCGATGCCCTCGAAGGCGCCTTCGCGGATCATCTGCGCCTTGCCGCCGTATACCTCCTCGGCGGGCGTGCCGATCACCTGCAGCGTCCCCCCGAGTTCCGAGAGCGCCGTCACGGCGCCGATGCCCGCGCCCGCGCCCGCCGTGGCGATGATGTTGTGCCCGCAGCCGTGGCCGATGCCGGGGAGCGCATCGTACTCGCAGAGCACCGCGACCGCCGGCTCGCCGGCGCCCGCGACCGCACGGAACGACGTCGGCAGCGTGCCGAGCCCGCGCGTCACCGCGAAGCCGCGCGCCTCGAGGTAGTCGCACAGCCAGTGGCTCGCCTGCTCCTCGTGGAATGCCAGCTCCGGGTGGGCGTGGATGCGCAGGCTCAGTTCGATCAGCGCGCTCGCCTCCGCGTCGATCGCGGCGCACGCGCGCTCCTTGAGATCCTGCCACCCGCTCCGCTCCCATCGCGCGCAGCGTACCCGCTCGGCGCGCGCGCCGTGAAGCCGCCGCGTCAGCCGCGGGGCGAGGGCGGCACGTCGCCGAGCAGGTAGCGCGGCCCGTCTCCGTTCGCGCCCGCCTGGTCCCCCGGGTTGAACAGCGCGCAGCGCTCGAGCGACAGGCAGCCGCAGCCGATGCACGACGACAGCTTGTCCCGCAGCCCCTCCAGCGCCTGGATGCGCTTGCCCAGCGCGGCGCGCCAGCGGCGCGACAGCCGCTCCCAGTCGGCCGGCGTGGGGTCGCGGCTCCCCGGCAGCGCCGCGAACGCCTCCCGGACCTGCGCAAGCGATACGCCGGTCGCCTGCGCGACGCGGATTACCGCGACCCGGCGCAGCGTGCCGCGTCGATAGCGGCGCTGGTTCCCCGCGGTGCGCTCCGCGCTGATCAGCCCGAGCGACTCGTAGTAGCGGAGCGCCGACGGCGCGACGCCGCTGCGTGCCGCCAGCTCCGAGATCGTGATGTGCTCGGGGAGGGCCATGATTCTTCTCCCGGAGGGCTTGACTTCAAGTTTACTTGAACTTGTAGTCTCCGGGACATGACCACCACCACATCGCCAGACCCGACAACCGACTCCGCGCGGCCGCCGTACGCCTACGGCGACCTGGACCGCCTGATGGGCCTCATGACCGGCGACGAGAAGCACGCGCCCAGCGCCACGTCCACCCTCGACGTGCTCTGGGTGCTGTACGACCGGATCCTCCGCATCGACCCCGCGCGCCCGCACGACGACGACCGCGACCGCTTCGTGCTCTCGAAGGGGCACGGGCCGATGGCCTACTACGCGGTGCTCGCCGCCAGGGGCTTCATCGACGAGCGGACGCTTGCGGGTTGGGCGGGCTTCGACTCGCCGCTCGGCTGGCACCCGGACCGCAACCTGGTCCCCGGCGTCGAGGTGTCGAGCGGCTCGCTGGGGCACGGGATGCCGATCGCCGTCGGCATGGCGCTCGGGCTGCGCGCGCGCGGGAAGCGCGGCCCGCGCATCTTCTGCCTCGTCGGGGACGCCGAGCTCGACGAGGGGAGCAACCACGAGGCGATCGCCGTGGCCGCGCGGCTGGCGCTCGACGCGCTGACGGTCGTGGTGATCGACAATCACTCGGCCTCGCTCGGCTGGCCCGGCGGCATCGAGCGCCGCTTCGCGGTCGAAGGCTGGTCGGCGACGACGGTCGACGGGCGCGACCACGCGGCAATCGAGGCCGCGCTGACGGCGCCGCACCCGGGCGTGCCGCACGCCGTCGTCGCAGTGGTGGAGGCGAAGTCATGATCAGGCCCTCGATGCGCCAGCGTTTCGTCTCCGTGGCGAGCGAGCTGCTCGACAGCGACCCGCGCATCGCGGTGGTCACCGCCGACATCAGCGCGGCGCTCTTCCGCGACACGGGCGCCGCGCGGCGGCACCCGCAGCGCGTGATCAACGTCGGCATCCGCGAGGCGCTGATGGTCGACGTCGCCGCCGGCATGGCGCTCGAAGGCATGCGCCCGATCGCGCACAGCTTCGCGCCGTTCCTCATCGAGCGCTCGTTCGAGCAGGTGAAGCTCGGCTTCGCGCACCAGGGCGTCGGCGGCGTGCTCGTCAGCACCGGCGCCTCGCACGACACCGGCGCCTACGGCCGCACCCATCACGGCCCCGGCGACGTGGCGCTCGTCGCAACGCTGCCCGGCTGGCGCATCCACGTCCCCGGGCATGCCGACGAGGCGGAGGCGGTCCTGCGCGACGCCGTCGCGCGCGAGGAGCCGGGGTACGTCCGGCTCTCCGAGCGCTCGAACGTCGAGCCCGTCGGCTACAGCGACGCGCTCACCACCGTGCGGCAGGGCGGCGCCGCTGCGCCGGTCGTGATCGCCGTCGGACCCATGCTCGACCCGGCGATCAAGGCCACGCAGGACATCGATGCCACGGTGCTCTACGCCACGACCGTGCGCCCGTTCGACGCCGCGGGGCTGCGTGCGGCGATGACCGGGACGGACGTCGTGCTCGTCGAGCCGTACCTCGAGGGCACGTCCGCGGCGGAGGTGTCGGCGGCGCTGTCGGACCGCCCGCACCGCCTGCTGAGCATCGGGGTGCCGCGCGTCGAGCTGCGCAAGTACGGGACGGCTTCGGACTACGACCGCGCGTTCGGGCTCAACAGCGCGGGCCTGCGCGAGCGCATCGGCGCCTGGCTCGCGGCGGCCAAGGCGACCGCCACGGCGCGCTGAGCGACGTCGCCGGCCTCGATCATGCGCCCGCGCGCACGACGCCGAGCTCCGCGAGCAGCGCCCGGACGCGGCGCTCGATGTCGTCGCGGATCGCGCGCACTTCGGCGAGCGGCCTGCCCGCGGGGTCATCGACCGGCCAGTCGTCGTAACGCTTGCCCGGCACGTACGGGCACGCATCGCCGCACCCCATCGTCACGATGACGTCGGCGGCGGCGACGTCGCCGTCGCCGAACGCTCGCGGCCGTGCCCCCGCGAGGTCGATCCCCGCCTCCCGCATCGCCTCGACAACGTCCTGATGGACCGCCGGCGCCGGCGACGAGCCGCCGTGGCGGACGTCGACGCGGCCCTCGCCGAGCCGCTCCGCGAACGCGGCCGCCATCTGCGAGCGGCCGGCGTTGTGCACGCAAAGGAAGAGGACGACGGGCCTCGCGCCGCCGCTGATCGGCGGCACCAGGTCTACGACCTCGCCCTCGCGCAGGATGTGCGCCTGGTCGACCACCTCCTCGTCGACGGCGCAGACCAGCGTCGGCAGGAACGAGATCAGCGCGGGGTAGTCGAGCGCCATGCGGTCGCGCAGCGCCGCGACGGTCGCGCCCGCCGGCAGGTCGAGCCGGAGCTCGTCCCCGCCGGCGAGCGCGCGCAGTCCCGCGAAGAGGCGTACGCGTACGTCCACGCGCGCCTCAGCAGCACGACGCCGCGGGCATGCGCGCGGAGATCGTCGCGCTGTGCCACGGCTTCGAGCCGACAGCGCTGCGCTCGTCCACGCGCACGTCCGTGAATCCCGCCGCCCGCAGCCGCGCGAGGTAGTCGTCCTCGAGCAGCGCGCCGGCCGCGCAGCCCGCCCAGAGCGCCAGGTCGTCGCGCTCCGCGTCCGACAGCTCGCGCGAGAGCACGACGTCGGACACGTGGAAGCGCCCGCCGGGCCGCAGCACGCGCGCCGCCTCGCGGAACACCGCGTCCTTGTCCGGCGAGAGGTTGATCACGCAGTTGGAGATGATCACGTCGACGGAGTCGTCATCGACGGGCATCTGCTCCATCTCGCCCTTGCGGAATTCGACGTTCGTCGCGCCCAGCGCGTCGCGGTTCTTGCTCGCCAGCTCGAGCATCTCGTCGGTCATGTCGAGTCCGATGATGCGCCCGCGCTCGCCGACCTGCTTCGCCGCGAGGAAGCAGTCGAGCCCGGCGCCGGAGCCCAGGTCGAGCACCGTCTCGCCCGCGCGCAGCCCGGCGATCGCCGTCGGGTTGCCGCACCCGTACGAGGCGACGGTCTCCGGAAGGTCGCGCACGTCCTCCAGGACGTACAGCCGCTCGCGCTGGCTGGCCTCGCCGCAACACGAGGCCGCGGCCTGCTTCGCGCGCTCGCCGTAGTGCTCGCGGACGGCGCCCTTGATCTCTTCGGCGGATCGGGTCATGGGATTCCCTCCTGCTACGCTATCGGAAATATCCGATTCCTCACGCAAAGACAATCGCCCGTCAGCAGCACGCCGAGCGCAGGGCGCCGAACTCCCGCCCGAGCCAGTCGATCGCATCCGGCTCCAGGCAGTAGCAGGTGTTCGGGCCCTCGATGTTGCCGCGGACGATGCCCGCGTCCTTGAGCACCTTCAGGTGCTCGGAGACGGTGGACTGCGCCAGCGGCAGCTCGTCGACGAGGTCGCCGCAGACGCACGCCTGGCGCTCCGCCAGCAGCCGCACGATGCGGAAGCGGGCAGGATGCGCCAGCGCCCGCAGCATCGCCACGGTGCGCGCCTCGGTGTCCGTCTGGTCGATCGTCTTCATCGCAATCGGAAATTTACGATGGGAGGAGGCCGGCTGTCAACCATCTGGCTGGGCGCAGCCTGGGGTTGTGAAGAATTTCCGTTCGGAGCGGCGGATTCCCCTACGCGGCGGCGTCATCCTCCGCGCGGGCGGGGTCGAGGGCCGGCGGGGCGATGCTGGCGGCGTAGAGCCAGCCGATGGGCCCGGCGGCGAAGAGCGTCAGCCAGCCGGCGATGCGCGCGGCGGCGCCGTCCGCCAGCTCCGCGACCGGCGTCGAGGCCCCGAACGGGCGCAGCCAGCGGCCCCACTGCTGCTCGATGTAGTGCGCCCAGAGGGCGGCGTTCGCGGTCGTCGTGTCGTGCGCGGCGGGCATGGGCTCCAGCACCTCTTCGTCCTTCGGGACGAGCGTAAGGCGCGTCCGTGAACGCGCTGTTACGGCGCCGTTAGCGTCGTGTGAAGCTTCCCGGGGCATACGTCCGCGCACCACCTTCGGATCATCGGCGCGGCGGCGCGCATCCGCACCCCCTGCGCGGCGACATCCTGCCCGAACGCCGCCCGGTGCGCCTATCGGGGTTCGCCCGCGTAGACATGCTCCGTATCCGAGACGCGCGCGAAGTAGTCCTCGATCGTCTTCCCCGGCTCGTCGGCGAACCGCTCCGGCAGCAGCTCCATCGCGTGCATGCGGTCCAGCCGGAAGGTGCGGAAGTCCTCTCGCAGCTCGCACCAGCCGGTCAGCGACCAGATCGTCCCCCAGAAGAACAGCCCGAGCGGCCGCACGACGCGGTCCGTGCGCTCCTCGCGCGCGCTCTCGTAGTCGAGCCGCACCTTGCGGCGGGCCTGGAGCGCGCCGCGCAGCGACGCCAGCGTGTCGCTCCAGGCGGCGGGGACGTGGAAGCCCGGCGCGAAGAGCGGCGTCGAGGCCAGGCGGTCGCGGAGGCGGTCCGGCAGCACCGCCTCGACGCGGGCGAGCGCCTCGTTCGCGGCGCGGGCGAGCGCCGGGTCGGACCAGCTCGCGACGATCCGCGCCCCCAGCGCCATCGCCTCGATCTCCGCCTCGCTGAACATCAACGGCGGCAGGTCGAAGCCACGGCGCAGGCAGTAGCCGACGCCGGCCTCGCCCTCGATCGGCACGCCGGAGAGCGAGAGGTCGCGGACGTCGCGGTAGATCGTGCGTTCCGAGACCTCCAGCTCCTGGGCGAGCCACGCCGCCGTGGCGACGGTGCGCCGCCGCAGGAGCTGGATGATCTGGAACAGCCGGTCCGCACGCCGCATCCGCGACCTCTCCGCCGGTTACGCCTCCGGCGGCTTGAACTCGATGAGCTGCACGTAGTTGCCGTCGGGGTCGGTGAACGACGAGATGACGCCGCCCCAGAACTCCTTCCCCGCCGTGCGGAAGAACTTCACGCCCTTTTCCTCCAGGCGCTTCTGCTCCTTCGCCAGGTCATCGACGAAGAAATCGATCAGCACGCGCTGCGGCTCCTTCGCCGGCCCCTTCGTCTCGCTGTGCCCGTCGATGATGAACATCGACCCGTTGACGTTGAAGGCGGCCTCGCCGGCGTCCGGGTTCGGCTGCAGGCCGACGATGTCCCGATAGAACTCCTTCAGCCGCTCGGGGTTCTCGCTGGTCACGTTGACGACGAATCCGGTCACTTCCATGCGTCACTCCTTTGCTCCGGCTTGTTCGGGTTTCGGCGATGCGGCGCCGGGCCCTGGCGCCGCCGGTCGCCCGTCCGCCGCGCTCGCCGTGGCCATCGGCGGGCGTGCGGGCGGGCGGATGCCCTGGTGTCAGCGAGCGGCGGGGCGCGCGCCGCCCCGGCCCGCGGCGCCGGCCGGACCCTGGATTCGCACGCGGCCTGCCGGCATCCCCGCTCCTGTCCGCCGGGTGACGGCGGCACAGCCTATCCTACGACGGCGCTGCTGACAGCATTCTGTCAGCAGGCGGGCCGCGTCAACTGCCCTCCTGACGCCGATCTGTCAGGAGATGCGCCGCCGCTACTCGAGGGCCAGGTCGCCGGATTTGCCCCCCGCCTTGCGGACGAGGCGCACGGCCTCGATGCGCATCGCCCGGTCGGCGGCCTTGCACATGTCATAGACGGTGAGCGCGGCGACGGCGACGGCGGTCAGCGCCTCCATCTCGACGCCCGTCTTACCGGTCGTGCGCACGGTCGCCTCGATCTCCACGCACGACGCCTGCTCGTCGGGCGCCACGGTGACGTCGATCCCCGTGAGCAGCAGCGGATGGCACATCGGGATCAGGTCGGGGGTGCGCTTCGCCGCCATGATGCCGGCGAGCTGCGCCACGGCGAGCACGTCGCCCTTCGGCAGGCCGCCCGAGGCGATGAGCGCGAGCGTCTCCGGCCGCATCGTGACGCGCCCGCGCGCCGTCGCCTCGCGGCGCGTGTCGTCCTTCGCGCCGACGTCCACCATCCGCGCGCGCCCCTCGGCGTCGACGTGGCTCAGGCGCTGGTCGTCAGCCACCGATGTACGACATCTCGACGCGCGGCAGGTCCGCCGTCGCCTGCGAGCGCAGCTCGGAGTATCGGTCGTCCCGCGCGCGCCAGACACGCGCGACGATCTCCGACAGGTCGTCGTCGCTCGCCCCGGCGCGCAGCGCCGCGCGGAAGTCGGTGCCTCGGGCGGCGAAGAGGCACGTGTACAGCTTGCCTTCCGCGGAGAGGCGCGCGCGCGTGCAGGCGCCGCAGAACGGCTGCGTGACGGACGCGATGACGCCGATCTCGCCGCTGCCGTCGGCGTAGCGCCAGCGGCGGGCGACCTCGCCATCGTAGTTCGGGGCGGCCGGCACGAGCGGCATCTCGGCGCCGATCGTCCGCACCAGCTCCTCGCCGGGGACGACGTCGTCGAGGCGCCAGCCGTTCGTCGAGCCGACGTCCATGTACTCGATGAACCGCACGATGTGGCCGCTGCCCTTGAAGTGCCGGGCGAGCGCGACCGCCGTGTGGTCGTTGACGCCTCGCCGCACGACGGCGTTGATCTTCACCGGCCCCAGCCCCGCCCCGGCCGCGGCGTCGATGCCCTGCAGCACCGCCCAGACGGGGAAGTCGGCGTCGTTCATGCGCCGGAACACGTCCTCGTCGAGTGAGTCGAGGCTCACGGTCACGCGGCGCAGCCCGGCTTCGGCGAGCGGGCGCGCGAGCTGTGCGAGCAGCGAGCCGTTCGTCGTCAGGGCGATGTCGACGTCCGGGATCGCCGCCAGCATCTCGACGAGGCGCGCCAGCCCGGCGCGGAGCGTCGGCTCGCCGCCGGTGAGGCGCAGCTTGCGCACGCCGTGCCGCGCGAAGACGCGCGCCACGCGCGCGATCTCCTCGAACGTCAGGATCTCCGAGCGAGGCAGGAACGCGAAGTCGCCGCCGAACACCTCGCGCGGCATGCAGTAGCGGCAACGGAAGTTGCAGCGGTCCGTGACGGAGATGCGCAGGTCGCGCAACGGCCGCGCGAAGCGGTCGCGCAGGGGCGCGGCGCCGTCCTCGACGAGCGGCAACTCAGATGGTAGGACGGCCATCGCTCATCTGCCTCAGCACCTCGCGCGCCTTCAGCGCCGCCTGCCCGCGGTGGCTCATCGCGTTCTTTTCCTCCGGCGGCAGCTCGGCGCTCGTCTTTCCGAGCTCCGGCACCAGGAATATCGGGTCGTATCCGAAGCCGTTCGCGCCCCGCGGCTCGTGCGTCAACCGGCCCTCGAACACGCCCTCGACCGTCTGCACCGTGCCCCCCGGCGTGGCAATGGCGATGACGCACCGGAACCGCGCCGACCGACGGTCGTCGGGCACGCCGCGCATCTCGTCGAGGACGATGCGCACGCGGTCCTCGTCGCTGAGCTCCGGATCCGTCATGCCGGCGCCGGCATAACGGGCGGAAAAAATCCCCGGGCGCCCCGCCAGCGCATCGACCTCCAGCCCGGAGTCGTCGGCCAGCGAGATCAGCCCGGTCGCCCGCGCCGCCTCGACGGCCTTGATCTTAGCATTCTCTTCGAAGGTCGCGCCGGTCTCCTCCGGGCCGAAGGGAACGCCGAGGTCGGCGGGCGTGACCAGCTCGAAGCCGCAGCCGTCGAGGAGCTCGCGGAACTCCCGCAGCTTCCCCGGGTTGTTCGTGGCGATGACGAGCTTCGGGGCGGACACGAAGCCAGCCTACGGCGTCGGCCGCGCGCGTGCCACGCGATCCGGCCCAGTGCGCGGAGGGGCCGCTACTCCTCGTCCGGGGTCTGCGCGAGGATGCGGGACATGTCGGTCGCATCGAACGCGCGCATGCTGACGCTGTGGACGTTGCCGGCGCCCAGGACGTTGATCATGCCGCCCATCATCGCCTCCTCCGACGGCGCGTCGACGATCGCCACCATGTCGTACGGGCCCTGCGTCCAGTACACGCCTTCGACCTTGAAGCCGAGCGCGGCGTTGCGCTGGCGGACCTTGCCCGCGCGCTTGACGGTCTCCCGGACGTGCTTCGCGCCCTCGTCGGTGAACGTGTAGAGCACCACGTATCGCGGCATCGCGGCCTCCTTCCCGGATTGCGCGATCATAGACGCCCGCGGCCGCCCGTCAAGCGCCGGGCCGGCGGTACAATCGGGGCCATGAGCGACCTCGTCCAGACGGACCGCGACGGCGGCGTCGCCTTCGTGCGGATCAACCGCCCCGAGAAGCACAACGCCTTCGACCGCGCGCTCTCCTCGAGGTTCATCGAGACGCTCGACGGGCTCGAGGCGGACCCCGAGACCGTGTGCGTCGTCATCGCCGGCACCGGGACCGCGTTCAGCGCCGGCGCCGATATGACCGAGGCGGTGGCGCAGATCGCCGACCGCGGGCGCAGCGACGGCATGGGGCAGTGCATCGCGCGGCTCGCGCGATTCCCGAAGCCCGTCGTCGGCTGCATCAACGGCAGCGCCTACGGCGGCGGCGCGCTGCTCGCCGTCACCTGCGACATCCGCATCGCCTCCGAAGGCGCGGCGTTCCGCTTCCCGGGCGCGGCGTACGGGCTCGTCGTCGGCGGGGCGCAGCTTCCCCGCGTCGTCGGCGCCGCGGTGGCAAAGGAGCTGCTGTTCACCGGCCGCGTCGTCCGCGCCGAGGAGGCGCTGCGCATCGGCCTGGTCAACCACGTGGTGCCGCACGAGGACGTCGAGGCGGCGGCGCGCGAGATGGCGCGGCAGATCGCCGCGAACTCGCCGCAGGCGCTCATCGCGACGAAGGAAGTGGTGGACCGCGCCACCGGCAGCGAGGACGCCGCGCGGCGCGAGGTCGAGTGGAACCGCGAGCTGCGCGGCTCGCCGGAGCACCACGAGCGGTTCCGCGCGGCGGCGGCGCGCGTCGCGGCGCGGGGGAAGGAGGCGTCATGACGGACGACGCGAAGACGCCGGGGTTCATGGAGGGCGCCGCCTGGAACTGGGAGCAGGCCGTGTCCGAGCGCGGACGGGCGATGGAGTGGAGCCCGTGGGCCGCGCGCGACCTGCCGCCGCCCAGGGTCGAGCCGATCCAGCTCACCGGCGGCATCCCCGACCCGGGCTCGCTGCCGATCGACGATCTGATCGCCTGCAACGAGCGCGTGCTGCGGCGCGAAGGGACGTTCGCGCTGATGTACGGCGGGCCGCAGGGCTACCCCGGGCTGCGCGACTGGCTGGCGCGCGACATCAACCGCCGCGAAGGGCTCGACACGGGCGAGGACAACTTCGTCATCACGTGCGGGTCGGCGGGCGGGCTCGAGAACATCTGCGAGACGTTCCTCGACCCCGGCGACGTCGCGCTCATCGAGCGGCCGAGCTTCCCGGGCAGCGTGCGCACCATCAAGTCGTGCCTGCCGGAGATCGCCGGCATCCCGCTCGATGACGACGGGCTCGACTGCGACGCGCTGGAGGCGGAGATCGCGCGCGTGAAGGCGGAGGGCAAGCGCGCGAAGCTGCTCTACACCATCTCGAACTACCACAACCCGGCGGCGGCGACGCTCTCCCTCGAGCGGCGCGAGCGGATCGTCGACCTGTGCAAGCGCGAGGGGATCCTGATCGTGCAGGACGACGCGTACGGGCGGATCGGCTTCGGCGCCGGGACGCCGCCGTCGTTCTACGCGCTCGCCGGGGGCGCGGGCGCGGTGCTCCTCGGCACCTTCAGCAAGACGCTCGCAACGGGGTTGCGCGTCGGCTGGGTGATGGGCGAGAAGCCCGTCGTGGACGCGATCACGCGGATGCGCTTCGACATGGGCGTCTCGCCGTGGGCATCGCGCGTGATCGCCGAGTTCTGCGACTCCGGCGCGTTCGACGCCCACGTCGAGCGCGTGATCGAGATCTATCGCCGCAAGCGCGACGCGATGATCGCGGCGCTCGACGAGCGCTGCGCCGCGTACGGGCGATGGCAGGTGCCGGCGGGCGGCTTCTTCCTCTGGCTCGAGCTGGCGGAGGGCGTGGACACGCGGCGGCTGTTCGAGGCGGCGAACGACGAAGGCGTCGCCTACGTCGGCGGACGCGCGTTCTTCGACGACGGCAGCGGCAACAACTTCGTGCGGCTGTGCTACAGCAACGTCGCCGAGCAGGACATCCCGGAAGCGGTCATGCGCTTCGGGCGGGCGCTGGAACGCGCGTCGCGGTGAGGCGCCGGGCGCTGGCGCTGGCGGCGCTCGCCGCCGCCGTCGCCCTGCTGTCCGTCGCGTGCGGCGGCTCGGGCGAGCTCTCGCAGGCGCGAGCCGAAGAGAAGCTGCGCGCGGCGGTCGTGCCGCCGGAGGACGCGGGCCCGGACTTCACGCAGGACCTGGCGCGGGTGCAGACGAACGATGAGAGCGCCCGGGCGCGGCCGGACACCGAGCAGGCGCGCAAGCAGTACGAGGAGTGGCGCCAGGTGCTCGCCTACCGCGTGCAGTACAGCGCACCGGCGACGCCGGACCTCGTCTTCAGCGGCAGGACGGCGCAGATCATGAACACCGCGACGATCTTCGAGACGCCGGACGGCGCCGCCGCGTCGATGGCGTACGTGCGCGCGCTGCCGGAGAGCACCGTCGCGGACTTCCTCATCAACGAGGGCGGCGGCACGAAGATCAGCGACACGCAGGTCGTGAAGGACGTCGACTTCCCGCAAGAAGGCGACGAGTCGTTCGCCTGGCGCTCGAGCGGCAAGGCGACGTTCGCGGACGGGTTCACCGTGAACTTCGTCGCCGATACCGTGTTCGTGCGCGCCGGGCGGATCACCGGCGCCATCACGACCGTCGCGCTCGGACAGCCGCCGGACCGCGCCGAGCTCGAGACGCTCGTGGGGCGCTTCGTCGCGCGCGCGCAGCGCGAATCGGCGCGGGCGGGGATGCTCGCCGCATGATCATCGATGCGCACACGCACGTCTTCCCGCCTTCGGTGCGCGAGCGCCGCGCGGAGCTGGTGGCGAGCGAGCCGGCGTTCGCGGAGATCTACGCGGACCCGAAGGCGGCGATGGCGACGGCCGAGGACGTGCTCGCATCGATGGACGAGGCGGGAGTGGCGCACAGCGTCATCGCGAACTTCGCCTGGCGCGACGCCGGGCTGATCGAAGAGACCAACGCGTACCTGCTCGATGCCGCCGCGCGCTCCGGCGGGCGCCTGATCCCGTTCGTCTCGCTGCCGCCGCTGGCCGTCGGGCGGCACGGCGGCGCCGAGTTCGAGGAGGCGCCGCGCGCCGGCGCCGCCGACCCGCGCGCGACGCTGCGCGCGCTCGCCTCGGCGGGGGCGCGCGGCATCGGCGAGTTGCGTCCCGAGCAGAGCGGCTATGACCTCGCGGACAGCGACGAGGCGGACCTGCTCGCCTGGGCGGCGTCGGCGTTCGACCTGGTGCTGCTGTTCCATGTCAGCGAGCCGGCCGGCCACCAGTACGCCGGGAAGCGCGGGCTGGCGCCGGCGGCGCTCTGCGCCTTCGCGCAGGCGGCGCAGGGCGTCCACATCATCGCCGCGCACTGGGGCGGCGGCCTGCCGTTCTACACGCTGATGCCGGAGGTGCGCGACGCGCTGGCGACGACCTGGTTCGACACATCGGCGGAGCACCTGCTCTACGACCCGGCGATCTACCGGCGCGCGATCGACCTCGTGGGCCACGAGAAGATCCTGTGGGGGAGCGATTTCCCGCTGACGTCGCAGCGGCGGGCGCTCGAACGCACCCGCGCCGCGGGGCTCAGCGACGAGGAGCTCGCCGCGATCGTGGGCGGCAACTCCCGGGAGCTGCTGGGGCTGTGACGACGCCGGGGCCGCGCACCGTGCGCCTGTTCGTCGCCGTCGAGCTGCCGGATGACGTGCGCGACGCGCTCGACGCGGCGGTCGACGCATTGCAGCGCGCCGGCGTCGACGAGGGGCTGCGCTGGGTGCGGCCCGAGGGCATCCACATCACGCTGAAGTTCCTCGGCGCGACCCCCGAGCCCAGCGTGCCCGCCGTCGAGGACGCGCTGCGGCGGGCGCTCGCCGGCGCGAAGCCGTTCGAGCTGCAGCCGGAGGGCTTCGGCGCGTTCCACGGCGGGCGCAACCCGCATTTCCGGCGCCAGTTCCCGCGCGAGGCGTACCCGACCAACCTGCGCGTGCTCTGGGTCGGGGTCGCGGGCGACACGGGCGCACTGGCCGGTCTCGCCTCCCGCGTGGAGGGCGCGCTCGCGCCGATGGGGTTTCCCACCGAGAAGCGCGCGTTCTCCGCCCACCTCACGCTGGCGCGCGTGCGCGACGACGCGACGCCGGACGCGATGCGCCGGCTCTCGGCGGCGCTCGAGCCCTTCCTGTCGAAGAGCAGGGTCACCGTCGGCCGCTACGACCCGGCGCGCGTGCCGCGCTTCCCGGCGTTCCGGGTCGAGCGCGTGAGCCTCATGCGCTCCACGCTGCAACGCGGCGGCGCCGTGTACGACGCCATCGCCGTGGTTCCGCTGGACTGAGCATGGAGCGCGCAATCGCCGTCGACTGGTCCGGCGCGCTCGACCGAGCCGGCTCGAAGATCTGGCTCGCCGAAGTGAGCCGCGGGGAACTGGTGCGGCTGCAGCGGCAGCCGTCGCGGGAAGCGGCCGTCGAGGAGGTGCTGCGCCTCGCCAGCGATGGCGCGTGCGCGATCGGGCTCGATTTCGCGTTCTCGATGCCGGCGTGGTTCGTACGCCAGCACGCCGCATCCGCGGCGGAGTTCTGGGCGCGCGTCGCGGAGCACGGCGACGCGTGGCTCGCCGCGTGCGCGCCGCCGTTCTGGGGGCGGCCGGGGCGCAAGCGGCCGGCGGCTGACGACGGATGCCCGCCCTTCCGCCGCACCGAGGAGGCGTACGCGCCGGGCCGCGACGGGATCCGGCCGAAGTCGGTGTTCCAGGTCGGCGGCGCGGGCGCGGTCGGGACGGGGTCGCTGCGCGGGATGCCATATCTGCTCCGATTGCAGGCGGCAGGGATCGCGGTGTGGCCGTTCTTCGAGGGCACGAGACCCGTCGTCGCGGTGGAGATCTACCCGCGGTTGCTCACCGGGCCCGTGCGAAAGAGCGATCGTCTTGCGCGGGAGGCGTACCTCGACGGGCGCGGGCTCACGGGTGCGGGCTGGGATGAGGCGCGATCGAGCGAGGACGCCTTCGACGCGGCTGTCTCCGCGCTCGCGATGTGGGAGCGCCGCGACGACCTGGCCAAGCTGCGCGCGACCTCCGATCCGGTCCTGCTGCTCGAGGGCGCGATCTGGGATCCGGGATGCGACGGCTAAGGCGTGCGCTCGCCGCGGCGGGGCTGCCGGCGCTCGGGATCGCGGTCTCGATGGCGCTCGTCGCCTGTTCTCGCACGGGCAGCGGCGGCGATGCGACCGCGCCCGCCGGCGGCGTGCTGCTCGCGCTCGGCGACTCGGTCGCCGCCGGGAACGGCGCGAGCGACGCCGCGACGACGGGGTTCGTCGCGCTCGTCGCGGCCGACGAAGGGCTGCGGGCGGAGGACCTCGCGCGCGCCGGCGCCACGACGCAGGACGTGCTCGACGTCCAGCTCGACCCCGCCGTCGCCGCGCTGCGCGCGGACGGCGTGCGGGCGGTCGTCATTTCGGCCGGCGGCAACGACCTCGCGGCGCTGATCCCCAACGCCGCCTGCGTGCAGGATCCGCTGCCCGCCGCATGCCCGCTCGACGAGACGCTCGCGGCGCTCGCGGGACGCCTCGACCGCATCCTCGCCGCGCTGCGGGAAGCGGACGCGCGGGTCCCGATCGTGCTGCTGGCGTACCCCAACTTCTTCTCCCACACCGGCCACCCGTTCGAGGCGCCCGCCGCGCGCGTGCTGCCGCGCCTCGCGGCGACGCTGCGATCCCTCGCCGCACGACGCGACAACGTGCGCATCGCCGATGCGGCGCCCGCCTTCGAGGGACATGGCGACGCGCTGACGCACGTGCTCGACACGCGGTCCGACCCGCATCCGAACGACGCCGGGCATCGCGCGATCGCCGACGCCGTCGAGGCCGCGCTTCGCTGAGCGGCGGCGCGACGGCGCTGCGGTTTCCGCAACGTCCGCGACGTGGGCGGCGAGTGCGGATTTGCTAGGCTGGAAGCCCGTCGCGCGCCGTCGCGGCCCACGCACCGCCTCCGGAGGCCCCGCCATGAGCATCTCGACCCGATCCGCGCCGCAGCCGGCCGCCGTATCGCGCGACGGCTCCGACCTGATCATCGATGCGACCGACGTCGTGAAGACGTACCACTCCTCGGACGATGTCACCGTGCAGGCGCTCCGTGGCGTCAGCCTCAAGGTGCCGCGCGGCGAGATGGTCGCGATCATGGGCCCGTCCGGCTGCGGCAAGACGACGCTGCTCAACTGCCTCAGCGGGCTCGACACGATCGATGGCGGCGTCATCCTGATCAACGGCCAGGACATCAACCGCATGTCCGACAACAAGCGGACCGAGTTCCGCGCGAAGCAGATGGGCTTCGTGTTCCAGTTCTACAACCTCTTGCCCGTGCTGAGCGCCGTCGAGAACGTGGAGCTGCCGTTGCTCGTGAGCGGCACAAAAGCCGCCGTCGCGCGCGCGAAGGCGGTCGAGGCGCTCGACCTCGTGCACCTGCGCGAGTGGGCGCGCCACAAGCCCGCGCAGCTCTCCGGCGGCCAGCGCCAGCGCGTGACCATCGCGCGCGCGCTGGTGAATACGCCGGCGATCGTCTGGGGCGACGAGCCGACCGGCGACCTCGACACGCAAAACGCCAGCGAGATCATGGACCTCATTTCGGACCTCAACGGGCGCCAGGGACAGACGTTCGTCATCGTCACCCACGCGCCGGAGGTCGCCGCCCGCTGCCACCGCATCGTGCGGATGCAGGACGGCCGCATCATCAGCGAGGAAGCGACGGCGGCCGGCAAATGAACGAGCTCTTCGGCATTTCGATGAACACCATCATGGTGGCGCTGCTGATCGCGCTCGCCGTCGTCGCCGCCACCATCGGCTGGGTCGTGCTGCGCAACCGGGTGATGTTCCTCATCGGCATCCGCAACATCCCGCGCCGGCGGGCGCAGACCGTCCTGATCGTCATCGGGCTGATGCTCAGCACGCTGATCGTGTCGGCGGCGTTCAGCATCGGCGACACCGTCAACTACAGCATCACGAACCAGGCCTACGGCCAGCTCCACAGCATCGACGAGGTCGTCCAGGCGCAGACCGACGAGGGCGAGGGCCAGTTCGACGCGGCGACACTGAACACCGCCGTCCCCATCCCGCAGACCCAGGCCGACCGGTTCGTTCAGGAGTTCCGCACGAGCCCTCGCGTCGATGGCGCCGTCGGCGTCCTCCAGACGACCGTCCCGGTCAGCAACGCCGAAGCGGGCCAGACCGAGCCCTCGGTGAACCTCGTCGCGCCCAACCCCGCGCAGATGGACGGCTTCCCGGATATCGAATCGCGCGACGGGCGCCAGCTCTCGCTCGCGGAACTCGGCCCGGACGAGCTGTACGCGGACGAGTCGGCCGCCGACGCGCTCGACCTGCGTCCCGGCGGACCGCTCACGCTCTTCGTGCGCGGCGAGCCGCATGAGTTCACGGTGAAGGACATCGTCAAGGACCGCGTGCTGACCGGGGCGCTCGTCTCCGACAACAAGGGCCTGGCGATGGGCCTGCCGGCCGCGCAGCAGCTGCTCGAACGGCCGGACCAGGTGGACTTCATCGCCGTGTCGAACAAGGGCGACGTGCGGGGCGGGCTCGCGGCATCGCGCGCCGTCACCCACGAGCTCAACGGGAAGCTCGCGGGCACGCAGTGGCGCGCCGACGACACGAAGGCGTCGCTCGTCAAGACCGCCGCCGATGCGGCGAGCGGGCTGACCGCGTTCTTCGTCGTCCTCGGCCTGTTCTCGATCGCCTCCGGCCTGCTGCTGATCTTCCTGATTTTCGTGATGCTCGCGGCGGAGCGGAAGATGGAGATGGGGATGACGCGCGCCGTCGGCACCAAGCGCACGCACCTGATCCAGATCTTCATGTCGGAGGGGATGGCCTACAACGTCATGTCGGCGGCGGTCGGCTGCGCGCTCGGCGTCGCCGTCTCGCTGGTCATGGTGGGCATCATGGCGCGCCTCTTCGCGGCGTTCGACCTCTCGATCGTCTTCCACGTCACGCCCCGGAGTCTCATCGTCAGCTACTGTCTGGGCATCGTGCTGACGTTCGTGACCGTCACCTTCTCCTCCTGGCGCATCAGCAACCTGAACATCGTGAGCGCGATCCGCGACGTGCCGGACGCGGTCACGCGGCGCGCCGGCTTTTGGTCGCTGTTCTTCGGCATCGCCTGCACGTTGCTCGGCCCGCTGCTCGTGCTCCTGGGGCTCTCCGCGAGGAAGGCGTTCCCCTATACGTTCGGCGTGACGCTGCTCGCGCTCGGGATCACGCTGCTCGCGCGCCGGCTGGGCGCCGCCGCGCGGCCCGCCTTCACGGCGATGGGCGTCTTCCTGCTCGTGTTCTGGATCCTCGGCGCCGGCAACGATATCCCGTTCACCGGCGACCTCGACGGCGGCATCGAGATGTTCTTCCTGAGCGGCATCGCGATGGTCGCGGCGGCGACCTTCGTGCTGATCTACAACGCGGACCTGATGCTGCGGCTGTTGACCTACTCCGGCAACTCGTTCTCGTCGCTCATCCCCTCGATCCGCATGGCGGTCGCCCACCCGCTCGCGAACAAGTTCCGCACCGGCATGACGATCGCGATGATCGCGCTCGTCGTCTTCGCGCTCGTGATGATGTCGACGATGAACTCGAACTTCAGCCGCCTCTTCCTCGGCAAGGAGGCGCTCGGCGGTTACGACGTGCAGGTGCAGGAGAATTCGAACAACCCGATCAAGAACCTGCCCGCCGAGCTGCAGCAGAACGGATTCGACGCATCGCAGATCGAGCGCGCGGACCGCATCGACGTCGCGAACCAGCGCATCGCGCAGGTGCGGATGGCGCCGAGGCCGGATGGCACCTCCGACGAGTTCGGCCGCTACTTTATCCTCGGCCTGAGCAGCGGCTTCATCGCGAACAACGCCATCACCTTCCAGGCGCGCGCGACCGGACTCGACAGCGACGCGGCCGTCTGGAAGTCGCTCGCCGACCATCCCGACCAGGCGGTGATCGACGCATTCGCGATCCCCAGCAACGGCGGCTTCAGCATCGGCGGCCCGACGTTCTCGCTCGAAGGCGTGAAGGACACCGACAAGACGTTCGAGCCCATCACGATACAGGTGCGCAACGCGGCCACCGGCACGACGCGGGAGGTGCAGATCGTCGGCATCATCTCGACCAAGGCGAGCGCGACGTACTTTG